>CAIYVA010000244.1 GCA_903929455.1 uncultured Pseudomonadota bacterium | reverse complement strand
TCGATGACCTCTCCCACGAGCCTGGCAACCTTTCGATGGCGTTCTGACGGTTGAATCCCAAGGCTAGCGGCCTGGGCAGGTGCGGTGGCTTGCAGGTTAAAGCGGTGGCCAGTGCCTAAAGCAAACGCACCAATCGCGAGTAACGGGATGCCGATGATGGCGATCGTCGCCAAGCGGCTCCGGCGAATGGGCGTCTTTTGTTGGGGTTCGTTCATGAGAGGTTAGACTACGGGGGAGGGGCGCACGGTGCGTGCGCTGTGGTTATGATTTTCCATTATTTTCATATGATTAGGGTAGTGATCGGGGCAGGCCGGATCAAGGTGTATTGTCTCAAAAAGGAGCGCAAATGTCGCCATTAGCAGTTCTGACTGGGATCATTATGGGGTCGGCGGTCACCATTACGATTGGTTTGGCCATGGTGTTGGTCGTTTTTCTGAGTCTGGCAGGCGAATATTCAAGTTTTGCGCGTGAATATGGCCCCATGCTCACGAGCTTTGGGCTGTTTCTCGGGCTCTCGTTTGTATCCAGTTATGCTTTCATCGCGACCCTATGGGAGCGTCGTTGGAAGTGGTGGGCGCAAGGCGGTACGTGGCTTACGATTCTGCTGATTGCTGTTCATTACTGGCCGACGCCAGGTCATTGACGGGCGCTGATTGAGTCGCTGAGTGGTTTAAAGTCGGGGGAGAGCTATTGATGAGTGCGAAGCCAACGGTGCGTGCGGCAGTGATTGGGGTGGGCTACCTCGGGCGGTTCCACGCACAAAAATGGGCTTCGCTGCCCGATTGCAAGCTGGTGGCTGTGGCGGATCCGTCAGAGGCTGCGCGGTTGGCCGTGGCCGCTGAACTGCAGGTGGCGGCGATTGCTGATTGGCGTGACCTAATCGGTCAAGTGGACGCTGTCTCCATTGCTACGTCCACACCGTCCCACTATGCCATTGCCAGGGATTGCCTCAAGGCGGGCATCCATGTTTTGGTGGAAAAGCCGATCACTACCACGGTGGCGGAGGCGGCAGACCTCATTGAGGCGGCCGCTGCCGGTGGGTGCATTTTGCAGGTCGGGCATCTCGAGCGGTTTAATGAAGTGATATTGGCGCTCGATGGTTTGGTGAGTGCGCCGCGGTTTATTGAGTCAGCGAGGCTTGCGCCATTCAAGCTGCGTGGCACGGACGTCAGCGTGGTTCTTGATCTCATGATTCATGACATTGATCTAATCCAAAGTATCGTTAATTCGCCGATCGTCGACATCGATGCGATTGGTCGTTCAGTTTTTTCAGATGACATTGATATCGCGAATGCCAGGCTGACGTTTGCATCGGGTTGTGTCGCGAATGTGACTGCCAGTCGAATTAGTATGAAGAGTGAGCGTAAGTTGCGACTGTTTGAGGATGAAGCCTATTTGTCGATTGATATGCAGCAAAAGGTTATGACGGTGATTCGGCGTAGCGCTGAGCCGCCAGTAGGGGACTTGCCGCAGGTGTCGATCGATGAGCGCGCATACGATCAGGGCGACGCCTTAAAGGCAGAAATTGAAGCCTTTGTCGCCTCGGTGCGTTCCGGTGAGAGACCGCGCGTAGGCGGTCAAGAAGGGCTCGCTGCGCTCGAGACGGCCATCCGTATTGCAGAACTGGTGAAGCCTACCAGTCCTTAGTGTGCTGCCGATGGCGCGGATGTCATATGAAGTTCGGTCTGTAAGCGAGCGACCAAGGCGTCATGCTCTGGCGCAGGCGCTTGGTAGGCTTGCAGTAGCGCTTTGGCCGTCTCGACTTGTTTGATGGCCGCCGCCGCATAGGCCTGGCACAAGCGATCCAGGTGGGCTGTTTTGGGTTGTTGCTGGTGGATCTGATCGCAGGCACGCTCGGCCATTACTCGATCGCCCGCTAGCCGCGCTGACACCGATAACAAATTTAACAGATCAGCTTCTTGGCTACTCAGTCCTGGTGGGCGGTGCGGGTCAGTCACTGCTAAAAAACGTGGCAAGTCATGTAGTGCTTGCTGGTACGCCAAGACCGCGAGCTTAGGCTCATTAAGCGTCAGTGCCGCGGCACCTAAATCTTTGTGTGCGACCGGTGAGTGTGGATCTTTGCCCAGAGCGTCTAGTGCGAAGTCACGTAGGCGTGCGGGTTGATGACTTTCCAGCAAAAGATCGCGATATTCCTTTTGGCCGACGTGAGGCTCTAGCGTCATGGAGTGACTAAAAGCGTTGAGAGCCGCCTCCGTTTGGCCTTGCTCGGCTCGCACCCGTCCGAGCACAAACCAGCCGGTTGCTTCGCTGGGCAGGGAGCGCAAGAGCACCAAGGGCCAGGTGGCGTGCGGACGTTCGCTGACGAAGTGGGCATAGCCGCGAGCCGCCAGGTCGCGGTGACCGCTGGCCCATTGTTCGCGCGCGTCTCTAAATACGGTGGCGAGCGCCGCCTGACGAGCGCGCAGCACATAAACACCGTAGGCACCAGCGTGCACGACCACCAACAGACCAAGAATCGCCAGCGCGGCTTGTCTACGGGTCTGTGCGGGCATCGCTTTGTTCATGCGCATTGCCCGCCTAGAACGCCACGATGCCGACGATAGCGGCGCTCATACAAGAGGCGAGTGTGGCTCCGAGTAAGGAGCGCAGTGCCAAGTCATTCAGATCGTGGCGGCGCTCGGGTGCCATCGCGGCGATGCCGCTAATTTGGATGCCCATGCTGGCGAAGTTTGCGAAGCCACACAGTGCGTAGATGACAATTAAACGTGTCCGCTCGGAAAAAGCGCTCGGTCCCATGTCGACTAACTTCAAATAGGCTAAAAACTCGTTCAGTACGGTCTTGATGCCGAGCAGGCTGCCGGCGTTAAGCGCCTCCGCCCACGGTATGCCCATCAGCCAAGCCAGTGGCGAGAACAGCCAGCCAGCGATCCGTTCCAGTGACAGGGGTGCGCCTAACACCCACGGTAGTTTGCCGATGCCTTGATTGAGAAGTGCGACCAGTGCGATCAGTACGATTAAGATCGCCATGACATTGAGCCAGATATGTAAACCGTCTGTGGTGCCCCGAGTGACGGCGTCCATGGTGCTGCTGTAGGGGCGTTCGAGTGTGGCCGGTTCGCTCGATGCGTGATCATCTGGCAGCATGATGTGAGCAAATAAGATCGACGCTGGGATGGACATGAGCGATTTAGTCATCAATTGCGTTGGCAAGTTGCTAAATTGATTTGCCAATAAAGCTGAATACACGACCATCATCGAGCCCGCGATCATGGTCATTCCGGCAGTCATTAATAGGAGCAATTCGTAGCGACTCATGCGTGCGATGAACGGTCGAACCAATAAGGGCGCTTCGACTTGGCCTACGAACACATTGGCGGTAATGGCAAAGCCCGCGGGTCCGTCAGTCCCAAGTGTGCGCTTGAATATCCAAGCGATGCTGCGGATGACGGCGGGTAGGATGCGCCAATACCACAGTACTGCCGATAGGGCGGATACCACCATAATGATGGCGATGACTTGAAAGGCAAAAATAACGGCGCGCTCGGGATTTTCTAGCGCAAAGGGTGGAGGTGCGCCGCCCACATAGCCAAAAACAAAGGATGTGCCGCTGAGCGTGGCCGCTGACAGGGCGGCCACCACTTGGTTTGAGACGCTTAGTGCATGCGTGATCGCCGGTACGCGCAACAGCACCCAGCAAATGGCAAATTGCCATGCGATCGCCGCCAATACCAGTGACCAGCGAATGGCTTTGACGCGTGAACTGACGAACGTAGCGAGCATGACATAGACCAGTATGCCTAGGGATGCTTGCAGATTAAGCGTGAGGGCGTTCATGCGAGCCTCGTGTGGTTGTATTTTATTTTATACGAATGCATCGTCGTTAGTCAGTTGGCTGGCCAAAGACGCCAGCATTCATATGTAACTGCTCAAGGACCTTACTGAAGTCAGGCGGCGGCGCTGCGTTGAGATGGAGTACTTCGCCGGTGATCGGGTGAGTAAGTCGTAGGTGACTTGCATGTAGAAGCATGCGATGACTGTGAAATTGCTCGCGGAAGAGCCGGTTATGTCGGCCTTGCCCGTAGGTCGTGTCACCAATAATCGGATGGTTGGCATGGCGCAGGTGTCTGCGTAGTTGATGGCGGCGTCCAGTTTGCGGGGTGAGTCCTACCAGCGCGTAGCGCGTTGTTGGATAGCGATCAACGCGAATGGGTAACTCTACCGTCCCGAGGCGAGAAACGGTCGTTTGTGCGGGTTGCGCGGTGCCTGTGGGCGCCCCATCACCATCTGCAACGGTAAATCGTTTGAGGGGGTAGTCGATGTCTAGCGATTCCGACGGCCAGCCACGGACGACGGCTAGGTAGTGCTTAACGATGGTGCCTGCTGCAAAGGTCATGGCCAGAGCGGGTAAGACGGTTCGATCGATAGCAAACAACAGCACCCCTGAGGTGGCTCGATCGAGCCGATGCGCCGGATAGACAGGTTGGCCTAGCTGATCCCGCAGCCGTTGCACCGCAAACGTGGTGGCCTCGAAATCCAGCCAGGTGCGGTGCACGAATAAGCCAGAGGGCTTGTTGATGGCCACGATCCACGGGTCGGCATAGATGATTTGTAGAGGTGTTTCCCTGCATACTGCGTCCAGTAGAGGGTCACAGGAGTCGGGCGAATGGTCACTAAACGCATCGATCATAAAAGAAACGCTCCTAACTCAACCGCCCCCAGTGCGTACACTAAGGTTAAACGCCTGCCTGAGCGAGCGCGCTATGCGCGCGCCGATTTGTATGCAGTCCTCGATGCGGCTACCCACTGCCACGTCGCACACATCGCCGATGGTCGCATTATCTGCACGCCGACCTTGCACTGGCGCATCAATGACCGGGTTTATTGGCATGGAAGCCGGGTGAGCCGTATGCTCAAGTCGAATGCCGCTGATGGTCAGGTCTGTTTGACGGCTACCCTGATGGACGGGTGGGTGTTGGCGCGTTCGGCGTTTAATCATTCAGCAAATTACCGTGCAGCGATGTGTTTTGGTCAGCCCGAGGTAGTGCAGTCTGACGAAGAAAAGACCCGCGCGCTTGAGGTCTTAACTGAGCACTGGTTCCCTGGCCGTTGGGCTAGCCTTAGGCCGATGACCCGTAAGGAGCTGGCTGCTACCTCTGTCCTGTCCATGCCGCTTCATATGGCCTCCGCCAAGATTAGGGACGGTGGGCCGGAGGATCCGACGTCAGATATGCCGTGGCCTGTGTGGGCGGGCGTGGTGCCAATGCAGCATGGCCTGGGTGCTCCAATCCCCGACGCGCCACTCAAGCGCGGTGTAGCGCCCGCACGGGTACGGTTGCATGGTCAGCATCAGTCCGGGGTGGCGGCACCTAAGGGCGCTCGCGGGCGTACGCGCGCTTGATTACAGTATTTTCTTCTGTCAGAGAGGTTGTCATGAATTTTTCTCACCCATCTCGTGAGTGCTTGCTTGGTCGCTTTGTGGCTGTGTTGGTGGGCGTGCTCAGTACCGCCTCCGTAGGCGCGGTCACAACGCCGGCTGATCTCGTGGTGTTAGATGCCCGTATTTATACCGCTACCGGTCGTGGCGATGCGGAGGCGTTGGCGACGCGACATGGACAGTTGGTCTATGTCGGTGACGTGGCAGGTGCGCAAGCTTATGTCGGCGCTAAAACAGTGGTCGAGCATGCGCAGGGTCGGCGCATCGTGCCGGGTCTAATCGATGCGCATCTCCATCCGCTCGACATCGTTGACTTGGACGTTTGTGATCTGGATAGCGAGACCAAGTCCCTTATGGACCTGTCTGCGTTCGTTAAAGAGTGTATTGCCCACTACCGCCTAAAGCCCGGTCAGTGGCTCTTGGTGCATCAGTGGAACTACACCGCAGGCAATCAACCTTCTGCGGGTTATCCCACGCTGCGCGCGGCGTTGGATAAGGCTTCTGTGGTTAATCCGGTGCAATTACTTGGCAATGACGGACATCATGCTGGCTTTAATAGTGCAGCGCTGCTGACTGCCAAAAATCTGGCTGGTCAGGTAGTCGGTTTGTCGAAAAGCACTCTGGCATCTGATTTTAAAGCGTATGGAAAGTTAATTGGTGTGGATGCCAGTGGTGAGCCTAATGGCGCCGTTAATGAGGATGCGAGGTCTTTCTTCAACCCGAATAGCATGCTGCACAACGACTTGGCAGCGACCGCCCAAGTGGCTGAGCGTATTCCGCAACGCCTCAATAGTGTTGGGATCACGGCGATGCTGGATGCGATGGCTTCACCGGACGGATTTTTTGTTTATGACAAGCTGCTGAAGCGTAAGCAACTGACGGTGTGGACTAACCTGGCGCAGTTTTATGATCCAGCGCTGTTCCATAAAGCCGATGGCAGTGTTGATTATGATGCCATGGTCGCTCAGGCTGTTGATGTGCGTACGCGCTATGCTAAAAGTGCGCGAATCAAGGCTGATACCGTTAAGTTATTTGCGGATGGCGTGTTGGAGGGAAATCCTTATGCCGTGCCGCCGACATTGCCCAATGCGGCGATGTTAGAGCCGTTTCTGCAGCCTATTTATTCGACAGATACAGACGGTCATCCAACGGTCACTGGTTATGTGGATACCGCTAGTAGTGTCTGCATCGAGGTGCGTAAGCATCCAGAGCGATATGGAACGGATGAGGTGCTCGCGGCCTTTCGAGCAAGCAATGGTTTTCATCCCGCTCAGTGCGATATCTCGAGTGGACAGTTGCAGCATGAGCGCGCGGTGATGATGGAGTTTGTTAAGCGATTTCACGTGGCTGGCTTCAGCGTGCACATCCATGCGATTGGTGACCGAGCCACTCGGTCAGCGATTGATGCGATTGAATCGGCTAGAGCTGCTGATGGCGTATCCACGACCCGTGATGGGTTAGCGCACGTGCAGTTGGCGCACCCAGATGATGTCGTGCGTATGGGGCGTGACCATTTATATATCGCCTATACCTATTCTTGGGCATCGACCGATCTCGACTACGACATCGCAGTGATCCCGTTCATTGAGAAGGTGGCTGGCAACGCATATGCGGCTTTGCATCCAGCGAATAGTTACTACGATTCGAACGTGTACCCCGTCAAGTCCAGTCAAGCCGCTGGAGCCATTCTGACGGGGGGGTCTGATGCGCCGGTGGAGACGCGAGACCCGCGTCCCTTTGTTAATATCGCTTTTGCAACCGCACGACGTTTACCTGGTAAACCGGCGCTGAGCGCTTGGCAGGAGGTGTCGATTGAGGATGCGTTGCAGGCCTACACCCTTAACGGCGCGAAGGCCTTAGGGCGAGATCATGAGATCGGCTCGCTGGAAGTGGGTAAGAGCGCTGATTTTGTACTGCTCGACCGCGATGTGATTGCGCTGTCTCATCAGGGTAAGTCAGAAGAAGTCGCAGCGACGCAAGTCGTCGCGACCTGGTTCCAGGGTAGGAAAGTGTATCAGGCGCCCATCAAGCGTTAAGGCTGCGCATCAGCCATGGTGGTGGCCCGCTTAAGGCGGGCCCCCGCCCTGGTTTCTTCAGGGGGTGGCGC
>CAIYVA010000243.1 GCA_903929455.1 uncultured Pseudomonadota bacterium | reverse complement strand
GGACCGCTACCGCCGGCCATACATCGTGCTCCTATTCTTCCGTTTCAGAACTGCGAACTTACTTCTTGGCCGCAACAGGTGCGCCAGCAGCTGACTTGACGGCCGCAGAGACGCGGGCGCCAGAGATCAGAGCTTGGTGCAAGTCATGCGCGAAGTAATTAACGCGATCCAAAATGAACTTATTGCGACGGGTCAGCCAGTTAAAGCAGATGACCGCAGGGATAGCGACGCCCAAGCCGATCGCGGTCATCCACAAGGCCTCACCGACGGGACCGGCGACCATTTCAATGGACGCGTTGCCGGACATAGCGATCGAGGTCAGTGCGTTCAAGATACCCAACACCGTACCAAGCAGACCAACGAACGGTGCCGTGGCGCCGACCGATGCCAGCACAGCCATGCCGCCGGTCAGATCGCTACCGATCAAGTCAACGCGACGCTGCATGTGGCTGGTGATCCAGTCGTGCAGGTCCACATTCTCAGTCACACGACCCTTGTTGCGCTCGTGGTGCTCAAGCGACTCCATGCCGTCAGCGGCCAAACCGCGAAACGCATTGTCGTCACCACCCTTCAAGCGTGCCAGACCGTCTTTGAGGCTCGAAGCACTCCAGAAGTCCTTTTCGGCGTCCAACGCATACTTACGCATGGCGTTCTGGTCGAGAAGTTTCGTGGCAATGACATACCACGAGTAAAGGGACATGATCCCGAGGATGATCAACAGGGTCTTGCTGATCGGACCCGAGTCCCAGAGATCCTGGATGCCAAATGAGCGATTCATTCCTGCTGCGTCAGCCATGATCAAATCCTCTAACGTGATGTATCAGTTGCAAATAAAAAATTTAAAAATCAAAACCTAAACCAAACCAAAGGCGCCCCGTAAAGCCACGCGCTTTACGAACGTAGGCGCCACGTATACTTCAGCCGCTGCCAAGACTCGTGCACTTCGTTACCCACCTTCTCAGGCTCAAAGCGGCCTTGCGAAGTCAGGCACTTTGCAGTGGCCTCGTCCAGACGCGGATACCCACTGGACGTCTCAATTTTGGTCTCGCCGACATGGCCGTTCACCAAAACTCTAAACAGAATAACGACCGACCCTTCCTCACTCAAACGACGCGAGGCCGATGGATAGTAAGACTCGCACGCTTCGCCTAAGTTCATGCCCTTGGCCAGTCGCGCTGGACTGATGGCTGGAGGCGCCTTCACGACCGGTGCTGGCTTTTCAACCGGCTTTTGCACGATCGCATTCACAGGTGGCGGACCCGAGATCACCGGCAAATCGACCACGGTCTGAACCGGTGGTGGCTTAAAGTCAGGTGGTGGCGGAGGTGGCTCTTTAGGCTTGTCCTCTTCCTCATGCTTAACGAGCTTCATGTCGAGGACTTCGCGCAGCTGCGGAATGTACTTGACCGCGGTCGCGATGATAAGCCCGACGATGAGCAACACGTGGATACCGACCACAACGATGCCAACGATAGTCTTTCGTGAGAGTGCCTGAGCGCTTGCCATGAAGCCGGGAGCCCCTATCTCTAGAACCTGAAACCTAAAACCAAACCAGACTCCAGCACCATGACCTGTCAGCATAGTGACTCGGTCATCTGCGCGGCCTCTGGTTCGGATGAAATATCCTAATCCAAATTCCTGCGACTGTTGGTCAAGTTTACGCGCGGCAAAAACGGCCCGCACGTCTACCCCCAATCAACGCGGGGGAGACGATAACGCCTGTCGCGCGGCTTCGCAAGCCTTGCTGTGAACGCCATTTTCTGCGTAGGCATCGCACAGCGCCCACTGACCCCGCCTGTACAGCACAATAAACACTATAATTTCAGCGCTTTGGTGCCAAAGTCCGCTTTTTGAGCGGTGCCTCGGTCGCGTCCGTGACCGCGCCTAAGGACGCGCTGGTGACCGTTAACGCATATTTTGCGAGGACACCGCGCACCGCATAGGGCTTAGGCGCGCGCCACGCGGCCGCGCGGAGCTTAAGCTCAGGTGCCGCTACCAACAGGCTGAGCTCACGTTTTTTAGCATCAATCCGAATACGGTCACCGTCTTTGACCCACGCCAGTGGCCCGCCAACCGCCGCTTCCGGCGATACATGACCCACCACAAAGCCGTGGCTGCCACCGGAAAAGCGCCCGTCGGTGATTAAGGCCACCTGATCGCCTAAGCCTTTGCCAATGATGGCGCCGGTGGGACTGAGCATTTCACGCATACCGGGACCCCCTTTGGGGCCCTCGTAGCGAATCACCACCACATCACCTGCCCGCACCTTGCCATCCAAGATGGCCTGCAAACTCGATTCCTCCGAATCAAATACCCGAGCAACCCCCTCAAATCGAGTGCCTTCCTTGCCCGTGATCTTGGCTACCGCCCCTTCAGGGGCCAAGTTGCCGTACATCACCACCAGGTGACTGTCCTCTTTGATGGGTTGGGTGAACGGTCGCACCACATCCTGACGGGCCGGATAGCGTGGGGCTTTCTTTAAGCTCTGCGCCATGGTCTCGCCACTGACCGTCAGACAGTCCCCATGCAG
>CAIYVA010000242.1 GCA_903929455.1 uncultured Pseudomonadota bacterium | reverse complement strand
CGTCACCCATTCGCCGTTATCCGGATTTGTTGGTGCATCGAGCGATTCGTCATACCTTGCAAGGGGGAACAGCAGAGTCCTTTGTGCACTCAGCGCACGACATGGAAGTGCTGGGTCAGGAATGCTCTTCGCGCGAGCGACGCGCCGATGAGGCGGCGCGTGATGTCACCGCTTTTCTCAAGTGCGAGTTCATGCGTGATCGAGAGGGTGAGGCCTTCCCGGGTGTGGTGACCGGCGTGACTGATTTCGGTCTGTTTGTGCAGCTTGAGGGCTTGCAGGTGGATGGCTTGATTCATGTGGCCAATCTGGGGCGTGATTACTATCGATTCGAGGAAGATCGGCGCGCGTTGGTTGGCGAGCGTAGCGGTGAGCGCTTCACGCTTGGCGATCGATTGATGGTGCGTGTCGCACGGGTAGATCCGTCGCTTCGCAAAATTGATTTTGAGCTATTGGAAAAGACGGAAGGCGCTTTTCATCCGCGCAGTCGCGTCGGTAAAGATGGCAAGGCCCGACCTGTTGAGATGGTATTCGGCGCCAAAAAGGGTGGTGCCAGTCGTGGCGCTGTTGTCAAAAAGCCTGGTGTTGCGGCTAAGCGGCCGGGCGCTAAGCGTCGTCGTAAAAAACATTAACCCACCGAGAGTCGAGGCTACGTATCGATGAGTGAGGAAATGATCTACGGGCTGCATGCGGTGCGCTCGGTGTTGGCGCAAAGACCGCAGGCGGTGAAACGTCTGTTGGTGGTTAAGCGGGCGGATGAGCGCTTAGCAGATGTGTTGGCGCAGGCGAGTTCGCATCGCTTGAACATTGAGATCCACACGGCGCAGTCGCTCGATGCTTTGACAGGGCAGGGCTTACATCAGGGTGTCGTGGCGCTCGTGACGCCACTCGGTCCGATGAGTGAAGAGGATCTGCTGATGCGCTTAGGCGAGGGCGATCAGGTGCCATTGGTCTTGGTACTCGATGGGGTGCAAGACCCCCATAACCTCGGCGCTTGCCTGCGGACCGCCGATGCGGTGGGGGCGACTGCTGTGGTGGTGCCGAAGGATCGGGCGGCGGGCTTGACGCCGGTGGTGCGCAAAGTAGCGGCGGGTGCCGCTGAGACCGTGCCTTTGGTGCAGGTGACCAATTTAGCCCGCACTTTACGGGCACTGAAGGAGCAGGGGCTTTGGATCGTGGGCACGGATGGGGAGGCTACGACCCCGCACCATCAGGCGTCCTTGACCGGCCCGCTGGCGGTGGTCCTAGGGGCTGAGGGCACCGGCATGCGACGCCTGACCCGGGAGCACTGCGATCTGGTGGTGCAGTTGCCCCTCCGGGGGGCGGTCCAGAGCCTCAACGTGTCGGTGGCCGCGGGTGTCATGCTGTATGAGGTCTTAAGACAGCGCGATCAGGCCTAACGCGCTGAACGGCCACTGCTTTTTGGCTTGCGGAGGGGCTTTGATCCCCCTATACTCGCCGGCTCGGTCGGGACATGGGTCCTGAGCGGGGTTTTACATTCACTTTCTCCTTGTTGCATCCGCCGTCTCAGTGGGTCAGCACTTAACCAAAGGGAGTTGCTATGAGACATTATGAAATCGTGTTTCTGGTCCATCCGGATCAGAGCGAGCAAGTGCCTGCGATGGTAGAACGCTACCAAGGCATGATCACCGCCGGTGGCGGTGCAGTGCACCGTTTTGAAGACTGGGGCAGACGTCAACTGACCTATCCCATCTCCAAAGTGCACAAAGCCCACTATGTGTTGATGAACATCGAGTGTGACAACAAAACACTCGCTGAGCTGGAAGGGTCTTTCCGCTTCTCCGATGCGGTGATCAGGCATTTGACCACGCGCTTAAACAGTGCGGTCACTGAGCCCTCACCCATGCTGAAGGGTGGCGATGAGAAGGCGGACAGTCGTGATGACCGCGACGATGACCGGGACTACCGGGATGATCGTGACGACCGCGAAGAGCGCGGTGGTGGCGGTGGTCGTGGCGCTCGCTACTAAGGCCT
>CAIYVA010000241.1 GCA_903929455.1 uncultured Pseudomonadota bacterium | reverse complement strand
TGACTGGAGTTCAGACGTGTGCTCTTCCGATCTGTGTTTGTTGCCCGGGCGCGTGAGGTTTATGGTGCCACCCGCTAAGTTCACCATCTCGGTGGTGTATGCGACGCCCTCGGTGCAGACAGAGGTAGCGCTCTGGGTGAGCGCCGGCACGACGGTGAGTCAAGCGATTGAGTTATCCGGCATCGTCCAAAGCGACCCGGATAAGGGCGCAAAGCCGGCGTGGGGCATCTTTGGTCAGTTGGTGAGCGGTGAACACGTCCTGATGCCGGGCGATCGGGTGGAGATCTACCGGCCTTTACCAGCAGATCCTAAAGAGACACGGCGGGCGCTGGCTAAGCGTGGTCGCACGATGGCGCGCACGCAGGTGAAGTCGCGCTCGGTCTAAGGGGCTCGTTTATTTAGGCGCCTCGTTCAAGCGCCTTGTTCAGGCGCCTCGTTCAAGCGCCTTGTTCAGGCGCCTCGTTCAAGCGCCAGTGGCCGCCGGAATAGTCGGATCGCGGAATGTGCCGGTCGGCTTTTCGATGCGGATCAATTTGTCTTCCGCAAAGAACAAAATGATGAGTTGACGATCGACTTTCTGGGTTTTACCTGTCTTGAAGTAGTACAGGTAGTCCCAGCGATCCGGATGGAAGCTGTCCGCCACCATCGGAGTGCCCAATAAATAGCGCACTTGGCTGCGCGTCATGCCGATGGTGACCTGATCGACCGTTTTCGACTCGAGGAAGTTGCCCTGCGAGATGTTGATGCGGTAAACGCAACCGGAGGCCAGTAGGCACAGGCCTAGCGTTGACGCCGCGATGACCAAGCACTTTGTTACTGTCATGTACCGATCTCGGAGCCTCTTCCTGTTGTAGGAAGCGCCCATGGGTGGATAATGGGCATTGATGATACCGGAACCTGAGGGATACGCGCGTGGAAAGCCAAGATCTTCGTCGGGCAGGCCTTAAAGTCACCACACCACGGGTCAAAATACTGGAAATTTTGGCGGGTCCTACGGGGACGGTGCTCAGGCACCTCAGTGCTGAGGATATTTATAAGCGTCTGCTGGAGTCCAACCATGACATCGGCCTGGCAACGGTCTATCGGGTGTTGACTCAGTTTGAGGCAGCGGGCTTAGTCACCCGTCACCATTTTGAGGGGGGTACTGCGGTTTTTGAACTGAATCGAGGCGAGCATCACGATCACATCGTGTGTGTTGACTGCGGCGAGGTGGAAGAGTTCGCGGATGCCGAAATTGAGTCACTGCAGGCGAAGGCTGCGCATCGCCTTGGCTTTGAGATCGCTGACCATGCCTTGACCTTGTACGGTCATTGTCGCCGCGCACAGTGTCCGCATCGGCGACTTTAGGGCGCGCTACGCTTCTTTTTTGTAGCGACTGTCGATGCAGGCTTTTTGGGTTGTGCGGATGATGCGGCAGGTTTGCTCAACATCTCGCGCGCATGGTCTCTGGCGGCGCTGGTGATTTTCACACCCGCTAACATACGCGCCAGTTCTTCAACCCGCGCATCGTCAGTCAGCGGTGTGAGTGCGGTACGTGTTTGCTTGCCGTCTGTTTGCTTCGCAACTTTAATGTGCTGATCAGCTTGACCGGCGACTTGTGCGAGATGCGTGACGCACAGCACCTGGCCGCGCTGCCCCAGTGCGTGCAGTTCGCGCCCCACCATTTCTGCCACCGCACCGCCGACACCGGCGTCCACCTCGTCAAAAATCATGCAGGTACTGCCGCCGGTTTGATGGGCTGCCGCCACTTGAACGGCTAAGCTAATACGTGATAACTCGCCGCCGGAGGCCACTTTGGCGATGGGCTTAGGGGGTTGTCCTGGGTTGGCGCTCACTAAGAATTCGATGGTATCGATGCCATGCGCATCCACCACGCTGGCATCGGCTTGTACGGCGACCGTGAACTGGCCGCCTGGCATGCCGAGGCCTTTCATCAACTGCGTCACGGTGTTGCCTAATGCGTGCGCTGCCTTTTGGCGGGCCTGACTGAGTGCTTGGGCGTAAGGCTGATACGCTTTAAGTGCCGCCTGTTGGCGCAATTCAAGTTCGGCGAGTGTGCTTTCGGCATCCGTTAAGCGTTGCAACTCGCCTGTCAGTGACACGAGCTGCTCCGGCAACTGGGCGGCTGTGACGCGATGCTTTCTGGCCAACTGCTCGATCGTTGCAATCCGACTTTGCACGATCTCTTGGCGCTTAGGATCCATATCCAGCGCTTCCAAATAGGCGGCCAGTTCTTGGCTTGCCTCCTTCATCGGAATTAACGCATCGGCGAGTAGTTGGCTCATGGGTTCTAGTTTGGGATCAAACTCAGCGGCTGCTTTTAACGTGTTGAGCGCGCGCCCCGTTTTGGCGTAAGCATCTTGACCCTCTTCTTCATACAGCCATTGCAAGGCATTTTGCGCAGCCAGTGCCAGTCGGCCGTGGTTACCGAGGCGTTGTGCTTCGAGCTGTAAGTCTTGTGCCTCACCCGGCTTTAACGCCAGTGCCGTTAATTCTTTGACTTGATGGGCCAGAAGCTCAATGCGTTGATCGCGATCAAGCGCTGCGGTTTTCAGTGCGCTTAATTCAGCAGAGAGCGCGCGATACTCAAGCGCTAGACGGGCGACAGGCGCAAGTACTGGATCATGTCGGCCATGCGCATCGAGCAGGGCACGTTGCGTATTGGCACGTGTGAGCGTCAGGAACTCTTGCTGACCGTGGATATCGAGTAGTAATTCGCCTAGTGCGCGTACTTGAGTGATTGGCTGAGTCTGTCCATTGAGATAGGCGCGCGAGCGTCCATCTTGGCTAATCACGCGTCGCAACTGCACTTCGTGCTCATGCTCCACATCGTGCGCCGCAAGCCAAGCGACGGCGCTTGGGTTGTCTTTCAGGGTAAAGGTCGCGACGATGTCGGTGCGCTCACAGCCTGCGCGAATGACATCCGCGCCGCCTCGGCCACCGATGGCCAGCAGTACGGCATCCACCAAAATCGATTTGCCCGCGCCGGTTTCGCCGGTCAGCGCGGTGAGACCCGCGGTCAGTTCGAGTTCAGCCGCGTCGATGATGGCGAAGTCTTTGATTTGCAGATGCGTCAGCATTTACACATCCGTTGGCGCGAATCGAGCGCCGCGACCCCAGTGCAGTTTGGAGCGAAGGATTCGGTAGTAGTCATAGCCAGGTGGATGCAGCAATCGTACCGTTGCTTCGATCGGTTCAATGACCAGCCGACCGTCCATGGGCAAATCGCCGAACACTAATCCGTCGCAGGTGACTTGTGCGCGCATGGGAGCTTGTGCGACCGGCTTGATCTCGATGAGTGATCGGCGATCAATCACAATCGGACGATCCGATAGTGTGTGCGGTGAGATCGGTGCCAGCACCAGCGCATCCAGGTGCGGTGTCAAGATAGGGCCACCGCACGATAAGGCGTAGGCCGTCGATCCGGTGGGGGTGGCGATCACCATGCCATCACCGCCGTGCGAGTTAACGAAACAGCCATCGATCCAGGTTTCAAAGTCGAGCATGCGGCCCGTTTCGCACTTTTGAAGTGCAACGTCATTGAGTGCCTGCATGACCTGATCTGGCTGGCCGTGAGCCACGATGCGAGCCTGTAATACGTGCCGCCGGTCTTCGCTGAAGTGCCCCTGCAGTACATCGTCAAAGCGCTCGATCATTTCACTGGCGCTGATGTCGGCTAGGAAGCCTAAGCGCCCGCGGTTGATGCCCAATAGCGGCACATCAATGCCAGTGGCCAATCGCGCCGTGTGCAGCAAGGTGCCATCGCCGCCAACGGACACCAGTAACTGGGCGCGTGCTGCCAATTGGGCTTCGGGCAGGCGCTTGACCGGTGCTGAGAAGGGGATCGAGGCGGCATCATCCACCCACACGGTGAGTGCGCGGCTGTGCGCATGTGAGGCGAGCGCTTGCATGGCTTCCGCTACACGGGGGTCTTGAAAGCGGCCAATGAGGGCGATGGTGTGAAAAGCGGGGTTCATGTGTGCTTACAAATTACCATGCAGATTCGTCAGTGCGTCAACATCGCCGCGCTTTCTGTGCCAAGGTGGGGCAGGGGTGGCGCGTCAGGTGTTCGCGTGGGCGGTGCGCAGCCGCTTGACACGCTGAAGCCTTGCTCGTTAGATTGGGGCGTAAAGTGAATAAAGTCGTTTCTTTACAGGGGCTTATTTAAAGATGACTGAGGATGTCCAAAGTGCAGCTCACGATCCGGCGGCCAGCGGGCTGCTGTCTGACCGTGCTCAGCGTCTGCTCACGGCACTGGTGGAGTCCTACATTCGCGATGGCCAACCGGTCGGCTCGCGCACCCTGACCCGTGAATCCGGTTTGTCGGTGAGTGCAGCCACCGTTAGAAACGTCATGGCTGATTTGGAAGAATTTGGTTTTGTGAGTTCACCGCACACCTCAGCGGGTCGAATCCCCACAGAGCGCGGCTATCGTTTTTTTGTCGATGCGCTGATGAAGTTGCAGCCACAGGTGTCTGCCAATGTGGATTTGGCACGTACGCTGTCGCAGCGTTTTGGTGAGCGCTCCGATGATCCGCGTCAGTTGGTGTCTGCGGCCTCGCAGCTGTTGTCGAGTATCACCAGTTTAGCGGGCGTGGTCACTGTGCCTAGACGCGCGCAGGCAGCCGTCACGCAAATCGAATTTTTGCCGCTGTCAGATAATCGCGTATTGGCCATTATGGTGGTCAATGGCCGTGAGGTGCACAATCACATTCTGCAATCGCAACGGGCATTTTCTGCAGAAGAACTGCGTCGTGCGGCCGGATTTCTGAATGAGCAGTTTAGTGGACGCGAACTGACTGACGTGCGTGGCGTGTTGCTAACGCAGCTGCAAGAGACGCGCGTGCATATGAATCAACTGATGCTGGATGCCATTGGTATGGCCGAGCAGATGTTCTCACCGGCTGCCAGAGAGGCGTCGCATCGCATGGATGTGGTGATCGCCGGCGAAACGAATCTGATGGGATTTGCCGAGCTTTCTAATGTTGAGAAGTTAAAGCGTCTGTTTGATGCGTTTAATGAGAAGAACGATATTTTGCATTTGCTAGACCAGTGTCTGCAGGCAGATCGCGTGCAGATATTCATCGGGCGTGAGTCTGGCTATACGATGCTTGATGACTGTAGTGTGGTGACCGCTCCGTACACCGTCGACAACCAAATTGTCGGTGTGCTGGGGGTGATTGGACCGACCCGGATGGCCTACGAGCGGGTCATTCCGATCGTCGATCTGACCGCCCGCTTGTTGGGATCGGCCTTAAGCGGGCGCTAAGCGCCTAAGACCTCGCTTTTTGATCGTTCTCGCCCTTGAATTGAGGGCGATTTGCCCCCATTCTCGCTGCCGGCGCAGGCAGGCTTAAGGCCGGTTCTGCCATTTTTTGTGTGTCTATTTGTGTGTCTACGAGCGTGCGGAGCCTGTCTATGAGTGAGTCGACCCCATCCCCTGAAGAGACCCCCGTTGAGGATGCTGGGGTGGCCGCTGTGGCGCTTGATCCCCTCGCTGAGGCGAAAGCGCAGGCGGAGGAGCATTACGCTCAATACCTACGCGCGGTGGCGGAACTCGACAATGTGCGAAAGCGCGCGGTGCGGGACGTGGAACAGGCCAGTCGCTATGCCATTGAGCGCTTTGCTCAGGAGCTGCTGCCTGCCATTGATAGCTTTGAATTGGCGAAAGCAACGGGCACATCGGCCGATATAAAAACGTTGTTAGAAGGGCAGGAAGCCACGCATCGTTTGCTACAGAAAGCCTTCGAGAAGTGCGGTATTCGCCTGCTCGATCCCACAGGTCAGCCATTTAATCCGGCGGAGCATGAAGCCATGGTGGCGGCGCCTTCCGCGGAGCACGCGCCGGGTACGGTGATGCAGACCATCCAGACCGGGTATCTGCTCAATGGACGCTTGTTAAGGCCAGCGCGGGTGATTGTGTCGCGCGCCCCAGATGGCGAAAGCGGCGCTTAAGGCGACGGGTGGCTTGATAAACACAGATCCGGCCACATGTCGGTCTTAACGGGATGTTTAACAGTTTTTGAGGAGTGACGTTATGGGTAAAGTCATTGGTATTGATTTGGGCACGACCAACTCGTGCGTCGCGGTGATG
>CAIYVA010000240.1 GCA_903929455.1 uncultured Pseudomonadota bacterium | reverse complement strand
GTGACTGGAGTTCAGACGTGTGCTCTTCGATCTACCCGCGTTAATCGAATCAATGTCTTGTTAATGACCTTCGTCGCCAGTCGAGTTGGTAACTTCGCTAGCGCATCAGCCCCCACCGTCTGGGTCGCCAACCATTGCTGCGGCGCTTTTGCACGGGGTCCGTCATACACCAGGCGACCCGCCTGCAACACCCACACGTGACGGAACATGGGCGGCGCATCCTCTAAGCGATGCACCGTCAATAAAATAGTCAGTTTGGTGCGCGCCAAACGCGTCAGTTCACGGTTAAACCATGCGCGGCTATCACGATCAAGACCGTTATAAGCCTCATCGAGCAATAACAGACGCGGACGCGATACCAGAGCGCGCGCTAACAACACACGCCGACGCTCGCCATAGGACAAAGTCAAAAATCGGCGTCGCCTCAGCCTCCACAAACCTAGACGATCTAACACGCGGCGCACGCGCGCTTGCTCGATCACCGTTAACGCGACGAGTGGCCGCTCAACACCCTGCACTCCACTCGCCACCACTCGGGCCACCGAAAAATTCCAGTCGTAACGATAGTACTTGTCCTGACGCTCGCCGCTGACCAAGGTTAGCCGCGGCAGCAAGTCAGACAAGTGCAAGACGCGACCTTTGGCATCACGGTAGATACGCCACGCATTCTCATCTGGCCGCGGCCAACGCTCTCCGGCACACATCTTTAACAACTGGGTTTTGCCCGCGCCATTCGCGCCCAGTAACAACCCGTGCGTCCCTGGCGGAATGCGCAATGACACAGAATCTAGAATCGGGCGATCGCCTAAATCCAAAGAGACATTATGCAATTCAACCGCAATGCCACTCACGACGCCGACCATTGTCCATGTACACAGATCACTCGACGGTCTGCCTGCAACTTCAGCAGATGCGCCTCTAGTGAGTAGCGCGCGATCGCATGTAGCGCAGGGTCAACATCGCTATACACACGTAAAACCAAAGCATCTAGACCGATAGGACCATTCTCCTGAACACTGGTGACTACGCGCCGCTCTCGCTGCAAGCGATGCTCGATGAGCGCTGCAATCACCCCGTGCGAGTGCGGCAACAAGGGCCCGTGGGCAGGTGCCAACGTCAGATCCGGTAGGCGCGCAAGGGCATCCAGTGCGCGCAAATACTCAGCCATGTCGCCGTCCGGTGGCTGAATCACCGGCGAGGTGGTTCCTAAGATGTGATCGCCCGTATACAGGATCGCTGCTTGTGGATGGTGCCAACACACATGATTGGAGGCGTGACCGGGCGTACCGATGGCCAACAGATCGCCCGCGTCGGTTGATAGGCAAAAACCATCAAGGGCGATGCGATCCGGCGCGAAACTAGGATCCTGACCGGTTGCAAACCGAGCCACGCGCCCGATGGTGGGCACACCGAGCGCCTGAGCCAACGGCGCGGCCGCCGGCGAGTGGTCTATGTGGGTGTGGGTGACGGCGACCGCGACCACCTCGACCCCCCGAGTGACGGCCACTAGCGCCTCTATGTGGGCAGAGATGGCGGGACCGGGATCAAGGATGGCCACCCGTTTATGGCCAATGAGATAGGTATTGGTACCCGGACCGGTAAATACACCCGGATTGGGCGCAACCAGGCGCCGAATACCGGGCGCCAAGGTCACTAACTGTCCCGGGGTCAATGGACTAGACATAAGTGCATGGTAAAGCGAGGTCCTTTTAGCCGCCACCCCAAACGGAGCATCCCATTTTGGTTCGCGAAAAGCTAAGATTAGGACTCAGCGGCCATATCGGCCAGCCAGAGCCAGAGAGGACTGTTTCATGATTGGATTCTCAAGAATCGCCGCGAGTGTCGTCGCACTCGGCGCCATTGCTGTGGCTCCCGTGAGCCTTGCCGACTGCACCCTGCCGAAAGCGCCCACCAGTTTCCCCGATGGCAAGAAAGCCACCAAAGAAGAAATGATCGCCGCACAAACGGTGGTCAAGCAGTATGTTGCTGAGATCGAAGACCACTACCTGCCGTGCGTTGATGGCGAGACCAATCCAGCGCTTGCTGAAGGCGCCACCGCCGAGCAGAAAAAAGCATACATCGCAAAAGAAAAAGCCAAAACCGAACGCCACAATGCAGCGGTCGACGAGGAAAGCAAAGTCAGCGCGCTGTTCAATGATCAAATCAAACTTTGGAAGGCAGCTCAGGCCGCAAAGTAACTTGACTGCCCTGCTCACGCCCACTGAGGCCTCGAATGTGATCGAGGCCTCTCTCTCCCCGCTCCCCATTGAAGATTGTCCGCTTGCTGATGCCAGCGGCCGGGTCTTGCGTGAGGACTTATGGGCGGAGCGCGACCAACCACCCTTCGATCGGGTGGCTATGGATGGCATCGCACTGGCCACCTCCGCACACAGCGCGGGTAGCAACACCTTCCGTATCGTAGGCACGGTCGCAGCCGGTGCTGAGCCATTGGTACTCAACGATCCCAGCGCTTGCCTAGAAGTGATGACTGGCGCCGTTTTGCCTCCGGGTACTGACGCAGTCATTCCGGTGGAAAATATCTCGGTAAAGAACGGCATCGCACAACTACCCGAAGGACTGGCCGTGCCTGCGTGGGACAATGTACATCGCCGAGGATCGGACGCCTTACGGGGCAGCCTGACCTTACGCAGCGGAACCCGCCTGCGCGGACCTGAGTTGGCGGCGGCCGCATCCACTGGAAAATCCTCCCTACGCGTGACAGTGAATCCCCGTATCGCAGTGATCTCCACTGGCGATGAGCTGGTGCGACCAGGTCTCCCCTTACAGCCGTGGCAGATTCGTCGCTCTAACGCCTACGGTCTCCTGGCTTGCTTACACACGCACGGTTATCAAACCGTCACGGATGATCACATCGGCGATGACTTAGGCAGCCTTCACGATCGTTTGGCCGCGCACTTAGCCAACCACACCGTGTTGATTTTAAGTGGCGGCGTCTCTGCCGGGCGCTTTGATCATGTCCCTGCCGCACTCGAATCCATCGGTGTGCGAAAAATATTCCACAAAGTCGCGCAACGCCCAGGCAAACCTTTTTGGTTTGGCGTCGGGCCGCAAGGACAAGCCGTGTTTGCCCTGCCTGGCAATCCAGTCTCGACGTTGGTGTGTCTGGTGCGCTATGTGTTGCCGGCCTTGACGCACTTGGTTGGCGGGAGCGCACCCCCATTGCAATGGGCGCCTTTACACAGCGCTTTCAAGGCACGCCACAGCTTAACGGCCTTCATACCGATCGAGCGCGCGCCGCACGCCGAAAGCCCTTACGCCGTCGCCCTCCATCCGACGCACGGATCTGGAGATTTTTCTTCATTAATCAATACCTTAGGGTTTGCCGAGCTAGCACCTCAGCAGAGCTATCAGTCGGGCGATGCGGTCGCGGTCTACACTTGGTAACCATGTCAGCCCACGTAGAGAATATGCCGCCCGCTGCACCTACCGATCAACTCGGTCGTGCGATGCATGATCTACGCATTTCCGTGATGGATCGTTGCAACTTTCGCTGCCCGTACTGCATGCCAAAGGAAACCTATGGCGAGGGCTATCGCTTCTTAGGTGCCAATGAACGCCTGTCCTTTGGCGAAATCACTCGCTTAGCCGGCCTATTCGTCGGCTTAGGCGTTCGCAAACTGCGCCTCACGGGTGGTGAACCGCTGCTCAGAGCAGGACTTGCTGAACTGGTCGGCGATCTGGCAGCGCTCCCCCAGGTGGAGGATGTGGCACTCACTACCAACGGATTGCTACTCTCGCGCCATGCCCACGAACTGCGCGCGCAAGGCTTAGCACGCGTCACGGTAAGCCTCGATTCTCTCGATGCCGACGTGTTTCGCACGATGTCAGGCGGCCACGGCCACCCAACCGAGATCTTGCAGGGAATTGAAACGGCTCTTGCTGCCGGACTCACGCCGGTCAAAGTCAACTGCGTGCTAGAGCGCGGCGTGAACGATCACACGGCACTGGCCTTACTCGAGCACTTTCGCGGTACACCGGTCATCGTGCGATTTATTGAGTATATGGACGTTGGCAACCGTAACCATTGGGACCAAAAGCGCGTGATCCCATCGCGGGAAATGCAAGCGCTGGTACACGCGCGTTGGCCGCTCGTTCCGATCGCAGCCCAGTACTTAGGCGAAGTCGCAGAGCGCTACGCCTACGCCGATGGCCAAGGAGAGGTCGGCTTTATCTCCTCGGTTAGCCAACCCTTCTGTGGGGCCTGCAGTCGCGCACGACTGTCCTCTGAAGGCCAACTATATACGTGCCTATTTGCCACCAAAGGCCTGGATCTGCGCGGCCCCCTTAGGCAAGGCGCTACCGATGAAGAACTCGAAATGCTGATCAGCACGGTATGGCGCGCGCGCACCGATCGATATAGCGAAATCAGAATGCGTCCGCAGACAGCAGAGCAGCAGAAAAAAATAGAGATGTATTACATCGGAGGCTGATGAACACACTCACGCACGTCGGACCCAATGGCGCACCCACGATGGTGGATGTTAGTCAAAAAACCGCCACCCACCGTACGGCGGTGGCAGAGTCACGCGTTCGACTGCCACCGGCGGTGGCAGCGGTTCTACGCGAACAAGGCTTTGCCACAGCCAAGGGACCCGTGTTTCATACAGCCATCATCGCCGGCACCCAAGCGGCCAAACGAACGCATGAGCTCATTCCTTTCTGCCACCCACTGGGACTTGAGAAATGTCGAATCGACATTGAAGCAGTGGGTGATGACGTGGTCATTCGCTGCACAGTCGGCGTCCACCATAAAACTGGCGTGGAGATGGAAGCGCTCACCGGCGCGAGCATCGCTGCACTCACCGTCTATGACATGTGCAAAGCACTGTCGCACGACTTAGTCATCGACAACACCAGACTACTGCACAAGCAAGGTGGCAAAAGCGACTTTGAGGCGTCTCGTGGTAGCTGATGCGCCCATCGCGGGCCTGGTCTTGGCAGGCGGCCAAAGCACGCGCATGCAACGCGACAAGGCTACCCTTTTGATTGACGGCGAAACCCAATTGGCTCGAGCCATCCGTCTGATCACACCTTATGTCACGCAAAGCTATGTCTCTGTGCGCACAGATCAAGCCAGCGAACCCGAGCGGGCTCGCTTCCCGCAGATTATTGATCAATTGAGCGGGCTTGGACCTGCTGCCGGGATTTTAGCGGCCCAACAGACACGACCGGACCATGCTTGGCTAGTCGTCGCTATCGATCTCCCCTTGTTGGATCAAGACACACTCGCCCACTTAGTGGCACATCGCGATCCGAGCCAATTAGCGACTGCATTTAAAAGCAGTAGCGATGGACTACCAGAGCCCTTATGCGCCATCTGGGAACCCACCAGTCACGTCGCGCTCGCACAGTTTTTGCAGCAAGGACGCAGCTGTCCGCGTAAGTTTCTCCTGAATCACGCGGTGTCACTCATCGATCTACCGAGCACAGACGCTTTGCACAACGTCAACACGCCAGCCGAGTACGCAGCACTCGGTCAACGGACCGTGAGCACCCACCCATGACCACCATACACGTCCAGTACTACGCAATTCTGCGCGAGCAGGCAGGCAAAAGTGCTGAAACCATCCAGACACAGACCAAAACGGCCGCAGCGCTCTATGATGAATTGGCGAAGCGCTATCCCTTCTCGTTGGGTCGCTCTCAACTGCGCGTCGCTGTCGATGATGAGTTCTGTGATTGGGATGCTCACTTGGTGGACGGCTGTCACGTCGTTTTCATTCCACCTGTCGCAGGCGGCTAGATGAGCGCTTTTGAGTTCAGTCACATCCCGCTCGATACGCAGGCACTACAAGCCTCCCTACAAGATCCGGGCAGCGGCGGTTACGCCAGCTTCGAGGGATGGGTGCGCGACGTCAACGAAGGACGTCAAGTCAAGCATCTCGAATATGAGGCTTATGAAGCCTTAGCAAAAAAAGAAGGGCAACGTATCGTCGAGGACGCCATCGCGCGCTTCCGTGTCCGCGGTGCACGGTGCGTCCATCGTGTTGGCGATCTGCGCTTAGGTGAACTGGCGGTATGGGTGGGGGTCTCAGCCCCCCACCGCGGCGAGGCGTTTGCGGCCTGCCGTCATATTATTGACGAAATCAAACATCGGGTTCCCATCTGGAAGAAGGAACACTACGTCGATGGTGATTCTGGGTGGGTTAACTGCGAGCGCTGCGCCGCGCCAACGCTCGATGCAAGCAATCAAGCCCATGATCATACGCACGACCATACGCACGACCATACACACCCCCATCCGCACGACGCGAAGCAGCACGCGCCTTCAGGGGCCTCCCATCAGCCACTTGCCCCAGACTACTCACGGCAGATCACACTGGCCGATGTGGGCATCGACGGTCAGCGCAGAATACGGGCTGCTCGCGTTTTGGTGATCGGCGCCGGTGGCCTCGGCGCACCCGTTTTGAGTTACC
Organism: uncultured Pseudomonadota bacterium; assembly: GCA_903929455.1. Lineage (GTDB taxonomy): Bacteria > Pseudomonadota > Gammaproteobacteria > Steroidobacterales > Steroidobacteraceae > CAIKZZ01. The sequence continues at coordinate 6,300 of CAIYVA010000240.1, read as the reverse complement.
TTGCAGGTGCGGGCGTTGGTGTCTTAGGTGTTATCGATGGCGATCAACTCGACGCCTCTAATCTGCATCGCCAAACACTGTACTCACTACACGACGTCGGACGTCCAAAAGCACTATTAGCCGCAGAGCGACTGCGCGCACTGAACCCTGACGTGGATGTCCGACCCTACGTGCAGCGCGCCGAGACAGACACGCTACCCGCAATCGCTGCTGACTTTGACGTACTGATCGACTGCAGTGACAATTTCAGTACACGCTTCTTAGTCAATGACGTCGCAGTGGGACTTGGCAAAAAAGCAGTCATCGCCAGTGTCTACCAATACGAAGGTCAGATCCAAGTGCTGCAACCAGGCAGCGCGTGCCTGCGCTGCGTATGGCCGACCGCGACCCGTGATGGATTAGTCGGCAACTGCGCCGAGGTGGGCGTCTTAGGACCAGTCCCGGGTGTACTCGGTGCCATGCAGGCACTCGAAGCATTGAAGATCATACTGCAAACATCATCGCCAGCTGAAAATGCCGTCGTCTTATTCGATTTGCAGACACTGCAAACCCGCCGGCTCAAAGCAACACGCAGCGTCGACTGTCCAGCCCACTGCGCCGTTAACAACGCCCCAGCGAGTGACGCGCCTGATACCAGGCTCTCTCAAGACAACAGCCCTGAGATTGCCACCTTAGCCCTAGCACAGGCGCGTGGGCTGATCATTATTGATCTCCGTGACGACCAAGAAGTGACGGGCGCACCACTGCACGTGGCGCACCATCACATACCGCTGGCGCGTTTATTAGATGATTCGAGCGCCTTAAATACAACCAGCGGCTATCTGCTGGTATGCGCGAAGGGGATGCGCTCGAGCGCGGCAGTGAGCACGCTGCGCCAGCGCGGACATCACAATACCTACTCATTGGTAGGTGGCGTTGTGGGACTTGGCGCAGTCAACAAAGAGTCGACTCGCTAACGTCAACCGGGCCGTACCTGCCCTTTCCCACGAACAACGTACTTGTAGCTCGTTAATTGCTCGACGCCCACTGGGCCACGCGCATGAAACTTATCCGTTGAGATACCAATCTCAGCGCCCATGCCAAACTCGCCGCCGTCGGCAAACTGCGTGGACGCATTATGCAGAACGATCGCACTATCTACTTGAGATAGGAAACGTTCGGCAGTGGCGTCATTATTGGTAACGATTGATTCGGTATGGGCTGAGCCATAGTGCGCGATGTGTGCGCATGCAGCATCTACACCCGCAACTACCTTAACGGCGATAATTGAATCAAGGTACTCGGTGTACCAATCATCCTCGGTGGCAGCTCGAACTCGCGAGTCGACCGCCTGACTAAGCGCATCTCCCCGCACCTCACAGCCGGCCGCCAGCAGAGCCTCGATCAGAGGCGCCAGATGTGTACTCACCGCCGCCTCATCCACCAGCAACGTCTCTGCGGCTCCACAAATACCGGTGCGACGCAACTTAGCATTCAACACAATAGAGCAAGCCATCGCCAAGTCGGCATCCTGATCAACGTACACGTGACAGTTGCCATCTAGATGACCAATCACCGGTACGCGAGCCTCACGCTGCACCCGCTCAATCAAGCCCTTACCACCACGCGGCACCACCACATCGATGGTATCGGCCATTTCTGCCAATAGATATCGAACCGCCTCACGATCAGTGGTCGGCACCAATTGCACGGCAGTTGACGGCAGACCCGCCGCCACTAGACCGCCCACTAAACAGGCATGAATGGCGCGACTAGAATGCACGCTCTCAGAGCCCGCTCGCAAAATAACTGCGTTACCCGACTTAAGACACAGCGCACCTGCGTCAGCAGTAACATTCGGACGGCTTTCATAAATGATGGCAAGCACACCCAAGGGAACCCGCACGCGCTGAATCACCAAGCCATTCGGTCGGGTCCACTCAGCGAGCACCGATCCAATGGGATCAGACAATGCAACAATTGACTCCAGACCGGCGGCCATCGCTTCGATGCGCGCCGCATTCAACATCAGACGATCTGTCAATGCGCCGCTCAGCTGCCTAGCGCGCGCAGCCTCCATGTCTAACGCATTGGCCTGCAAAATCTCAGGCAATTGTTGGCGTAATAACGCAGCCGCTTCTGTCAGTGCCGCGTCTTTTGCCGCGCGCGACGCACGCGCCAGCACAGCCGAGGCGATCACTGCCTCAGCACCGAGTGCTCGCATCACACGATCGAGTTCCGCCGAGTCCATTGGCTGCACGCTCATATAAACCGTCTCACGTATCGGTCAACATCACTAAGTCGTCGCGGTGAATCATCTCTTCACGCGAACAGTAGCCCAACAAAGATTCGATGTCAGCGCTACGCCGGCCTAGAATCAAGGCAGCCTCTACCGAGGAGTAAGCCGCCAGCCCTCGACCGACTTCCTGATCTTCCGAACGAATGCTAATGGTGTCGCCGCGCTCAAAATTGCCCTCTATTTTTACTAAGCCCGCGGGCAATAAGCTTTTGCCATCGCGCAGCGCACGCATAGCCCCCTCATCGATAAAAACAATGCCTTTGGGCTTGAGCGTACCGGCAATCCACTGCTTACGAACAGCGCGAGGGGTGACACTCGGCAAGAACCAAGTACACCGCTCACCCTCTTCAATCGCCTTGAGCGGACTCGGGCGGCGGCCGCTAGCGATCACTAAGTTGGCACCAGCGGCTAGCGCAATCCGTGCGGCTGATATCTTGGTCATCATGCCGCCCGATCCGACACCGGATACCGGACCGCTTGCCATTGCCTCAATATCCGCAGTGATCTCGCATACCTCAGGTATGAAGCGCGCGGTCGGATCACGACTGGGGTCGGCGCTATACAAACCGTCAATATCTGACAACAACACCACGCACTCGGAACTCACCATTTGCGCTACGCGCGCAGCCAAACGGTCGTTGTCGCCATAACGAATCTCAGCGGTCGCGACCGTGTCGTTTTCATTAATGACTGGCACGGCGTTTAACCGCAACAAAGTATCTAACGTCGCGCGCGCATTAAGATAACGCTGCCGATCCTCGGTGTCTTCTAACGTTAACAGTACCTGCGCCACAGCCAGCCCGCGCGCCTCGAGGATTTCCTGCCACACGCGAGCCAATCGGATCTGTCCTACCGCGGCAGCCGCCTGGCTTTCCTCCAGACGCAACCGACCTGCACCTAACTGCAAGTGCTGACGTCCTAGGGCAATCGCACCGCTGGACACCACAATGACCTGCTGGCCGCGGGCTTTGGCTCGCACCAGATCATCGGCAAGACTTTCCAGCCACGACCGATGGATCCGGCCGGTCTTCGCATCCACCAACAAGGCCGAGCCTACCTTGACGGTCAATCGCCGCGCGTCACAGAGACGTCGGGCGCGTTCTCGACATTCAGACTGATTCATGAAAAAGCCCAAGGGGCAGCATAACGTGCCCAGAACTATACCGAGTTCATCCGCCGGGCGCCCCTAGCCCTTGCGCGGCACCCCCCAGATTCAACCGATATGCCTCCAAAAAATGCCCTGACCGGGCGACATTGCCCCAAAAACCAGATGCTCACCCCAAACAGGACCGCTGACGGGTCGGCGATACATTGCCTCAAACGGGGCCAAGCCATACACTGATCCCACACAGTCGGCTGTTGCATGCAGCGGTCGGCGCATCTTCAGTTTATTTTCGCGAGGGCCATGTACGTGGGCAGAGATTACGAACCAACCGTCGGACAGTGGTATGAAGATTTGGATGAAAAAGAGTCCTTCTTGGTCCGCTCGGTCAACGAAGATGACGCATTGGTCGAAATCGAATCCAGCGACGGCGAGGTCGAGGAAATCGACCTAGATACGTGGGCGGAACTTGATCTCAATCTGAGCACTGAACCTGAGGGCTGGGTAGGGTCCGGTGATGATGATGACTGGGACGATGATGAGGATGAGGATGAAGACGATGATTGGGACGATGATGAAGACGATGACGATGAGGACGAAGACGACGAGGAGCGTGGCGATTACTAAGGCGCGGATCGCAACCACGAAAACGGGCGCCGTTGGCAACGTCGCCCACACTATCCCGTTATCCGTCTTCGCCGGCTCATCGCTCATCAAAAGGAGCACGTGGACGGCATTAACACCACACTGAACTCGGATAGCCGGGCAGAGCATGAACTGCAGGCGTTTTTAGATGCCACAGCAGACGCCGTCATCGTCTCGAATCATATCGGAGTAATCGAGGCTTTTAATAAAGCCGCCGGACAGATGTTTGGATATTCAGCCAATGACATTCTTGGCAAACCGGTCAACATCCTCATGCCGGACCCTGATCGTTCATCGCATGCAAACTACATGCGCTCCTACCAAACGAGCGGCCAGGCAAAGATCATCGGTATTGGGCGCGAAGTCTTTGCGCAACGCGCGGATGGCACGCGCTTCCCCGCACATCTTGCCATCGGCGAAATCAAGGGATCCGGTGCCAGACGATTCGTCGCTTTTATTCACGACATCAGCATTCGCAATGCCGCCCTAAACTCATTAAGAATCGAACGCGATCGAGCGCAAAGCTATTTGGATTTGGCGCAAGTGATCTTATTGGCACTCGACTCTCAGTGCCGCATCACGCTCATCAATAAAAAAGGCTGTGAATTAGTCGGCCGACCTGAAGCTGAATTACTCGGTAAGGACTGGTTTGAAGTGTCCTCGCGTGACGCTGATCAAAGCGCATCGCGGGAGCTCGTACAGAACCTTTTGACAGAGCAAGTGAAGTCATCCACCTATCGGGAAAGCCTAATACACAATGCGGCGGGCAAAACGATACGCATTGCTTGGCGATCAACCGTATTACGCGACATCAATGGCCAACCCACTGGGCTACTCAGTTCAGGCGAAGACATTACCGCGAGACGTCAAGCACAGGACGACCTCATTCGTAACACCGCGCGATTACTCGCCGCAGAGACGATTGCAGATCTTGGCACCTACGAGATCCATGAAGCAAACCGCTTGGTATTCTGGTCACCTCACTTATACGCGCTACTTCGCCGCGAGCCCTCTCTGCCGGCACTTGGTATGCCGGATATCATCAACACGTTCATTCATCCAGATGATCGAACTAAAATCAAAGAGCAGTGGCACACCTTTCTGGTTAGCGAGAACCGTTTTGACACGGAACATCGCATTATCACGACTACCGGCGATCTTCGTGTAGTGCACTCAATTGCAAAAATACAGGAAGGCCGGACAGCCAACAGTCGCGTCATAATCGGCACGCTGCACGACATCACGGATCGTAAAAAAGCGGAAGAAGACGCACGCCGAAACATCAATAAATTAGCTCATGTCGGCCGCCTATCGACCATGGGCGAAATGGCCGCAGGCTTGGCTCATGAACTTAATCAACCGTTAACGGCCATTGCGGCCTACGCACAAGCCACGCTACGACTGCTCAGCAACGACACCCCTGACGCCTTATCGGATGCGCGCGAGGCTATGCAGCAAATCGTCACGCAAGCACTACGTGCGGGCGATGTTATTCGAAGTCTACGAAGTCTCGTGCAGAACAAAGAGATCGATATGCACCCGCTTGACATGCGGCGTCTGATCATGGATCTACATACGCTGGCAGCCACAGACGCACGCGCCAGTGACGTGAAGATCACGCTGGCACTCGATGTGATCACGCCACCCGTGCTCGGCGACACGGTGCAACTACAACAGGTGTTACTCAACTTGATCCGAAATGCGATTGACTCCACGGTAGCTGCGCAGCAACAGGCCAAGGGGATTACGATTCGGTGTGAGCGCTTTTTAAGCGAAGTCGAAGTGAGCGTCAGCGATCATGGGCTGGGCGTACCATCGGCTGCAGCTGACCAAGTATTCAACGCGTTTTACACGACCAAGCAGACAGGCACCGGGCTAGGTCTGTCGATCTCTCAGTCGATCATCAAGTCGCACGGCGGAAAGCTGTCTTATCGCGACACACCAGGCGGCGGCGCTACATTTTATTTTTCGTTGCCATTACTTCAGGAAACGTCTAAATCATGAAAGAAAAACTACCCACGATTTTTGTAGTTGATGATGATGACGCAGTAAGAGCAGCACTGCGCCTACTCATCAAGTCATTGGGTTTGCCAGTCGAAACCTTTGCGTCCGCGCAAGAATTTCTGGATGGCTTTGATGCTGATCGACCCGGGTGCTTAGTGACCGATATCCGAATGCCCGGAATGAGCGGCCTTGAATTGCAGGCCAAGCTCAATGAAATCCATTCCATCACGCCACTCGTGTTCATTTCAGGCCACGGCGATATCCCCATGGC
>CAIYVA010000239.1 GCA_903929455.1 uncultured Pseudomonadota bacterium | reverse complement strand
GCAATTACCCATGTAAGGGGCTTTTTTGAGTTTTGTAGCTGTTTGCATTTGTTTCTCCTATCTCACTCGTTATTGAGACGCGGATTAAGACCAATCTTTAGTGAGCAAAGCGTCAGCGACACACGGGCGCTATGAGCCAAGCTCAGGCTAGTTGCTGACCAATACATTGACAGGCGCTAACAGACTCTTGTTCCCAGATGAATCTGTGATTTGCACCGTGATCGCATGCGACCCATTGGCTACCAAGGTCGAGTCAAAGTAATAGACCCAACCTGGGTTGCTGGATGCCACATGGGGATAGGCGGCTGCCACATCCGGACGCGCAATGCTGACAGCGGGTGTGGCAATCATTACCCCATCAACCAGAACGTTAAGAGAAGCCACTGCGATGTTATCAATGGCCCAACCTGAGATCGGCACGCTGGTGCCTGAAATTTGAGCGCCGGCAGCAGGCGCCTCGACATTACCAAACGGCGCAGCAATGTCGGCATTGCTCAGCACGCTATGCAGTCCGTTCACCACCGTTCGCGCAGTCGTCGCGTTTCCGGGGATCAGATAGACCGTACCCTGAATGACCGCCTTTGGCCCCACCGTCATCGGCGCGAAGCTATGCGAGTAGAAGCTTGCATCTCCGGTCGGACCACTGCCGCCTGTCCCTGGCAGAGAGGCGGCCTCGATGTAGGGATACTGGCCTGGCACATACACCGTTAGGCCTACGTTACTGCTGTTGGTATAGGCACTCCACTGCTCAGCGGAGTACAGCAGGCCAGTACCCGGCGATACCGGCACCGCCGACAGTGTGGTCACTGCGGAATTGGTCCAGGGTTTGCTGCCACTGTAGTAGCTAAAGCGGCTGTACTTTGAGTTGACGTACACGGCCGGAAACTCTTGGTTACTCAGATAGCGCTGCTCGCTACCGTTATGGGTCATGGTCACCTGTACCTGAAAGGCCAGTGGCGAGCCTGCGACCACACTCGCCGTTTGCGTCATGGTGACATTGGAGGGAACGGGTTTCGTCGCACCGCCGCCTTTGTCGTCTGGATTCCACTCTAAGGCGGTGGTGGTGACCGAGACAGAGTTGACACCGTAGGTGATGGCGGTCACGGGACTGCCGTGATTATATTTGTCGCCACCCAACACGGGATCCCAGCCCCAGGTACCGATGCACGGACTGCAATTAAACTCCGTGTAAGGCGCAGCACCGTCATACAAAGCGGGTTGCACCTCGCGCCCGCTGTCATGGGCATTCACATAATTGACACCGTCTAGACTCACCTCAACGATCGCGCCACCCCAGGCCGTGTTAAGGCCGATACGTGCGGTATGCCCGCCTGAGACGCTGGTGAGATAAACAATACCGTTAGCCACCGAACTTTTTACCGAGGCCGTGGTACCACCCGCTGACGCAGCACTCGTCATGCCAGTGATCAGCAGGATGGCCGTCGTCAGCAAACAGAGGGTGCGGTGTGGCAGGCAAGACGTGATGACGCTTTGGTTCGTTACCTGATCACGACCCGCAGTTAGTGTTTTTATGGTCACGCGTCAAGCCCCAAATGATCGTGTGATGCACGTCACACTTTCCGGTTATAGGGCGCAACTGTAACCCAATGACCCCCAATTGGGGGTCATTTTTGATCGCTTTTCGGTCTAGTTATTCGCTTTATTCAACATAAGCGACATTTGATTTAACATAATAAAGCCCCCGTTTAACATAACGTGCTATCTCGAAAAGACCGCGCAATAGCGCGCCCGATAGATGAAGTGCAGTTTTGCGACGTGGATCACAAAAATAAATCGGCCCGTTCAGCAGTCCACCCGATGAGTCCTGCACAAAACACGGGCGCGCACCCCAGTGCGCCAAGCACTGACCCCCTAAACCGCGCCCATAAAAAAAGGGCCTGCTGCTGCAGGCCCCTTCTCTGTCACCGACGACGCGATGCACTTAGGCCATTTAGCCCTTGAGTCTTAAGTTCTCAGGATCAAACAAGGGCTCACGCCCCACCACCGCTTTACGCCGCGAACCTAAGATGTCGATATGCAGCTCTTGGCCAGCCACTGCCAAATCGGTGCGCACATAGGCCAAGGCGATGCTCTTATTAATGCGATACCCATAACCACCCGAAGTCACCAAGCCCACCGGCTGATCGCGGTGATACACGATCGACACCGCTGCCGCATCGGAATCCGTGGCATCAACAATCAACGGCACAAAGCGCTCCTTAGGACCCGCCACCGCCTCGATTTTCAACGCTTCTTGACCGATAAAGCCACCCGCCTTCTCTAAGCGCACAAAGCGATCCAAGGAGGCCATAAAGGGCGTGTACTCGGTCGTGAGATCCGCCTTCCATGAGCGATAGCATTTCTCCAGACGCAAGCTATCCATGGCGTACAAGCCGTAGTCACTAATCCCAAACTGCTGACCGGCATCAAACAGCAAGTCATACACAGACAACAGATGTTCCGTTGGCAGATGCAGCTCCCAACCGAGTTCGCCCACATAGTTCACACGCACCGCGAGCGCTTTGGTGTACCCAATCTCAATGGTGCGCACGGACAGCCAAGGAAAGGCTTCGTTCGATAGATCCGCTCGCGTCAGCAAGGAGAGCACGTCGCGTGACTTAGGACCCACCACAATCAAGGTGCCATAGCGTGCCGATAGATTCTCCAGACGCACTGACGAGCTCGGCAAGTGCTCTTGCAGCCAATGCTCATCGTGGCGCTCACCTGCCGCCGCACTGATCAGCCAGTAACGATCAGGCGCCAAGGTCGTCACCGTCATTTCCGTCACGATGCCGCCACTGGGCGCACAGAAGTAATTGAGTGCGGTACGGCCAGGCTTTGGAACCACACCTGCCACCATGTGATTAATCCAAGCATTCGCGCCTGAACCGGTCACTTCAAACTTGGTAAAGCCTGGAAGATCCAAGACGGCCACACGTTCGGTGGCCGCCTTCGCCTCACGCTCAACGGCCGTGTGCCAATGTGGCCTTCGAAAAGAGGACTCAGCACCGGTGGCATCGCCGTCCTTTGGAAAGTACACCGCCCGCTCCCAACCACCACGCGCACCAAAGCGCGCACCCTTCTCTTTTAAGCGAAGGTAGGCTGGCGACACTTTAGCCGGCCGACCTGCAGGACGCTCTTCAGCCGGATAACCAATGCCGTACTCATGTTGATAGGTCTCGATCGCCTTGGCGAGCGTGAACTTGTCATTGGCGTATTCCAAGTACCGTCTGGAATCCAACGGCCACATATCCCACTCAGGTTGTCCATGCGCCACCCACTCGGCAATGATCTTGCCGGCACCGCCCGCTTGCACAATGCCAAAGGTGAAACCACAGCAATGGAAAAACCCAGGTAAGCCAGGTGCTGGGCCAATCAGTGGATTGCCATCGGGCGCGTAGGGAATGGGACCATTGATCACGGTCTTAATACCTACCGAGCCTAAGATCGGCACACGCTCGCAGGCCGCCTCAATGTAAGGCTCCAAACGCTCGAGTGCATCATCAAATAACTGATTGGCAAATTCGGATGGCACACCATCGAGCCAATGTGCCGTTGCCTGCCACTCATAGGGCCCTAACAATAAGCCTTGGCGTTCTTGACGCAGGTAATAGCTCACATCGGGGTCACGCACTAAGGGTAAGCGCGCGGCACCTAAGGCCACCAATTCCGGAATGTCCTCGGTCACTAAGTATTGGTGCGCCAGCGTCACAATGGGCAAGTACTGACCCACCATAGCGGCCACTTCGCCACCCCGATAGCCTGCCGCATTGATAACTTTCTCACAGACAATCGTTCCCTTATCGGTGACGACTTTCCACTCACCACTGGCCAAGCGTTCAATCGCCGTGACCTTAGTGCCACGATGAATCTCAGCGCCCTTATCACGAGCGCCTTTTGCAAGCGCTTGAGTCAACTGTGCGGGATCGATATCGCCATCGTAGGGGTCCCAAAGGCCAGCCAAAATCCCGTCCGTCTTCATGAACGGATGCTTTGCTGATATCTCAGCCGGCGTCATCATTTCAAATTCAATGCCCTGTGCATGCGCCTGTGAGAGCACATGCTTAAACTCATCGACGCGGTCTTGCGTGTGCGCAAGACGAATACTGCCAGTGATGTGGTAGTTGATGTCGTAGCCCACTTTCTTGGCGAGCCCCTCGTATAGCTTCGTGCTATGACGCTGCAACTTAATCAAGTTCCAGGACGTAGAGAAATTCGGGCAGTTGCCTGCCGCATGCCAGGTTGATCCGGCAGTTAACTCATCACGCTCCACCAGAACCACATCCGTGATCCCAAGCTCGGTCAAGTGATAGAGGGCACTACAACCCACGGATCCGCCGCCAATAATCACTACTTTTGCATGTGTCTTCATATCGCGTTCACTCTCCAAATCATAAATTCTGTCCGAATCAATTAAGGCCTAGACCGGTTCGGTCCTAAGCCTTAATGCGCTCATTCTTAGGATCATAAAAGGGTGCCAACTGGACACGAGCGGCAAAGCGCGTACACGCCACCTCCACCTCCCACGTACCACTCTCCAACCACTCTTTGGTGACACCACTATCCACGCTCACATAACCCATGCCGAGGGACTTACCTAATCGGTGACCCCATGCGCCTGACTTAATAGAGCCGACAATGATGCCATCTCGACAGATCGGCTCTTCGTGGTAGAGCATCGGCGTCTCAGCGTCATCCTTAACCAACATCACTTGTACGAGACGTTTGTTCAAAACGCCTTTGGCACGTTGTGCGAGCAAGGCATCTCGACCAATAAAGCCGCCGACCTTGTCCCAAGCCAAGGTAAAGCCAAGACCAGACTCTAGTGGCGTGTCTTCATCGGCGATGTCATGACTCCAATGGCGGTAGCCCTTCTCGACACGACACGCACCCATCGCGTGATAACCCGCATGCACGAGCCCATAATCCTTGCCAACCGCCAGCAACTGCTCATACACATCGAGCACATGCTCTGCCGATACATATAACTCGTAGCCCAACTCACCGACATAGGTGATCCGACTGGCGCGTAGTCGTGCGTAGCCAATTTCAATTTCTCGCGACCAACCGAATGGATGCGCGGTATTGGACAGATCAGCACCGGAGAGCGCCTCAAGCAAGGCACGACTCTTAGGCCCCATCAGACCGAGCATCGCAACACCCGCGGTGACATCCGTGACCCAGCAACTTGCACCAGGCCGTTTGGCGATCTGCGTTTTAAGCCATGCCAAGTCCCGGGTCTGACAAACTGCGGAGGTCACGACCATGTACTCATGTTCGGCTAAACGGGTGATCGTCAAGTCAGCTTCAATGCCGCCACGATCATTCAGCCACTGCGTATACACAATCCGACCCACTGGCACATCCATCTGGGCGGTCGAGATATGATTGAGAATACTGAGCGTATCGGTGCCCTGCACCAAGAACTTAGCAAAGCACGTCTGATCAAAGAGCGCGACATCATCGCGCACGGCTTCGCACTCTAAGCGGCACGCATCGAACCAGTTCTGGCGGCCATATGAGTATTCATACACCGGCGTCGATCCTGGTTTGGCATACCAGTTAGGTCGCTCCCAACCAGCCGTTTCACCCATACATGCGCCTGCGGCGATGAGTCGATCGTGCAAGGGTGTACGGCGTGCATTACGCGCTGTCTGATACTGGTAGTAAGGCCAGTGCATGGCATACAAAAGTCCCAGCGTTTCGACCGTACGATCGTGCAGGTATTTCTTGTTACGCTGAAAGGGCATCACGCGCCTCACATCGACATCGCACAAGTCCATGGGGGGGCGACGATCCACAATCCATTGCGCCAAGACCTTTCCAGCACCCCCACTGCCAGCAATACCGACCGAGTTAAAGCCCGTCGCTAGAAAAAGGTCACGCACCTCAGGCGTTTCACCCATGTAGTAACGATCATCCGGCGTAAAACTCTCAGGACCATTAAAAAACAGTTGAATGCCAGCGTTTTCAAGCGCGGGTACCCGCTTGACGGCGGCATTTAAAATCGGCTCGAAGTGCTCATAATCTTCAGGCAAGGTGTCGAAGCAAAACTCTTCTGAGATACCTTTCATGCCCCATGGCTTTGCCACAGGTTCAAAGCAGCCCATCAAAATCTTGCCAGCATCTTCTTTGTAATAGGCACACTCATCCTGCACGCGCAGGACAGGTAGATTGCGAGGGATGCCCTCGATAGGCTCAGTCACAATGTAGAAGTGTTCTGCCGCATGTAAGGGCACGGCGACGCCAATATCCGAAGCCAATTGATGCGACCACATGCCGCCACACAAGACAACCGTGTCTGCTCGGATGGTGCCTTGATCCGTCTCCACACCCACCGCACGTCCCCCCTCAACCAATATACGGGTGACTTTGGTGTTCTCAAAAATTCGGGCACCGCGCTGCTTGGCACCTTTGGCCAAAGCATGGGTGGTATCGATGGGATTCGTCTGACCGTCTTTTGGCAGGAAAATACCACCCACCACATCATCTACCCGCAGCAGTGGCCAGCGCTCTTTGATTTGAGCTGACGTCAACAAGTCAACTTCTAGACCAAAGGTCTTGCCCATCGACGCGCCGCGCTTCAATTCCTCAAAGCGCTCGACCGTCTTAGCCACGCTGATCGAACCATTTTGCTTGAAACCGGTGGCTTGGCCTGTTTCTGCCTCCAGCGCGTGATAAAGATCAGCCGTATATTTAGCGAGTTCCGTTAGATTGCGGGTCGCGCGTAACTGACCCACTAAGCCTGCGGCGTGCCATGTGGTACCCGAGGTGAGCTGCTTGCGCTCTAAGAGCACCACATCAG
>CAIYVA010000238.1 GCA_903929455.1 uncultured Pseudomonadota bacterium | reverse complement strand
CTCCTATGTGGGTGATGCCACGGTCGGGCAGGACGTGAACATTGGGGCGGGCACCATCACCTGTAATTATGATGGCGCCAATAAGTGGCCCACCACCATCGAAGATGGCGCATTCATTGGCTCGGGTACGATGTTGGTTGCTCCTGTCACCGTAGGTAAAAACGCCACCATTGCTGCGGGTTCAACGATCACGCAGTCAGCACCGCCGGACCAGTTGACCGTCGAGCGAAGTTCACAAAAATCACTGTCGCATTGGCGCCGACCTGCGAAGGCCTCTGCCGCGGCACGTGCAGAGCGCATCGCCAAGGGTGGCCCGGTGACTAAAAAACCACCCAGGGATGTCACATCGTGATCGCACGAGCATGCACCTCATGTCTTTGTCCTGTGACCTACGGTAGACCCTAACTATGTGTGGAATCGTTGGTGCGATCGCCTCGCGCGATATTGTCCCGACCCTGTTAGAGGGTTTACAAAGACTGGAATATCGCGGGTATGACTCTGCAGGTATCGCGGTGGTTGACGGCAGCACCCACCTGCAGCGCGCCCGAACCGTGGGTAAAGTCGCTGAGCTGAGAGCCGCGTTAGCTGCCCATCCAATTACTGGGCACGTTGGTATTGCACACACCCGCTGGGCAACACATGGCGTGCCCAGCGAGCGAAATGCGCACCCGCATATTTCCAATGACGGTCTAGCCATTGTGCACAACGGCATCATTGAAAATCACGAATCGTTACGTGCGGATTTAGTTGCTCGCGGTTACATCTTTACCTCTGACACAGACACAGAAGTCATTGCGCACCGGATTCACTACCACCGCGCGACCTCACCGACCTTGTTGGCGGCCGTTCAGGCGACGGTTCGCGAACTCCAGGGCGCCTTTGCACTCGTGGTGATGAGTGAGCATGAGCCGCATCAACTGGTGATGGCGCGTCTTGGCTGTCCGGCAGTCATTGGTCTTGGTGAGGGTGAGAATTTCGTCGCCTCTGATGTGGCGGCACTACTGCCTGTGACGCGACGTTTTCAGTTTTTGGATGAGGGTGACATCGCGCTGATTGAGCGAACCTCCGTTACGATATTTGATGCGCGTGGGGAATCGGTCACGCGCGCTACCCGTCTGAGTGAGCTGTCAGCAGATGCCGCTGAAAAAGGTGACTTCCCGCACTACATGTTGAAAGAGATTTATGAGCAGTCGCGAGCGGTTGCCCAAACACTGGAGGAGCGTGTCGCTGGCGGAAAATTACTAGAAGCGGCTTTTGGGCCGCAGGCGCAACTGATGCTGGCGCGTGCAGACGCCGTGCAAATCGTGGCCTGTGGTACCAGTTGGCACGCAGGCTCGGTGGCTCGGTATTTCATTGAGCAGCTGTGCCGATTGCCCTGTTGGATTGATATTGCGAGTGAGTTTAGGTATCGGGATCCAGTCGTTCCCAAGAACACGTTATTTGTGTCGATCTCGCAGTCTGGTGAAACGGCGGACACGTTAGCCGCTTTGCGGCTCGCTAAGACATCAGGTTATCTGGCGACACTTGCTATTTGCAACGTGCCTGAGTCTTCTTTGGTTCGCGAGTCAGATCTGGTGATGCTGACCCGTGCGGGGCCCGAAATCGGTGTTGCCTCAACCAAAGCATTTACCACCCAATTGGCGGCGCTTAACATGCTTGCCATTGCTCTAGCCAAACACCATGGGATGGCGCGCGATCAAGAGCGGAGTCTCGTCGACCAATTAATCGAAATCCCTCGACTCATTGAACAGACCCTTGCGCTAGAACCGAAGGTCAAAGCGCTGGCTCAACAGTTCGTTGACAAGCGGCACGCGCTATTTCTGGGCCGCGGTGCTTTGTCCCCGATTGCCTCTGAAGGCGCGCTTAAGCTTAAGGAAATTTCATACATACATGCCGAGGCCTATCCAGCAGGTGAGCTCAAGCACGGGCCACTCGCGCTTGTCGATGCGGATATGCCGGTGGTTGCGGTTGCACCCAATAATGACTTGCTGGAAAAGCTGAAGTCTAATCTTCAGGAAGTGCGAGCGCGTGGTGGTGAGTTGTATGTCTTTGCTGACCCCGAAGCAGGCTTTACGGACTCTGATGGCGTGCACGTGCTCACCATGCCACAGCATGTGACGCCGTTCCAAGCGCCGATTATTTACACTATTCCATTGCAGCTGCTTGCATACCACGTGGCTATTTTGCGGGGTACGGATGTGGATCAACCGCGGAACCTTGCAAAAAGCGTGACCGTAGAATAGCTCGGTAAATAAGAGATTTCTCGCTCGCCCCACTATTAATTAATGACCTAATGTGCCGTACTAATGACGACTAAAAATGCAAGAGACGCTTGGTCACCTGAAATTGTGGCCAAGCGGAATAGCGAACGAACGCTGTTACAACGCGCCCTGTGGCACTTCGCGAGGCCGTTTGTTAGTCGCCTTAAAATGTTCTACCTGAAGACGAAATACGCGCATCGGGCCGATGTCCGATCGCTTGACTGGGACTGGACGACAACCAAGTTCAACAGGATTGCGCTTGTCAATTTGTTGCTGAGCAAATTTGGCGCCCCGGCGTATCTGGAAATCGGTTGTGCGTCCGATAGCTTGTTCAGTTCGGTGCTAGCACTTAATAAGACGGGTGTGGACCCGTCAATGGGTGGAACCATACGAGCGACCTCTGATGAATTCTTTGCGACCAACACGGGCTGTTTTGATGTGGTCTTTATTGATGGTCTGCATACGTATGAGCAAGTTAGGCGAGACGTGATTAATTCAATCAAATGTCTCAATCGCGGCGGCTGGATTGCATTACACGACATGTTGCCTCGCAATTGGGTCGAACAAAATATTCCACCGATTTCAGATTCGACGTGGACTGGCGATGTGTGGAAATTGGCTTTCGAACTCAGCAAGACCAGCGGTATTGAATTTAAGATTCTAAGAATTGACCACGGCGTAGGTGTCATTAAGGTCGTTGACCCCGACGTGACTCTGTGTGACCTGAGGCCTGAGTTAGTCGACAAAGCGTTTTCTTATTATTATGACAACCTCAGTCAACTGCCTGTGACTGAATGGAATGATGCGCAGACGTGGCTTCGATCTTAGCGTTCGCATGCCCGCATCACGCGTGCTGACGCCTTAAGAGCGAAGCGCTAAAACGCGTCTATTGTGCCTCGTACCATCCTTTGGAGGCGTTGACGGCTTTGACGACGAGCAGCATGACGGGCACTTCAATGAGAACGCCCACCACGGTCGCAAGCGCTGCACCTGAGTCGAATCCAAATAGACTGATCGCAGCAGCGACTGCGAGCTCAAAGAAGTTGGACGCACCAATGAGAGCAGATGGGCAGGCAATCGAATGTTTCTCGCCCAGCAACTTATTGAGCCCGTAGGCTAGCGCAGAGTTAAAGATGACTTGAATTAGGATCGGAACAGCCAGCAAAGCAATCACGAGCGGTTGCTTGAGAATCACGCCGCCCTGAAATGAAAACAGCAGGATCAGGGTGAGCAGCAATGCGGTGATCGACCACGGGCCCATCTTGGCCATCACCGCATCAAAATGAGCCTGCCCTTTAGAGAGTAACGATGCTCTGATGAGCTGGGCAATGAGCACGGGGATCACGATGTAGAGAACGACCGAGGTCATTAGAGTCGCCCAGGGAACAGTGATGGCAGATACGCCCAGCAGGAAAGCGACCAAGGGGGCGAAGGCGAAGACCATGATGGCGTCGTTGAGAGCGACCTGCGATAGCGTAAATAGTGGGTCGCCGTCGCTTAATCGGCTCCAGACGAAGACCATGGCGGTGCAAGGGGCTGCCGCCAGCAAGATGAGTCCCGCGATATAACTGTCTAACTGAGCGGCTGGTAGATAGGGCGCGAATACGTGCTTGATGAAGAAGACGCCGAGCAGCGCCATGGAGAAGGGTTTCACTAACCAGTTGATGAACAGCGTGACACTGATGCCGCGTGCATGGCTTCGCACGTCACGTAAGGCGCCGAAGTCGACTTTGACCAACATCGGAATGATCATCACCCAGATCAGTAGGCCCACCGGCACATTGACGTGAGCGATTTCCAGTGTTGCAAGCGCCTGGAAGACGTTTGGAAGTAACTGGCCTAGTGCGATGCCGATCACGATGCAGGTAGCCACCCAAAGCGTGAGGTAGCGTTCGAAGAGGTTCATTGGCTGTTGTGGGCTTGGTGACTGGCTCATAAGTTAGATGTCCGCGAGATTTAAAGCTGACTGCTGCAGTGTTTTTTCAGTGAGTGACTCAGCGGGCAGTGTGACCAACGCGTGTATCCGTCGACGAATCATTCTAAAAGTATGTCTAAAGGCGTCTAGCTTCACATCATCCGGTGCGTCACCCGCACTGGGATCGTCATAGCCCCAGTGAATCTTTGGTGGCGTGCCCGGAAACAGAGGACAGACTTCGCTGGCATTGCCACACACGGTGACCACAAGGTCGAGATGAGGGGCATTCGGGCCTAAAAAATCTTCCCAGCTTTTGCTGCGAAGGGTGGAGGTAGTGATCCCCTGTTCACTGAGTACACGAAGGGCGAGGGGGTTCGGCTGACCACTCTCTCGTGGGGAGCTGCCCGCAGAGTAGGCAACGAATTGTGGAGCGCCGAGCGCATTCAGGATGGCCTCAGCTAGGATGCTGCGTGCTGAGTTGTGGGTACAGAGAAACAGGACAGCGATGGGTCTCGTCATGAGGCGACCGCCCGGGTGTTGGCGCGGTGAGCCCTTAGTGGTGCCGTGACGGCACAACCCTTGCCGCCGCAGCAGTTGGCGGTCAGAAATTCGAGTAGCGCGTTCATCTGTGTGAAGTCGGCCCGATAGGTGATCATGCGCCCCCTTTTTTCTTGGGTGACGAGCTTGGCCGTCATCAGTCCCTTGAGATGAAATGACAGGGTGTTGGCTGGGATATCAAGAGATTCTGCGATGGCGGTTGGTTGAGCGCCGTCAGGCCCTGCCGCCACCAGTGTCTTAAAAACGGAAAGACGAGATAATTGGGCGAGGCCCGTCAGTGCTTGGACTGCGTTAGAGAGTTCCATAATTCCAGTATCATCGAATTGTGTGACATTTCGATGAACGGCGGTGCACGCCATGGGGTCGCCGATCAGGCATCGATGGGCCCGCGGTGTTTTAACCGACGACTGAGTGGGCGCAGGGCTTGCCGTGTAGAGGATGGATATGCAATCGATGAGTTCATTAAGCAAGCTCATGCGTTATAGCCGTTGGGCTTGTGATCGCTTATATGGGGCGGTCCTACAGGGACCTAAGCCCACTCATGCCGCATCAGGCGGTGGCGCGCATGAGAAAATCTTGGACGCGTTAGGGCATATTTTTATCGTCGACCAGATATGGAAATCACATCTGATTGGCGTCGCGCACGAATTTTCAAAACGGCGCTTTGAGCAAACACCTGATGGAACACAGTTAAAAATAGATCAGTCAGCAGTGAACGACTGGTTTGTCGACTATGTGGATGGACTCGCTGACGATCGGTGCAACGACCCTATTGAGTTTAAATTTGTGAGCGGAACGGTGGGCAATATGACGCGAAGCGATATGTTATTCCACGTCATTAATCATCGGACCTATCACTGGGGCAGTGTGACCGAGATGATGCGTCAGGCCGGATATCAGCGGCCCAGCCTAGATTTATGCGTGTATCTCACCGAGTCGCTCTCAGGTGCGACACCGTGAAACGAGCGGTGGTCACTGGACCTAAGCGCAAAGCACACGAGTTTGACCGCGCGTTTTTTGAGCGGTTTTATGGCGATCCAGCCACGCGGGTGGCAGATGGCGGTCAGGCCGCTCGGTTAGTCGACTTGATTGCTGGGATCGTGGGGTATTTGGAATTGCCCGTGCGTCGCATTTTGGACGCAGGCTGTGGTGTCGGTTTATTGCGAGCGCCTTTGTTGGCGCGATTTCCCAAGGCTCGCTATGAAGGGCTCGAGCTCAGTAGCTACTTATGCGAGCAACTGGGTTGGCATCAGGGATCGGTCGCAGACTTTAAGGCGACTAAGCCTTATGACCTCGTGATCTGCCATGACGTCTTGCAATATCTTGATGACAAGACGGCAGCTAAAGCGATTCAGAATTTGGCTCGACTGTCTGGGGGTGCGCTTTATTTGAGCGTGCTGACAGAACGCGATTGGCGATTATCTGCTGATCAGTCGCGCACCGATCAGGAGGTACAGCGGCGGTCGCTTGAGTGGTACCAGCGTCGTTTACGGCGCGGCTTTCGGCATGTGGGAGCCGGTGTGCATGTGGCACGTTCGCTGAGTCCGATTTTGTGGGAATTAGAACAGCCCTGGGTATAAAGCTCGACTTGGGCGGATTAGAACCCGTTCAAGTCGATGGCTGAGGGGTTCCCGCGCGTCGGCTAGAGAAGCTACAATAAGGTCCGCGCGTGTTGCGCACCACTTAGAACTCTCAGGGGAACCCGTATGCAAAGCTTGTCGAAGACCACGACCCTTATCCGTCTGACGCTGATGACTGCTGCGGTCGTCGTGGTCGGGAGCCTAGCCGGTTGCGGCTCAGAGGCCCAACCCATGTTGCATGCAACGATTCAGGTGGCGTCCATTACCCAGAACGGCGGCTGTGAGGACGTCAATGTGAAGGTCGTGCCGGTTACCTTGCTGCCAGGCGCGCCTAAATTATCGAATTCCAAAGAGTTTTTAACCCCTGTGAAACTGGCGAAGGGAGCCGATGGGGTGAGCTGCTCGGGTGAGTCCGTGACGGTGCCTATGGCGCCTGGTAAGTGGAAATTCTTAGTCGGTTTGCCTTCCGACACCGTCTCTTGCGAGCGCGACATCACGGATGCAGGCTCACTCGTGGTGGCCATTAAAGACGGTGAAGCCGGCTGTAAATAGGCGATAGAGCGGCGCGATGAGCATTCATCGCGCCGCTGCCCTCTCTGTCATCACGCGCGCCGGGTCAAGGACTAGGACGTGATAAAATAAAACGACCGGTTGTGCTAATATCCATGAATGGGTAAAGGCACACAGACTCGAGCCGTTATTTTGCAGGCTGCTGTTGAAACCGCCTGCGTATCCGGTTTTCAGGGCCTCAATCTCCAGCCATTGGCTGATCGCGTGGGTATGACCAAAAGCGGGTTATACGCCCACTTTGGCTCCAAAGAAGCGTTACAGCTGGCCACTGTAGAGGCAGCGACGGCCTTGTTTGAGGCCACTGTGCTGGTGCCGTGTAAACAAGATGCTGCGGGTTTACCGCGTCTTCGTGGGCTTTTGAGTCGCTGGCTGGCATGGCCGATGAACGCCGGTTTAGCAGGACGATGCCCCTTTGTGGTGGGTGCGATTGCACTGCCGCCGGGTGATCCTGCCTTATCGTCGCGACTCGTTCGCTTATTCAGTGACTTTACCCAAATGATCGAGACCCTAGCCGCCTCGGCGGTACGTCACGGCCATTTACCTGCCCACATGGATCTCGCCCTTTTCGCGCACCAAGTGATTGCCCTACGACATGCGCACCTATGGGCCACCGGCCTGATGCAAGACCCAGAGGCTGATGCGCGCACATGGGCCGCTTTTGACCACTTGATTCAGCTTTGAGTGCTGCGTCTTACTGCTGAAATCAAGGATCAGCGATAATCCGCTGTCATCATCGTCGGCACGCGCGTCGCAAGCCGTAGCGTACGTCCTTGCCGGTTTATCAGGGGATTGCTTCGTGGAAATGAAAGCGGTGAATGCCGGCAGCCTACGAGCCATTGGATACGATGAGCCAAACCGGCTACTGCGTGTTGAGCTGACCAGCGGCGGACTGGTGGAGTATTCCGGCGTGTCGTCTGATACCTGGCGGCGGTTCTCAAGCTCGGGCTCCATGTGGAGCTTTTTTAGAGACAATATTGAAGAAAACTATTCCGAGCGTCGAGTCCGCTAATGTCTGTATCTACCCGATTTAGACAGATTGCGCCGATCATCATTTCCATCGGCATTATTGCCATGGCCGCTCATGTTCTGATGGGAACACTGAGTCGCATACATCTATCCGATGTCATCAGTACGTTACGTCACTTACCCGTCACCTCGTTGCTCTGGGGTGGTCTATTGGTCGTGACCTTGTATGGTGCACTCGCCTTTTGCGAAATTAAGATCGCGCAGTTTATGGATGGCCCCGTGAGCCCTCGGCGCGCAGCGTTAGCCTTGCTACTGGCCGCGCCAATCGGGCATGCCGTGGGTTGGGGTGCTGTGTCTGGCGGCGCCATACGATATCGGCTGTACTCAGCCGTTGGTGTAAGACCCTTAGATATTGGCAAGATGGTGCTGCTCGCCGCTATTCCGTATCCGGCCGCTTTAGGTTTGCTCTTAGGCATTTCCTTGGTCATCCAAAGTGACGCTGCCGCCACTATTTTGCACATCTCGGAGCCCGTCGCGCGCGGCGCGGGCATCGCCCTATTGGCATTGCATTTGGTTTATCTCACCCTGATTGCGGTACGCCGTGGGCCGGTTTCCTTCGGTCGCTTCGCGCTCACTCTGCCTTCTCCGAAACTCACCACCCTGCAGTATTGTGTTGGTATCGCCGAAGTGTGCAGTGCGGCCGGTGTGCTGTACGTGCTACTGCCGACTAGCGCTAGCGTCTCCTTTATCGTGTTCTTAGGCATTTATGTCATGTGTATTCTCACCGCGCTCGCCAGCAGTGTGCCGGCGGGTATCGGTGTTTTTGAATCGATGATTTTGCTGCTCATGCCGCAGATCGCGCCGGCCGCGTTGTTGGGCCGCGTGATTGCCTATCGTCTTCTTCTGGAAGTCTTGCCGCTGCTTCTATCGCTAGGCTTGTTTGTGCTCTACGAAGTGTGGTGGCGTCTTCCTGGTCAACGCGCGCGCGCCCTTAAAGTGCGCGCCGCGCGTGGCGGCTGAGTGGTTGCGCTCCCAGTCGATGGAGTGACTTAGCGACCTGGGTCCGTATTGGTCTTAGCCGACTCATCCGCTGGCCGCGTCACAATCTGTAATCGACCACCGGCGCTTGCGCCTAACAGCACATCACGCAGGCTATCCGCTGCCTTACTGGGGTCGTCGATCTGTGGCATCGATGGCTTCTCAAGCAAGGCATTGGCTGTGAAGACCACCAAATAACATTCGTGGGAGATGATTGGATCAATACCAACGGTGATACGGTAAGCGGGCTGCGTCGTGTACTCGAACACCGGTAGATCCACGCGTAGTGAACTAAAGTCTGTGGTGCGTGAAACCAAGAAGTCTTCCGTCAGTAACGCGACAATCGGATAAAAAACATGTGCTCGTTCTGGTGTATCCGGGTCATCCAGAAAACTGATCACATCAATCAAATATCGATCCGACGCCGTCGGCAATTTGAAAGCCTGATAGCGGCTCGGGCCGGAGTGAAACTCAAAAGACGGGCTTTTTTGCGCGATCACAAAATCCACGGAGCCCTCGCGGGGGAGCTCTTGGTAATTAAAGAGAGCGGGATCGCTGATGGCAACTGCGGTCGGTGCCGAATGGCTCACGGCGACGCCCATCAAGAGCATGCTAGTGACTAGCCAGGCTGCGCGTGCGAGGTGAGCACGGAGAGACCGCCGCTCGGCTGTCTGACGCGATTTTGAATGATTCATAGGGCTCTAAGGCTAGCATGCCCTGCGCGCCTTCTTCAGCTCACGTACGATAGCGACTCGCCGTGAAGGTCAAAAATCCGTGTCAACGCCATACCCTACTGCACCGTTAGTCCCTTTTGAGGTGATCTCACCTTTCGGGGCGAGGTCAGATCCCTATTATTGGCTCAGGGATGATGACCGTAGCGACACGCACGTGTTGCAGTATCTGCAAGCAGAAAATAGCTTCTGCGATGCGGCATTAGCACCCCTCGCAGGGCCTAAGGAAAAACTATACCGAGAACTCATCGGTAGGCTGGCGCCTGAGGATGCAAGCGTTCCTTATCGCCATTTGGGCTACTGGTACTACACACGTTATGCGAAAGGCCATGAGTACCCAGTGTATGTGCGCCACCGCGACCAGCCAGACGCGCCAGAGGAGCTCCTGCTAGATGCAGAACTGGAGGCGTGCGGCGGAGACTTCTATGAGGTAGGCGGTCTCGCCGTGAGTCCCGATGGCAAGCTTCTTGTGTACCCTGAGGATCGACTCGGTCGTCGTCAGTACACTCTTCGGATAAAGGAGATCGCCAGCGGGCGACTACTTCCTGACACGATTCAAAACGTCGAAGCAGATATCGCTTGGGCGTCTGATAACCGAACGTTTCTATACGTAGCCAAAGATCCCGACACACTGCTCGGTTGCCGACTCATGAGTCACCGGGTGGGGACTGATGGCCATCAAGATACCTTGCTCTATAAAGAAGCAGACCCTGGCTTTTATATGCAGGTCGAGCGCAGTAAGAGTGGGCGTTTTATCTATCTGGTTTTGACCAGCACCATTGCCAGTGAAGTTCACTATGCGCGCAGTGACGATCCGCTTTTGTCATTCATGGTGGCTATTCCTCGCACAGAAGACCATGAATATCACTTAGACGATATGGATGAGTGCTTTGTTTTAATGACCAATGAAGGCGCTGATAATTTCCGCATCATTAGCGCCCCTATCGAGCAGATCGCCGATCGCAGCGTTTGGCAGGAAGCCATTGAGCACCACACGGATACGTTCATAGAAGAATTTGAGCTCTTTAAAGGGTTTTTGGTCATCGCTGAGCGGCATGGCGGACTTAGTCGATTGCGGGTTCACGATTGGCAAAGTAGACAGTCGTTTTTAATCGCTTCCGATGAGCCAACCTATACAATGACCATCGGTATCAACGAAGACCATGACAGTATCTGGTTGCGTTACGGCTATGCATCGCCGGCCACGCCGCGAACCACTTATGACTACAACCTACTGACCGGAGAGCGCGTATTTAAAAAGCGTGAGGCGGTGGAAGGGGGTTTCGATTCTGCCCATTACCAGACCGAGCTATTGATGGTAGATAGTCGCGACGGCACCCCGATTCCCGTATCTGTTCTTTACCGTCGCGACACACCGCTAGACGGCACAGCACCCTTGCATCTCTATGCCTATGGTGCCTATGGCCTCTCGCAAGACCCTGGCTTTCAATCGACGGTGTTTTCTTTAGTGGATCGTGGCTTTGTCTATGCCATTGCGCACGTGCGTGGCGGGCAGGAGTGGGGGAGACGCTGGTATGAGCAAGGACGCTTATTAAACAAGCGCAATACATTTAATGACTTTGTAGACGTCACTCAGTTTTTGGTCAGCGCGCGCTATGCAGATGCGGCGCGGGTGTGCGCCACAGGCGGTAGTGCGGGCGGTCTACTGATTGGCGTCATTGCCAACCAAGCCCCGCAGTTGTACTGCGCACTGGTCGCCCAGGTCCCTTTTGTGGATATTTTGACCACGATGCTGGATGACAGTATTCCACTGACGACGAATGAATACGAAGAGTGGGGCGAGCCTGGCGCTGACGCTGCGACCTATGCTTATCTTGCAAGCTACTCGCCTTATGATAATGTTCAAAAGCAGGCCTATCCCGCTTTATATGTCGCGACGGGATTGCACGATAGTCAGGTGCAGTACTGGGAGCCGGCAAAATGGGTTGCGAGGTTGCGTTGTCTTAAAACCAACGATCGACCACTGCTACTGCGTACCAATATGGATGCGGGTCACGGCGGTACGTCTGGTCGTTTTAAGCAGTATCGGGACATTGCTGAGGAGATGGTTTTCTTGCTTGACCAGGTGGGTCTGGTCGGGGATCTTACGATTAAGGATGGTTCATTATGAAGTTGTACTACACCGCTGGGTCGTGCTCATTGGCTATTCATATCGCCTTTCGAGAGATCGGTCAGCCCGTTGAACTGCTCGCAGTTGATTTGCGTACGAAGCTCATCGCATCTGGCGAGGATTACCGGCAGATTAATACCAAGGGGTACGTACCTGCCTTACGAACGGATGCGGGTGCCCTGCTAACGGAGGTGCCGGCGGTGTTGCAGTATGTTGCCGACTTAAAGCCGGCTGCTGGCTTAGCCCCTGCCAATGGCACGATCGCGCGCTATGAGCTGCAGGGCTGGTTGAGCTATATCAATGCGGAATTGCATAAGGACTTTGGACCACTATTTGACCCGACCGCGTCTGCCGATATGAAAAAATACGCAAGCGCAAAGCTCACGCGACGCTTTGCTTGGGTGGCGGAGCATTTGGAGCGCAGCCCGTACCTTATGGGAGATGCGTTTACGGTGGCAGACGCTTACTTGTATGTCGTTTTGGCTTGGCCTGCCATGGTCAATGTGGATCTGAGTGCGTTGCCTAGTTTGTCAGCCTACCGGGCTCGCATCGCTGAACGACCGGCAGTAAAAGCAGCGCACGCCGCGGAGCAGTAAGGCTCAGCGGCGCTCATCACCAGGCAAGCCCGCCTGCTAGGCGGGCTTGGTGGGTGTAAACGAGGTGTGGCTTAACGGTAATCGTCTCGCACGGATACCGGTCAAGGAAAACAATGCGTTGGCAACCGCTGGTGCGATCGGCGGTGTGCCGGGTTCACCGATACCTGTGGGATAGTCAGTGGAGGGCACGATGTGCACTTCCACGGTGGGCATGTCGGTTATCCGTACAGGCGAGTAATCATTAAAGTTGGATTGCTGTACCCGTCCCTGCTCAAGGGTGATTTCACCGAACAGAGCAGCGGATAGACCGAAGCAAATGGCACTCTCGATCTGACTCTCGATGAGGCTTGGATTAACCGCCGTGCCGCAGTGCACGGCAGCCACGACGCGATGCACGTGCGGCTTGCCATCGACCAGTGACACTTCTGCAATCTGTGCCACCACACTGTTAAAGGATTCGTGGATGGCCACGCCGCGTGCGCGGCCTGCGGGTAATTTTCTACCCCACTGTGCTTTGTCAGCGGCGAGCTTTAAGGTGGCTAAATGACGAGGATGCTCCGCTAGGAGTGCCGTTCGGTACATCACGGAATCCACGCCAGCAGCGTAGGCACACTCATCAATGAAGCTCTCGACCGCAAACGCGGTATTCGAGTGCCCTACCGATCGCCACCAAAGAACAGGAACAGGCGCTTTGCCGTCGTGAACACTGACCTGCACGTTAGGGATTTGGTAAGGCACAGTGGAGGCGCCTTCGTGCTGAATGCGCTCAATACCCGTTTTAGGGTCAACCGATAGCTTTTCGAGTGCGGTGCCTTTGGTTAGGGACTGTACCGCTTGCGTGTGTGTCCAAATGAGTGGCTTGCCATCGGCTGCGAGTGTGGCGGTTAAGCGATTGTGAGCCTGTGGCCGGTAGTAGCCACCATGAATATCATCTTCGCGTGACCAGACGGTCATGACTGGCGCGCCAAAGTCTTTAGCAACCGCCACTGCCTCACGAACAAAATCAGACGCGGGATTGGCGCGGCGGCCAAAGCCGCCGCCTAAGTAAGTGGTGTGAATGCGCACTTGATCGGGGCTTAATCCCGCGACCATTGCCGCCGCTGCGCGGTCACCGGTTTGAAACTGCGTACCCGTATAGACGTCGCAGCCTGCGGCGTTAAACTCGACAGCGCAATTGAGCGGCTCCATCGGTGCATGTGCCAGATAGGGCGTTGCGTAGTCTGCTTCTAGGTGCTGCCCGGTCGCTGTGATGCTTGGATCGCCTTGGGTGTATACCACCACACCTGGTTGCTTACTTTTTTCAGCATAGTCTTTCGCCAGTTGGTTACTGGAGAACGTAGTGCCTGGGCCATCCTGCCATTGCACGGTTAAGGCTTTGCGTCCTTGCATCGCAGCCCAGGTGTTTTTTGCAATGACCGCAACGCCACTCGGCACTTCTTTGATCCTGACGACACCGGGCACTGCCTTGGCAGCGCTTGAGTCCAGACTAGCGACTCGGCCGCCAAAGGTGGGTGCTCTGGCAATGACTGCGTAGTGGAGGTTGGGTAGCCGGACGTCTAAACCGAAGCCGGCTTTGCCGGTGGACTTTAGGCGTGAATCGACACGAGGCATCGGCTTACCAATGTAGCGCCACTGCGATGGCTCTTTGAGAACAGGGTCTTTGGGTACGGGCAAGGTAGCCGCCCGAGCAGCCAGAGCGCCGAACGGTAGGCGCCGACCACTGGGTGCGTGCACGACGTTGCCATGTTCGGCATGTAATTCACTGACAGGGACCGCCCATGTATCAGCGGCCGCTTGAATCAATAACAGACGAGCCGTGGCACCCGCTTTACGCATAGCGGCAAAGCTGCCGGCGATGGATGAGCTGCCACCGGTGTATTGCATTGGCGCGAACGGGGCGTTGTATACCTCAGCGACCGGTGCTGACTCCACAGTGAGCGTGTTCCAGTCGACTTCCAGTTCATCCGCCACCACCTGAGCAAGGCCGGTGAATACGCCTTGGCCCATCTCCGACTTCGGAATGATCAAAGTAATCTGATTATCTGCAGCCACTTTGACAAAGGCGGTCACGGCGGTCGATGGGGTAGCGAGCGCAGCGGCATCCGCCAAACGACTAACCGTTGGCAATGAGATGCCGACCAACAAGCTACCCGCGGCAACGCCAGACGATTTTATAAAGTCGCGTCGGTTGGATTGAACCGTTGTCATGCTCAAGCCTCGGTGGCGCGGTGAATGGCTTTGCGGATGCGACTGTAGGTACCGCAGCGACAGATATTGCCGTTCATCGCGCTATCGATGTCTGAGTCACTGGGTTTGGGCGTGCCTTTTAGTAAGGCGGCGGCTGACATGATTTGCCCAGACTGACAGTAGCCACACTGCGGCACATCCTCTGCCACCCACGCGTCTTGAAGTTTTTTACCCAGGGGGGTGCCCCCAATGGCTTCGATCGTCGTGATGTTTTTACCGACCACGGCGGAGGCGGGTAACACACAGGAGCGGGTAGCGACGCCGTCGATGTGCACCGTGCAGGCACCACACAGTGCTGCGCCACAGCCGAATTTGGTGCCGGTCAGCCCGACGAGATCACGCAACACCCACAGCAGCGGCATATCTGCCGGCGCTTCAATGTTGTGATTTTGACCGTTGATCGTCAGTCGCATACAGCGCCCCAGTACCTGCGAGAAAGGACTTGAAGGGTAGCGCGCCAGACCTCCGCCGTCACCTACAGTATGCGGATTATTTGTGCTGTCTTGGACCAGGCGCAGGCGCACTTTTGACGAGCGGGGGGGTAGCAATCGATGTGCCGGTGGTCGTCGCGTGCTCCCCACAGCCGCTGGCCAGTTGGTGGCGCCAAAAAAAAGCTTTGAAGGCGGGCAGTTGCTGCTCCGACCTATTCCCTCAAGGCACGGTTGTTGCATTTTAGCATCACATAACTCATTGATTAATGTGATTTTTTCTTACTAGGCGATTCATTTAACGATAGACAAGGCAAAGTGAGGGGTGCAGGATGGAGCGGTCTTGCGGTAGGTTTCTTTTGGAACGCTATGTCATACGCGCTTACCTTTCAATCTCGACTGCCGCTCACGATGCGTGGGCAACTCGAGACGATGCTGTTCTTTAATGAAGGGCAGCATCGCGTGCGCCACGCGATTGAGGCGACCATTGAGCGCTATGGTTTACCTGAGGTGGTTGAGATCAATGGGGCTTTAAGCCTGCAGATTGCAAAGTGCCCTGACGTGCAGATCTTGTTTGCGGTGCAGTCAGCTGATGGCGGCGCGCGTCCGGTAGGGGTGGTCGTGTATGTGCGCGATTCGATTGAGCGCCTCACGGTGTTGCACTTATGCGTGGCCGACGACCATGCGACCGGTGGACGATTTAGCTCTCAACACGTGCTACAGCGCCTGCTTCACCAGATTCGTTGGGTCGCGCGTCGCACCCAAGGCGTTGAGCATATGGCGCTTGCTTATCGGGGTAGCCAGTTGCGCTTGGCGCAGGCCTAAGGTGGGGTCTGGTCGCCGTGCGGGATGGTAGACGCCATGCCGCCGGTGAGGGCGAGACGCATGGCTGTTTCTACTGGAATGTCGATCGGCTCAAGCTCGCTTTTGGCGATATACAGCGTAATTCCGCCGAGCATATAACTGAGCGGGAAATAGACCGCCACCAAATCCGCATCCGCCGGTCCCTTTTTAAATTCAGAGGGCGCCTCGCGAGTTACAAATCCAAGCAGGCGCGCCTGATTGAAACGCCAAACCACCACGCTTTGTACATCCTGGCGTGCTTGCCCCGAGGGTAGCAGCCGAGTGATGTCTCGCATCGCACCGTAGATGGTTTTAACCAGCGGGATTCTCCCCAGCCAGTCCTCCCACACGGCAAGACTTCGCCGCACCACATAGGCGTTGACGACGCTGCCCACGGCGAATAACACAACCAAGCCGATCAGGATGCCCATACCGGAGTGATAGTGCTGGGCCGGCATGACGCCTAAGATAACGCCATGCATCAGGGTTTCTACCGTGTGCGCTAACCACCAAATGACATACACAGTCATGCTGATGGGTAACACGGCGGCGAGGCCTTTCATTAGAAT
>CAIYVA010000237.1 GCA_903929455.1 uncultured Pseudomonadota bacterium | reverse complement strand
TCAAACACCTGGAACAAGCCACAGGGACCTGCACCAATGATGACCACTTCAGTGGTGATCGAAACGGCTGCGCCAGCGTCATCAGACACGATGTCATCTCCCTGCTTGCCATTCGGCAACCCGCATACCACGCCAGTTTACACGGCAAATGCCCGCAGGATGCGACCGCCCACTCGCGAATGGTACGATCATTGAATGCTGACCAACCGCTCACTGACATGGCCACCACAGCGGCTAGCCCCCTTAGCCTGCGGCCAGACGCATTCTGAGGCATGAGCACCCTCGCACACCGGCCGGCGCAACGCATCGACAAAAGCGGTCGCCCACAAATTGATTATCGGGCAATCGTGCAGTTATCAGGCCCGTTGATGATCAACAGCGCTGTTCAGTCTGTGCTGAATTTGACCGACACGTGGTTCGTCAGCCAGTTATCCACCAATGCCACCGCGGCAATGGCGGCAATTTACTGGATCGTGCTGTGTAGCATCATGTTGCTCGGTGGCGTCGCCATGGCCGTACAAACACTGGCTGCACAGGCGCACGGTGCCGGCCGATACGCGGACGCCTCCTCTGCTGCCTGGTCAGGCTTGTACGCCTCCTTACTGACCATCCCTCTCTTTATCGGCATCGGCTTTCTCGGGGCGCCTCTGCTGCATCTGCTTAAGCTCAGTCCTGAGGTGCAGCAGTTAGCACTGAGTTATTGGTGGCCGCGGATGGCGGTCGGCGGACCGATCGCACTGGTCGCCTGGTCATTGACCGGTTTCTTTAACGGCATTGGCCGCACTCGCGTGACGCTATGGGTGACCGTGGTAATGGCACTGCTCAACGTTCCTTTCAATCAATTTTTTATGTTTAGCTTAGGGCTCGGCATGGCCGGCTCCGCATGGGGAACGGTCGCAGCGCAAATCGTCGGCACGCTGGTATCCCTGTGGTTTTTCTTAGGCAAACGACTGCGCAGGGGCTATCACACGCATCAAACGTGGCGGCGACCCGCCATTCGCCGGCAGTTTCTCCTCGGTTTACCGATGGGACTGGCCAGCACCGCCGATTTATTGGGACTCGCCCTCTTCCAGTTAATGTTGGTGACTGAAAGCGCAACCGCGGGTGCAGCCACGCAAATCGTGATGATGCTGACCTCCCTCGCTTACTTACCCGGCATTGGTATCGCACTGGCCGGTACCACCTTAGTAGGTCAAGCGATCGGGGCCGGGGATGTGGAATGGGCGCGACGGACAGGGAATGCGATCATCCGCCTGACCATGGGATTCATGGGGGCCATCGGTATGTTGTTGGCGCTCGTGAGTCCCTGGTTGCTGCCTTTGTTTTTGAATGCTACCGACCCCCTGACACCCGACGTGCTCAGGCTGGCGACCCCCCTGATTTGGATGGCTGCCTGCTACCAAGCCTTTGACGGATTGAACCTAAGCGCCAGTTTCTGCCTGAGGGGCGCCTCCGATGTCCATGTGCCCGCACTGATCGTGGCAGCGCTGTCTTGGGGCCTCTGGGTACCGATCACGCACATCCTGACTTTTGCGCCAGGCCATGGTTGGGTCGATTTTCTACCTGCTTTGGGACTCGGTGCGATCGGCGGATGGGTTGCCAGCGTCTTATACGTGGTGGCACTCGGTAGTAGCTTGTGGTGGCGGTGGCAGAGCGGACGTTGGCAGGCCCTGCACTCAAGCCTGTCAGCGGCCCCAGAGCGATAGGCGTGCTACCTCATTGCTTAAATCGCTAGACCCTACTAGTCTGTCCAGTATACGCATCCATCAAAAACTTAAAACCAATATAAATCAAGGATTTACACGTGCACAAGCCAAAGCCAAGTGTCTCCCATCGATCACTGCGAATTAAACCGCTTGTGCTGATGACCTCCTCCATCCTAGGAGCCAGCTTGGCAGCACAAGCGCAACAAGCGCCCACCAACAGCGCGATACTAGAAGAGGTGATCGTCACCTCGCAAAAACGCGCAGAAAATCTACAGTCGGTGCCGATCAGCATCCAGGCCATCGACCAAAAGAAGTTGATGGACCTTAAAGTCGCCAGTTTCGATGACTACTCGCGCTATCTGCCCAGTTTGTCCGTGCAGTCTTACGGCCCAGGCCAAGCTCAGCTCTACGTGCGCGGCGTTACCAATGGCGGCGATGGCTTGCATCTCGGTTCGCAACCCATGGTCGGCCTTTATTTAGATGACATGCCAGTCACGACCATCGCCAATAACTTGGATATGCACATCTATGATGTGGCGCGTGTCGAGGCTTTGTCGGGTCCGCAAGGCACGCTGTTCGGTGCGAGCTCAATGGCCGGCACCATGCGCATCATCACCAACAAACCAGACGCGACGAAATTTGAAGCAGGGTATGACGTCAGCGGAGAAACCTACACCGTGGGCGCTGCGGGCGGCAAGATTGAAGGCTTCGTTAACATCCCGATTAATGACAAGGCGGCCATCCGCTTAGTGGGTTGGGATGAGCACGATGGTGGCTACATCAATGTCGTGCAAAATTCGCCACAGTATTTCCCCACCTCAGGCGCCGTTCGCACGGACGCTCCGTTTGTTAAGAAGAACTCAAACTCGATCGATACCATCGGCGGTCGCTTAGCACTCAAGGTCAACCTGAACGACACTTGGACGGTGAGCCCCACTTTGGTCACGCAAAGCCAGACCAATTACGGACAAAACGCCTACACCCCATTTGCCGTCACTTTGACGCCCTATGCAGCAACAGGCGAAAGCCTGCCACCGATGACACTAGGCGGATCGGGAGATCTCAATATCTCGCGTTACTTTGGTGAAGTTAACCGTGATAACTGGACCATGGGCACCTTGGCAGTAGAAGGCAAAATCGCCGACTTTGATTTGAACTACGACGCGGGCTATATCAAGCGCAGCGCTTATAACTTGAGCGACTACTCTGACTACTCGTTGTTTTATGATGTGGCGTATCACTCTGCAGGTGGCACACCAGGCC
>CAIYVA010000236.1 GCA_903929455.1 uncultured Pseudomonadota bacterium | reverse complement strand
GTAAAGTTTTAATCGATGGCCAAAACACAAGACCGTCAGTGTAAGCGAACCTGAGCGCCATCGCCGCCTCAGTGTGTTGTTTTTTTGCAACACACATCCAGCGAATCGCGCTCAGTGTCGTGTCTGTACGGGACTCGGATAGCCGAATCCCGCCCTGACCAGGCAAGCATTATTAATATCACAAAATAATCCGAATGCGTAATTTTTTATCACTTTCGCTTCGCAGGCGCGCGGACAGCCTAGGTGTGGTCTTAAGCGTTCCGGCGGGCTTGCGTCCCGCGCGCCCAATCGCTCTGGTATCGTCGCTTATTCGCCTTTAATCAGCGCTTATTCTGCGCTGTTAGCTTACGAAAATTTTAGAGATATGCAGCCCACTAACTGTGCGGCAGCCGAATAAGGATCGATGTCTCCTTGTTCTACCGCGCTGATTAATTGCGCGGCACTCGGTTCTGCTAACGCCGCCGCCAAGATTTGCCGGGCCGCTTGCTCTTGTAACAGGCTTTCAAACATGTGGCGATTGCGCTCTTTTAGACACGCCGCAAAGCCGCCAGAGGCTTTCAGCATGGCTAAATGACGATCGAGCTCATCGGTGAGGGTGGCCACCCCTTGTCCTGTCAGGGCGGTGGTGTGCACGAGCGGGGGTGTCCAATCGCTCGGCCGTGTTTGTTCGCGTAGGTGCAGCATCAGCTCGAGTTGTCGGGTGAGCGCATCAGCGCCCTCGCGATCCGCTTTGTTCACCACAAACAAGTCGCCAGCCTCTAAAAGACCTGCCTTGATGGCCTGAACCTCATCGCCTAAGCCTGGCACGCTCACAATCACAGTCGAGTGAGCGAGCGACACAATATCCAACTCATCCTGACCGACGCCTACGGTCTCAACGATCACCACGTCATAGCCCATCGCGTCTTGTACCAAGATCGCATCGAAGGTGGCGCGGGAGAGGCCACCCAACTGGCCACGCGTGCCCATCGAGCGAATAAACACACCGGTATCTAAGGCATGTGTCTGCATGCGCACGCGATCACCCAACACCGCGCCACCACTGAAAGGACTCGAGGGATCAACCGCAATCACGCCGACGCGACGCCCGCGTTTGCGCTGTTCGCTGATCAGTGCGTTGGTGAGCGTTGACTTGCCGGCACCCGGTGGGCCTGTGATGCCAATTAAGTGCGCCTGTCCCGTGTGCGGATAGATGGTGGCGAGTGCATCGCGTCCGCGCGGGTCACCTTCTTCGAGCCAACGGATGAGGCGCGCACCAGCGCCGATCTCGCGTGCGAGCACACCAGCGGCGATGCCCGCAGCCGTTTGGCTCATCCGCCGGATTGCTCCGCCGCCAGTTTGGCAGCCCACCAGGTCTGCAGATAGTCCACGATGACTTTCGTTTCCGTTCCCATCGTGAATATTTTCTGCACACCCGCCCGCTCCAATTGCGCGATATCCTCGAGTGGCACCACACCGCCAGCGATCAGGAGCTTGTCACCTGCGCCCTTTTGTCTAAGGAACTCTGCAAGCTTTGGCAAATGTTTCATGTGAGCGGCGGATAAGGAACTGACACCGATCACATCCACGTCTTCTTGGACTGCGGTATTGGCCACCATTTCAGCAGTCTGCTTAAGCCCCGTGAAAATCACTTCAAAGCCCGCATCGCGAAGCGCATGCGCGATCACCGTGACGCCAATGGTGTGCGTGTCCATGCCCAGTTTGGCTAGCAGTACACGTAATCGTCGGTTAGCAAAAGCGGTCATACACGTGCCCCGGTAGGCTGGTTGCTGAGTAAGGTCTCAGGGGGCGTCTCTGTCGTGTCCATCCAAGCAGAATGGACGCAGACCAATGCGGCGGGTAGTGGGGGTGCGCTGATCTGTGTTGAGGCGCCGCCGATACTCGCTTGTAAGACTGCATCAAATGGGAAGGTCACACCAGGCCATGACGAGATCACATCTAAGACAAGGCCTGTGATCGGCGCCTGTGCGGCACTTAACCACCGGGCGCCATACGTCTGCAACGTGTCGTGCCACTCGGCGTCACTGATGTTCGCGGCGCGGGTAAAAAACTGTGCGTACTTGCGATCGCTCAGCGGCGGTGTGCTGGGGCCTGCCAATCGATGCTCGGTCGCCATCGCTGGGCGGATCAGACTTCGATCCATAAAGCGGGCCTCATCCTCAGCGAACAGCGCACCGATGGGGCCGCTCATCATGGTGACGATGCCTGGCATGTCATCGCTCCAAAACTCGCTATAGCAATTAAAGTTAGCGCTTTGCTCTGGTGTTGCATGCAGGTGGTTGCGTGCATAGCGGGTGAATGGAAAATGCTTGGCGCCTAAGACCGCGTGGGTATTTTCGTAATAGTCACGGAACTGTTGCGGCGATAAGTCGGCGCGGCGGCTTAATAGACAGATGCTTTTCATGGATATCTCCGTGAGCAGTGGGCTTAGGCTTTACACGCCCGCCGTTTGTGCGTCGGGGTGGTGCGTGCCAAACACATCGCGCATGGCGTTACAGATCTCACCGTGTGTCGCGTGGGCCTTCACCGCCACCAAGCAGGGGGGGACTAGGTTGGTGCCTGAGCGGGCGGCCTCCCGCACGGCCTCAAGGGCTGCATCCACCGTCTTTTGATCGCGACGCTTGCGCAGCGCCTGCAGTCGTTCAATCTGCTCTGCCTCGACCTCATCGGCCAGTTTAAAGATCGGAATCTCACGGCGCTCTTCGGCATGCACCAGGTGATTGACGCCCACGAGTTTGCGGCTGCCGTCTTCTAAGGCGCGATTGCGATCACACTGTTCACGCGCGAGTTCACGCTGGAAGTAGCCACGTTCAATGGCGGCCAGTGCACCACCCATGTCCATGATCTTGTCGATCTCGGTCATGACCGCATCTTCAATTTGTCGAGTGAGGGTCTCGACATAGTAGGAGCCGGCCAAAGGATCGATGGTGTCGGCAACGCCTGTTTCATGGGCAACGATATGCTGAATGGCGGCACCCACGCGAATGGCTTCATCGGCAGGCAGTGCGTGCGCTTCATCGTGCAGCGGTGTGGTCATGGTCTCACCGACGCCACCGAGTGCGCAGGCGGTGGCCATAATGGCCAGTCGTGAGATGTTATTGAGCGGCTGCTGCAAGGTCAGGGACATGGTGCCGGGTGAGCTCATCACACGTACTTTCATGGCCTCCGGGCGAGTGGCACCATAACGCTCACGCATCAGTCGCGCCCAGATTTTTCTAAAGGCGCGCAGCTTGCAGATGCCCTCAAAGAAATCCATATCGATGCCGGTCACGAAGTGGAAGTAGGGTGCTACCTTATCAATCGAGTGGCCGCGCTCTAACAGCGCATCGATGTGCTGCAAGGCGATGCTTAATGAGAAGGCCAGTTCTTGCACAGGATTCGCACGCGCGGCATACAGCTGTGCTGAGATGATCGAGATGGGCGCCCAGTTGGGGTGATGCTCAATCATGTACTCAAAGCAGTCAGTTGCGATGCGAAGGCCATGCTTCGGTGGGTAGATGTAACGACCCACGCAGGTGTACTCAATCAAAATGCCATTAACGATATGCAGTACGAACTGTTTGGGGTCAACGCCTTTGGCTTCTAAGGCCGCAATGATCATGGCTAGATTGACGGGTTGCGGTGCGTTACACACCGACATCAGATACTTCAGCCGATCAAAGGGTAAATCGAATGCGCGCTCCAGATCTTCTAACGAGTCGATGGCAAGGCCCGCGCGGCCCACTTCGCCCTCAGCCAATGGGTCATCGGAGTCATAGCCGTTGGTCGTGGCCAGGTCATGCTCAAGGATCAGTCCCTGTAGACCTTGGTCCAACATAAAGCGCGCACGCTTCGCCCAGTCAGCACCACGACCGAAGCCGGTGACCTGCGCCATGGTCCAAAGCGCTGAGCGATTGCCGTTGGGGCTTACACTGCGGGTGTAGGGATACTCGCCTGGGAAGCCGACATCGCGCTGGTAATCGAAGCCGGTAGCCGCCAGATCAAGTGGCGTATACAGCGGATGCACGGGCCAGTGCAGTGCCTGCGTTTTAAATGGGGTTTGTCGTTCACCGCGCTTGGTGACTTCTGGGCTTTGCGTGTTCTGCTGCCACTCTTTAAAGGCCTGCGCCAGGGGTGTGGTGGCAGATGGGGTGGCGGGCGCTGTGCGCTTCTCGCTCTGGGCTTTTAGATGGGGGATGGTCATACGACTCTCCTAGAGAAGACCGGATAGTACCTGAGGAGCGATGGCTCCGGTAAGTGGCCGGGCACAGGGGTGCTGCGCGCAATGGCCGGTGTGCGAATGTCCGGCATCACAATGTCCGGCATACGAATGTCTGGCCTCCCCATGTCCGACCCACCCTCCGCTGCGTTAAGGTGAGCGACCGACCCGTGACCCATGAGGATGCATGCGATGAAGGATATCTATCAGCCTAGCCTCGGTAGCCCGCACTCAGGTGTCGTGATCACCGGTGGCGCCTCAGGTCTTGGCTTGGCCTGCGCCCATGCCTTAGCGGCCGTCGGGCGGCCGGTCGCGCTGTGGGATCTAAACGTTGAGTCGGCACTCACGCACGCCAAACACATAGCGGCCACCTATGGGGTTGTGGCCCTGGGTCTAGGGGTGGATGTGCGAAAGCCTGAGGCCATAACGGCAGCGGCAAGTGCCACACGGGCGGCTCTGCCGTCGGTGGGTGGGCTGGTGCACTGTGCGGGTGTGGTGGATCAAGGATCCTTGGAAGGCATCACCATCGAGAACTGGAATGCGGGCATGGATGTGCACCTGCGAGCCATTGTGTTGTTGCTGCAAGCATTCATGGATGATCTGCGCCGTCAGCCGGGTTCTGCGGTGGTGGCGATGGCCTCGATCAATGCCACCTTGGGCAATGCGGTGAATCCGATCTACTCGGCTGCTAAGGGCGGGGTATTGTCACTCGTTCGTTCATTGGCCGATCGTTTGGCGCGCGAGGGGATACGCATCAATAGCGTATCCCCTGGTTTTATCGTGACGCCCATGACCCAGCCCGCGCTCAGTGCCTTACCCGGTGTATTTGAAAAGCGCATTTTGTTAGAGCGCATTGGTCAGCCGCAGGAAGTGGGTCGCGTGGTGCGGTTTTTACTGTCGGATGAGGCGAGCTACATCACCGCTGCGGAGATCATTGTCGATGGCGGCAATGTCTCCTCGCAGCGCATTTAACATCAGCTCTGAGTGGCTGGCACCATTTGCATGAGCTCGACCCGTATGCCGTCCGGATCGCTGCAGTAAATCAGTTTCACAAAACCCAGATCCGTGGCGGTGTGCTCGTGCACCTGACCGCCGTGCTTTTCTAATTCACGCGCCGTCGCCTGAATGTCCTCGACATAAAACGACAGATGAGTGAGCCCAAACTGATTGAGCGGGCGACGCTCCCGTGAGCCTGTGGGTGCGGGATTGATCAGTTGTAGCAGTTCGATCGAAAAGCCATCGTCTCGACGAATGAATTGTGAGCGCAGTGATGTGCGCTCCATCTCCATAATCGCATCGAGGCCTTGAGCAAACTCATAGGCCTCCGCGCGCTTAAAGCCCAACGCGCCGCAGTAAAAGGTCACCGACCGTTCTAGGTCGGTGACGCACATGCCGATATGCGAGATCGTGGGGGTCGCACTCACGGCGTGACTGACTCACCACCGTTACAGTCAATAATCGCGCCGGTCACGCCACTGGCGTAGTCCGATAGCAGGAAGAGTGCAGCGCGAGCGCATTCATCGTCCGTGATCATACGGCGCAGCGGAATGTTGGCTGAGATGCCATCGATCACTTGCTTCTCCGTCAGCTTCTGCGCTTCCGCCATCCACTTGATGCTCTGCTTTACAGGCTCGCCCCACATCCAGCCCATGCGCGCTGTGTTGACGCGAATGTTGTCAGGACCTAATTCGACCGCCAAGTACTTGGTGGTGATGAGCAGTGCGCCCTTACTGGCCGCATACAGTCCGCCACCCGCGTAGGGCTTCATCATGCCCATCGAGTTAATCATCACCACAGCGCCGCCGCCATTGGCTTTCATGTGAGGGACGCAAGCGAGTGTCATCTGAGTAGAGCCGCGCACGTTGGTGGCGAATACATCCGACCACTCATCCAGGTTGGAGGTCTCAATCGGCAGAAATCCACCGTGGATATAGCCGCTGTTGGCGAGTCCATCGATGCGCCCGAAGGCCTTCATGGTTTCATCCGCTGCGCGTTGGCACTGCGCTTTGTCTTGAATGTCGGTCTGAATTTTCAACACCTTGCAGGCGGGCGCCACGGCGCGGATCTGCTTCTCGGCTTCATCGAGCTTTGCTGCCGTGCGCGCGGTGAGGGTGATGGCCCGAGCACCTTCACGAGCGGCCTCTACGGCTAACTTGAAGCCGAGACCAGGGCCAATGCCTGAGACGATGATGACTTTATCTTTCAGTAACATTCGATTTACTCCAGTGATAGATCATGTAAAGCAGAGACATGGCGTGCGCGGTACTGCGCAAACCGGTGTTCGAGATCAGACGAGGTGAGTCCGAATTGTTCCAAGGTGTACTGGTGTGTCGGGCGTCCCTCGCGCGGATGAGTAGCAAGGTAGCCCATGATCTGGGTGCGAGCAAGTGCGGTGAGGGGCAGATCAATCGCTTGGTAGATGCGCTCGATGACGCTCATCGGCTGTGACACGGTGTCCCTAAAGTCGACATCCACGAATGTGTGCGCCGCGAGGCCTTCACGCACGATCAAGCAGCGGTTCAGCATGCGCTCGAAGTAGCCGCTGATCTGGTAGCCGGCCTCACGAGGATCGGCGGTGTCGCTGACGCCTGCCCATAGGCTATAGACGAAGCTCGTGAACGAGGGAATCGTGGCCAGGGGATCGCGATGGGTTTGTACGAAGGTGGCCTCAGGCCACACCTTAAGGAGATGATCAATATAGCCTAGGTGCATGGGTGTTTTGAGCACCCAGCGACAGCCAGAGAGGCCGCGCTGTCGCTTTTGCCACTGAATAAACTTGAGAAAGCGCTCAAGGTATTGATAGGCCGGTGTGATGTCTTGTTGGATCAGCCACTCGCGATAGCTCGGAATGAAGGCGAGACATTCCGCCGTGGTGGATAACAGCGTTTGATCCAGCAGTAAGATGTCCTCATCGGCAGCCAACGCATCCCACGGATGAATGGCGGCAAGCTCCGGTCGATACTCCAAGATCGCAGCCACTTCCGCTTTGGCCATGGCGATGCGCTACTCGCCTTGTATGTCGTCAGGTGCTGGAACCGGAAAGCGGCATTCCCACCAGGCCGCGGCGTAAAAGCGCTCATCGGCCGCGAGCAGTCGTTGCAGCAGTGTGGTGCCGGTGCGTCCAAGGCCTAGGATCACCACCGGCGGCGGCAATTGCTCCTCTAGAATTTCCGGGTGTCGTTCAAACCAGTCGCAGGCGCGCAGTCGGGTCACTAAAATGCCGTGCAGCCGTTCCGCCCACATCTGTCGCCCGGCAGCAGTCAGGTTGGCCTCGGTGTTAAGCGCTCGGGTTAGGCGCTCCAGTGGCTCCATCAGATCCGGTCCATCCAGACGCGTGAGGCCGGTGGCCTGTCGCGCGGCGGCCAACAGATGCGGCACTTCGAGTATGACGTTGCTGCTCATGACTCCTTCACTTTGTTACCGATCGGGCCATGCATGTCAGATCAGGCCAGCGCGTTTTTTTGCCTTTGGGCCCGTCTGCGGGGTGCAAAATTAAGCGTACCACCGGTGGCGGGTATCAGTCGAAAATTTCTTAGGTGTCAGCTGCCATAGCAAGCAGCCCCTGATCGATGCCAGAATGCGGGGCGGGCAAGCCTTGCGGGGTGACCCACAGAATTCATCAGTCAGAATGCGAGAGGGGGCAGCCATGACAAAGACGAAGCCGAAGGTGGCGGTGGTGACAGGTGCCAGTCGTGGCGCGGGCAAGGGGATCGCGCTCGGTCTCGCGGCGTGCGGTATGACGGTGTACGTCACCGGACGCTCAACCACAACCAGTTTGGGTCGATCAAAACAGCACGTACTGCCTGGCACCATTCATGAAACGGTGGATGAGATCCGTCGTGCTGGCGGTCACGCGATTGCAGTGGCGTGTGATCACAGTAAAGATGAGCAGGTAGCAGCGCTCTTCGCGCAGGTCGCCGCTGAGTCCGGTCGCCTCGATGTGTTGGTGAACAACGCCACACTGATTCATGACAACCTAATCGATCCAGGTGGCTTCTGGGAGAAGCCACTCAATATGGTGGATATCTTGGATGTGGGCTTGCGCTCTGCGTATGTGGCCTCTTACTACGCGGCGCAGTTGATGGTGCCTAAGCGCAGCGGATTGATTACCTTCGTCTCCTCCTTCGGTAGCGTCTGTTACATGCATGGCCCAGCCTACGGTGCGCAGAAAGCCGGTGTGGATAAATTTGCGGCCGATATGGGCGTTGATTTGGCTGAGTCGCAGGTGGCTGCGGTGTCCTTGTGGCTTGGCATGCAGATCACGGAGCGCACGGCCGTGGCCGCTAAAGACCGTCCTGAACAGTACGGTGAGTTCATGAAGATGGCTGAGACGCCACAACTCAATGGCCGGGTGATTGCAGCGCTCGCCGCCGATCCTGCCTTGATGAAGCGCTCAGGACAGACTTTCATCACGGCAGAGCTTGCCGTCGAGTATGGGTTAAAGGATGAAGGCGGCCGTCAGCCGCCGTCGCACCGTCCCATGTTGGGCGAGCCGCGCATCCCTCACCCAGCGATCGTGCGGTGAGTGGGCGCGACTGTTGGTCAATTAAAGTGGGTAACGTGAATTATTTGGAGATGTCGTCCGGTCCGAAGTAGGCGCGCATGCTGGTGAAGTGGCCTGCCTCATCGAAGGTCATCACGTCGATGACTCTGACCGTTCAGGGGCCGATGATGGCGGAGAAGGCCATCGCCGCTGAATTGCCATGCGAGCTTCGAATGGGCGCATCTAAGGTGAGTTTGGCGCCGGTAGCGATGCTTTTTTGGTAAAACGCCAAGATGGCGGCGCGGCCTGCGATGGCCGGTGAGCCAACGGGGTCTTCGACGGTGGCATCGTTGGCATAGAGATTGGCTACGGCCTCAGCGCTGCCGCTGTTGAAGTGATTGATGTAGGCTTGCATGGCGGCTTTCATGACGGCGGATGTGGGCACGGGATACTCCTCGGAAGGTGAATGCGTTGGGGCTTAAGGTTTAAGAATAGCGAACAACTTGCTGTGAGGCGAATGTGAATAAGCAAAATCCGGATCTCGAGGTCGACGTTTTGGTGGTGGGTTCCGGCAACGGAGGCTTAACCGCTGCGCTGTGCGCCTATGAGATGGGCCTGAAACAGGTGTTGGTCATCGAGAAGACTGCTAAGTACGGCGGCACCAGTGCGACCTCCGGTGGCGGCATCTGGGTCCCGTGCAGTGACTACTCCAAGGCGGCAGGTGCTACGGATAGCTACGAAGAAGCGCTGCAATACGTGCAGGGCACAACACCACCTGGCACCGTACCGCTTGAACTTCAGCAGATGTATCTGCGTGAGGGGCCTCGCATGCTGGCTTTCTTGCATGAGCGGACGCGTGTGCGCTACGAGTCCTTGGCGCATTACCCTGACTACTGGTCAACCTTGCCAGGGGCAAAGCCTGGCCATCGCTCGCTTGAGCCTGCGCCGTTGTTGCGTACAGAGCTCGGTGCTGAAGAAGTCCGCCTGCGCGATACCCACCACATGATGTGGATGTTCGATCGCATCGCGATGACGCAAGTCGATGCGCAGATTCTGATGGCGCAGATACCTGGCTGGAAAAAACGTGCGCGCAAGCTGATCACGGATCATTACTTTGATATTCCTTGGATGCTCACGCACCGCCGTTCACGTCGGATCGCCTGTGGTGCCGCCGGCATTGCGCGGCTGCGTTGGTCGATGCTCGATCGACAAATGCCATTGATGCTGAATACGTCGATGACAGAGCTGTTGAGCGATGCGAGTGGACGCGTGATTGGTGCGGTGATTGAGCAAGACGGTGTTAAAACCGTGGTGCGTGCGCGCCATGGCGTAGTGCTGGCCGCGGGTGGCTTTGAACACAATCAGGCGATGCGTGATCAGTATCTCCCAAAGCCTACGAATGTGGCTTGGAGTGCAGCGCATGGCGGTAACACCGGTGATGCGATTCAAGCGGCGATCGGCTTAGGTGCCGCCACCCATCTAATGAACGGTGGTTGGTGGTGTACGACCTTAAAAAGCCCAGATGATCCCGTACCGCGCTTAGCCATTATGGATAAGTCCTATCCTGGCAACATCATGGTCACGGCGCGTGGTGTGCGCATTGCCAATGAATCGCAGAATTACCTCACCTATCAATTGGCGTTGTTTGACAAACAGCGACCAGAGGATCCTCAG
Source organism: uncultured Pseudomonadota bacterium (assembly GCA_903929455.1). GTDB lineage: Bacteria > Pseudomonadota > Gammaproteobacteria > Steroidobacterales > Steroidobacteraceae > CAIKZZ01. The sequence continues at coordinate 1,449 of CAIYVA010000236.1, read as the reverse complement.
GTGCCAGCGTGGATGGTCTTTGATGCGCGCTCACGGCGATCGTATTTTAACGGACCACTGTGGCCGACCGCGTTTAGACCTGAGTGGATGGTGCCTAAGAGCTATTACAGCTCTGGCTTTCTGACCAAAGCGGACTCCATTACAGAACTCGCAGCCAAGGCGGGCATTGATCCAGCGGGTTTGGAGCGCACAGTCGCTTCGATGAATGAGTATGCCAAGACCGGCAAGGATCTGGAGTACGGGCGAGGCGATGGAGAGTATGACCGCTACTATGCGGACCCTCGCATACAGCCGAACCCGTGTCTTGCGCCGATTGTGGAGGCGCCGTTTTATGCCATGCGCATGGAGCCGGGCGATTTTGGTACGCACGGCGGCTTGGTGATTGATGTGAATTCGCAAGTGACTCGTGCAGATGGATCCAAGATCGCGGGTCTCTATGCGTTAGGTAACAGTGCAGCACCGATCTTGCCGCGCTATCCAGGTCCTGGCTCCACCTTAGGTCCTGCCATGACCTTTGCTTGGCAGGCGGCTAAACACATGAGTGGTCAATCCACCTGAGAGGGAAATACGATGAGTAATGCACTGACACTGGATCCGAAAGAGCTGATGGCCTTAGCCCAAGCGGAAGCAGGTCTTCAGGATTTTGGTGAGCCGTCGATTGTGGAGCCGTTGACCCGCTTAACGGCGGCGCTAGCTGCAGAGGCTAATTTAAATGGCACCGGTGTGTATTTGTGGCACACCCGTTTACTGGGCATTCTGATCACGCGTCTTCGCGCCTGTGATTGGTTTAAGCGCCATCCAGAGATTCTGGAGGAGCGCTTGCCGCCTACGGTGGTCATTGTCGGTCTGTCGCGCACCGGTACGACCTTGCTGCATCGCTTGATTGCAGCCGATGAGCGCTTTTACTCAGCTGCGTGGTGGGAGTGCCGTTTTCCGGTCCCCGGTGCCGATGATCTATCGGGTGCGGCGCGCATCGCGGCAGCCAAGCTTGAGGTGGAGGCGATCTTGCAGGCGGCTCCGGCATTGGCATCGATCCATCCGTGGGATGCGATGGGTGCGGATGAGGACATCATGTTGTTGGATCAGACGCTGTTGACCACCACCTCGGAGTCTTTGGCGTGTGTGCCCAGTTACCGTGAGTGGGTCCATGCGCAGGATCTTAGACCCGCCTACGTGTATCTGGTGAAGCTCATGAAGTTTCTGCAGTGGCAGAAGCGCAAGCGCGGTCAGAATGCTGAGCGCTGGGTATTAAAAACACCCATGCACTTGGGCTATGTGGAGGTCCTCAATGACTTGCTGCCCGAAGTGACTTTCGTGCAGACGCACCGTGATCCGGTCACCTCTATTCCATCTTATGCCAGCATGGTGAAGGGTATGTGGGCCTTAGGCTCAGACACGGCCGATGCGCAGGAGGCGGGTAGGCAGTGGTGCGCTACGTTGGAGGAGCAT
>CAIYVA010000235.1 GCA_903929455.1 uncultured Pseudomonadota bacterium | reverse complement strand
GCGATCTACGTGGATCTGTCGGGAGAGATGCACAGTGCGCGCTGTGCGCCACTGATGAAGCACACGCCTTGTGTGTTTGAGTATGTGTACTTCGCAAGACCCGATTCAATCATTGATAATATTTCCGTGCACAAAGCGCGTATGCGAATGGGCGATAAGCTAGCCGCTAAGATTAAGCGGCTGCGCCCGGTATTGGACATCGATGTGGTGATACCGATCCCAGATACCAGTCGCACCAGTGCGATGCAGTTGGCTCTGACTTTAGGGGTGGAGTACCGCGAGGGGTTTGTAAAGAACCGCTATATCGGTCGCACCTTTATCATGCCAGGCCAGGAAGAGCGCCAGAAGTCAGTGCGCTCAAAGCTGAACGCAATCCCTTTGGAATTCCGTGACCGCAATGTGTTGTTGGTGGATGACTCGATTGTTCGTGGAACAACGTCGGCACAGATCATCGAGTTGGCGCGTGAGGCAGGTGCACGTAAAGTCTACTTTGCATCAGCGGCACCACCGGTGCGTTTTCCGAATGTCTATGGCATCGATATGGCCGCGGTCACAGAGCTCGTGGCGGCGGGACGCACGGAGGAGCAGGTGGCCAAGGCCATTGGCGCCGATTGGCTGATTTATCAAGATCTCGAGGACTTGGTCAGTGCGGTACGGCATGATAAAGCGCGTGTCGAGTCATTTGATACGTCCTGCTTCTCTGGTCACTATGTGACCGGTGATGTCACCGCTGAGTACTTGCAGAATTTAGCGACTGAGCGCTCCGATGCGGCCAAGGCGCGCAAACGCGAAGTACTGGCAGTGCCTGAGCCGATCCCCTCGCGCCCTCGGGTCGTGCGCAGCGTCTAACGCAGATTCGTCTAGCATCGCGAGCGCTCATATGACTGTCTCTGAATTGGCGCATGGGGTGCCATTGTTAGCGGCCACGCCCGTCGCGTGGTATGGGGCCGCAGCAAACCAGTTAGATGTACTGCTGGTCGATCACGCTAACTGTGAAAAAAAAGCGGCCTCGACGGCCTTGGGTTTAATGTTCTCCTATGCCGATGACAGTAGTCTGGGGTTAGCGCTCGCGCGTCTTGCGCGTGAGGAGTTGCGCCACTATGAGCAGGTGGTTGCTTTGATGGGGCGACTGGGTGTCTCGTATGCGCGCTTAAGTCCGAGTCGATATGCCGGTGGGCTACGGACGCTGATGCGTAACCATGAGCCTGATCGACGACTCGATCTGTTGTTGGTGGGGGCGCTCATTGAGGCGCGCTCAGCGGAGCGCTTTCATGGCTTGTTGCCGCACTTGCCAGCTGAGATAGCAACGTTCTATCAGGGCCTAGCAGCTGCGGAGGCGCGTCACATGAATTTATACGAACGACTAGCGATCGATTATGCGACGCGTGAGGGGTTAGATTGGGTAGCGCGGCTGCAGGTACTCGCAGAATGTGAGGCGGACTTAATTACTCGACCGGATACTGAGTTTCGTTTTCATTCAGGACCACCGCCCTAACCAAAACAACCTTTAGGTTTTGGGCAACGTGGCCGTCAAACAAACTGTCATATTTCCTCGGTAACGTAGGGTCGGTCGGTTACTTTTACGATAGGGCTAATTCGGTGCGCCGTTCCTTACTCACTTGTTTGACTGCCTGGCTGGCACTTCCGTTGATCAGTTGCGGTGGCGGGTCATCCGCCGCTTTACCTACGCCCACCTACACGGTTGGTGGTCAGGTGATGGGCTTGAGTGCCGGGATGAGCGTGGTTCTGAGTGATAACGGTACTGATTCGCTGACCGTGAGTGCGAATGGCGCTTATTCCTTCGCCCAACCAATCACCCAAGGCGGGTCTTATGCGGTCACGGTGACTACGCAGCCGACGGGGCAGGTGTGCGCCATTGCCAATCCAAGCCAGCAGAATGTGCTCGCCACCGTTACCACTGTGGAGGTGACCTGTGCGCCACTCACGTATACCGTTGCCGGCGGGCTCACGGGTCTTAAGAGCGGTAATCAGCTGGTGCTTCTTAATAACGGCGGCGATATGCTCACCGTGACTGCTGATGGCGCGTTCACCTTTGCGCGCAAGATTTCATACGGTAGCGGCTACGCAGTGACCGTCGGTGCGCAGCCCACGGGTCAGTTCTGTGAGGTCACCCACGGAGCTGGGTCGAACGTCACTGCCGATACGAGTGACATCACGGTTGTGTGCTCTCTGTTTTTTGATAACTTTAATCGGCCTGACCAGCTAGGGCTCGGCGTAGCCCCCAACACTGTGTCGTGGCTCGTGTCTGGTCAGGGGGCTGCAACCATCGCCATCGCCAATCACCGATTTGTGGATGGCAGTCCAGCACTCGGCAATCGAGTCGCGTACGCGCTGATGTCGTTGGGTGCACAGCCCTCTCGTTTGGGTGGGAGTTTTAGTTTTTTACCATTTTCGGGGTCTGGCTCCGATCGATCTGCCGTGGCATTGATCTCTACGCTAGACACCGGCATCACTTTTGCTCACGCAGTGCACTTGGTTGTGGATCGCTATGATGCGGCGCTGAGTTACTACATATCGGGTGTTAGCCACCAGCCTGCGAGCTGTGCGGCCGGTCCGGTGGCATTCTTTGCGAATCCTTTGCTCACAGATGGCACGCCATACGATGTTGAGATGACCCTCAGTGGTTCGCGTGTTGTGGTGGCACTACCCCAAGGACAGATACTGGATTGCACCGATGCGCAGTTCGCTTTGCTCGGTGGCGCTCAGGCGATGTGGGAGGTGTACTCGCCGTCGGTGAACAGCGACGCGGCGCCGGCTTGGAATTCAGCGATCGCTTACCCTTAAGGGGTTACGCGCGGTTCGCCGTTGATCCAGCGGACTTGCATCTCGCTAGGCGCAAGCCCAGTGAGCCGCCTTTGGTGCATGTGTGTGATGCATGCTTCGTAGGCGCGTGTGAACCGTTTGGCATCGAATAACACCGAGCTCTCTCGGCTCGATTTGAGCTGATGTCGCAGTGCCGATCGGTGCGCGCCATTTGCGCTTAGCTCGAGCAAAAGATCACGATACGCTTCTGGTGTGCTGGCAATGAGCTCCGGTACGCCCGCAGCGCGAAGCAGGGAGCCAGACACCCGCGACGCAAAACCTTCGCCGCTTAAGCCGACTAGCGGGCATCCAACCCATAAGGCGTCTGCTGCCGTGGTGTGTGAGCCATAAGGGAAGGTGTCCACAGCAATATCAGCGACCGTGTAGCGTGCGAGATGATCGGCATGTGAGTTCACACGCGCTGCGAACACCAGGCGCTCACTGGCAACTCCTTGGCTCTCTGCTTGGGCTCGCAGATTTTCAATGGCGACGGCGGAGGCATTGAAGAGCCAGAGTACGCACAGTGGTCTCGCGCGTAAGACTTCCATCCACAGGTTGAACACGGTTGGTGTGATTTTTTGGATTTGGCAAAACGAGCACAGCACGACAGCCTTGTCAGGCAGCCCGTAGCTTGCGCGCGGAGCGGCGGTCGCTACTTGCCGTGATTGGTCGTTCGGTAAGTAGCTATCTGGCAGACGAGCGATGCGCTCCGCATAATGGTGGGCGCTGTGTTTGGGTACCACATAGTCGTCAGCAATCAGGTAGTCGAGCATCTTTCCACCAAGAGTGCCTGGGTAACCAAGCCAACCGACTTGTAGCGGTGCGGGTCGTGCTGCCAACACGCGTGGACGTGACTGCTCGGAGTAGCCCATGAGGTCGATGAGTACATCGGCGCGCCCAGCAGAGATCATTGTGGCAAGGCCTGGATCACTCGGGCGTTCGATGGCCTCAAAGCGATCACAAGCGGCCGCGATTCTGCGTCGCTCAGCGGTATCGGTTTTCGGCCCAGTCGCATAGACAGTCACCTCAAAGCGGCTACGCTCGTGATGTTCCAATACACCAGCCAGTAACTGGGCGACCGGATGGACGCGAATATCGGCAGATAAATACGCAATCCGTATTTTATCCGTCTCATGTGGAGCGGATAGTATGGGTTGGCGCGCCAGCGGCGAGACGCGTGCATGCACATAGTGCGCAAAGTTATCTGCATAGCGTCTATGAACTGAGGGATCATCTGTGAGAAACATCGTGCGAAACGGATCCGTCTCCACGTTGGGTGGCGGTGTAGCGGAGCAGATATGTGCGCATTGCTCTTGCCATCCACTCCACTGGCCAATTGTCTGCGCCATCAGTAAGCGCGATTGCTGCACTTGTAGCGAATTTTTTAGACTGAGTGAGCGATCGAGGGCCTGTATTGCTGACAGATAATCACCCTCCGCGAAGGCGAGATGACCAAGCCAGCTATAGGTGACCGGATCAGCGTTATCGAGCGCAAGCGATTGCTGCAAGATCGCTTTGCCCTCTGCTCGATCACCCGCATCGATCAATGCAGATCCTAGGTTTCGGTAGGCGACTGCCTGGGGTTTACGGAGGCCGACAATCGCGAGCCGATAGACAGCGATGGCTTCCTGTTGGCGGCCTGCTTCGAGCAGAGCATTTCCGTAGTTATTGAGCGTTTCGCCGTGGGTCGGCTGAATGGTGAGGGCTTGCTCGAATAACCGCAGGCTCTCCGTCAGTGCGCCGCTGCGAAGTTGAATGAGGCCTAGCAGTTGCAGTGCGTTAAAGTGGTGATCATCGCGTTCCAAGACGAAGCGATAATAGATTGCGGCCTCTTTGGTTTTTCCGGCTTTGTGTAGCCGAAAACCCTCCGTAAACGCACTGTGCAGATCGGTTAGCCGCGCATCTAATTTCATAGCGGCTTACCGTATGTCGAATGACTCAGGTGGATGGCCAGCGCGTGCATGCTCGTGCATGCGCGCATAGGCGTCTTCCAGTGGTTTGACGATCTGGCGCGGGTCGAATGGTGCCGCCCGCTGGATCGCCCGCTTGATGCGCTGACGGACCTGCGCTAAAGCAGGTGCGTTCGATGCCAGTTCAATCACGCGCTGTTGATAGCGGCTGATATCACTGACGACTAAGTCCGATAAGTCACACGAGACCAACACCGAGGCGGAAATACGACTGGCAATGGTGTCACCACGCAAAGCGATCAGGGGCGTGCCTGTCCACAGTGCATCTAAGGCCG
>CAIYVA010000234.1 GCA_903929455.1 uncultured Pseudomonadota bacterium | reverse complement strand
CGGCCTTTTGAGTACCTTTTGCTGCAGACATCGCCGACACCGTGGAAACCAGAGGACTCGGTGCTCGTGGTGTTATCGATGTTTTTGCAGCTGCAGGAGTCAGATGGGCAGTCAAAAATTCAGCGTGGTTTGATCGCCCGTTCCGTGCCGGCGGCTGTGTATCAGTTTATTTACGCAGCGGCAACGGATTGGGAGGCGAGTGTTGATGGCTCCCACAGTAGTCCGCCGGTGATCCCAACTGCGGATGTGTTTGATATCAGACATCAGCGTTTGGATTCCGATGTGCTGCCGGCTAAGCATGCGCGCACCCGACCGACGATCGGTAGCAATAACTGGGCGATAGCGGGTAGCCGCACGGCGAGTGGTGCGGCTTTAGTGGCGAATGATATGCACTTAGGGTTGCGATTACCTAATACGTGGTACCGCGCGCAGCTACAGATCGGTGCCGGGGGGAGGCGAGTGACCGGTGTGACCTTGCCTGGAACGCCCGGAGTGATCGCGGGTAGTAATGAGCATATCGCGTGGGGCTTTACCAACAGTTATGGCGACTACGAGGATGTGATTGTCGCCGTGGCAGGTGGCCCTGACCAATATCAGACGGCGACGGGGCCGAAGTCGTTTGATCACTTTGTTGAGCGTATTCAGGTTAGAGGTGGGGATGACGTGTTGCTGGATGTCGTGAGTACGCTGTGGGGTCCGGTGGTGTCTCATGATGAAACGGGGCAGCCCTTGGTGCTTGAGTGGGTTGCGCATGATCCGCATGCGTTGAATTTGAACATACTGGATCTTGAGTCGGCGCAGACCGTTGCACAGGCGCTCGAGATCGCGCCCACGGCTGGCATGCCCACGCAGAATTTAGTGGTGGGTGATGAGGCGGGCCATATTGGCTGGGCGCTGATGGGGCAGGTGCCTACGCGCCCGGCGGGTGACGCGTCAGTGCCACGCCTGTCGACCGATGCAGCGATTGGCTTCTCAGGATGGCTCACGTCAGCTGAGTGGCCTCGCGTTGTTGATCCCATCAATGGCCAGCTGGTGACTGCTAATGCCCGTGTGGTGGGCGGGTCTGCCTTACGACTGATTGGTGATGGTGGTTATGACAGAGGCGCTCGCGGTGGGCAGATCATGGGTGCTTTAGCGAGCCGTGGCAGCCAGTTGCAGCCTGCCGATATGTTGGCGGTGCAGTTAGACGATCGGGCTCTGTTTCTGGAGCGCTGGAAAACGCTGCTGACGTCTGTACTGGATGACAAAGCGAGGGAGGGTCACCTACGACGAGCCGAATTGGCTTCGGTGCTGATGCAGTGGTCTGGTCACGCGGCGGTGAATGATCCTGCCTATCGGTTGGTGCGTGGCTTTCGCCTTGAGGTGGAGCGGCAGCTATTTGATGCCTTGATCGCGTCCGCCAAGGAAAAAAGTCCGCAATTTAGCTTCCACACGCCAGCGTCTTTTGAGGGGCCGTTGTGGGCGGTACTCACCGAGCGTCCATTACACCTGCTGCCAGCGCGTTATTTAGACTGGCAGGCTTTTTTACTGAGTGCGGTAGATGCGTCTCTAACATCCGTTGCCGATGATTGTCCGCGCTTAGCGGACTGTACCTGGGGACGAGCCAACGTCGTTCGCATCCGCCACCCCCTATCTGCTGGTGTTCCTATGTTAAGTCGCGTGTTGGATATCCCCGATGAAATGCTGCCGGGTGATGAGGACATGCCGCGACCACAAGGCACTGCCTTCGGCGCATCGGAGCGATTCGCAGTCTCTCCTGGACAGGAGGCTGCGGCCTATTTTGAAATGCCGGGTGGCCAGAGTGGCCATCCGATGTCACCTTACTACCGCGCCGGCCATACGGCATGGGCGCAGGGCGAGCAAACCCCGTTTTTACCAGGGCCTACGCGTCACGCGCTGAGCCTTGTGCCCTAGCGGAAGCCGTCAAACGACGCGCCTTTGCCGATTGCAAGGGCGCGTGGTATCGGCGCTATGGTTTTTGAGCGCCCGCAGCTGCTTGCAAGCGGGCCAGTTCCTTCAGCACGACGGCTGAATGTCCCTTCGGATCGACGTTCACTAAATGCTGCGCAATCCGACCTTGCGGGTCGATGATGAAGGTGTCGCGCTGAGCATACTCAAAAATCCCTATCATTTTCACCAACACCCCATAGTTTCTGGCTGTTTCCTTGGTGGGATCTGCCAATACCGAGAAGGGCAAGGAGTGATGTTCAGCAAAGCCCTTGTGTGAAGCCACATCATCGACGCTGATGCCCACAATCGTGGCGCCTACTTTCCTAAAAGCAAAGATATTATCCCGCAACTCGCAAGCCTGAGTGGTGCAGCCAGATGTCTCATCTTTGGGATAAAAATAGACGATCAGCCACTTACCCTGATACTCCGATAAGCTATGCCATTCACCGGTTTGGTCCTGCAATTTGAATGCGGGTGCCATCGCGCCTATTGCTGGGCTTGCCGCTCCCGCGCTGGCTGTGAGGCCTAAGCACACGAGGATGCTAGCCATCAGCGATGAGGTCCATGTTTTGCAGTGCGCCATCATGTGATTTCTTCCTAAAATTGCAAACAGATGCTTGAGTGATCACTATCTTAGCCACTAGCGGAGCATAATAAAACTCTGATGCACTCTTCCAATCACCAGCCTCCCTCTGGCCCTGTTAAGTCCTCTCAGCGCGTGCCCCTTGGTCTGGTGCTGAGTGGTGGTGGTGCGCGAGGCGCGTATCAAGTTGGGGTGCTGAAGGCGATAGCTGAGCTGTTACCAGCTAACGCGCCGGTACCTTTCCAAGTGATCTGTGGCACGTCAGCGGGCGCTATCATCGGTGCGCTGATCGCCGGAAATGCGCGAAACTTCCGTCAAGGCTGCACTTTGCTGGAAAGTGTTTGGCGTAATTTTTCCGTTGGCCAGGTGTTTCGGGCCGACACGATGAGCATGCTGCGTTCAGGGTTGCATACGTTTCTCGCCCTGGTCTCAGGTGGTTGGCTGGTGCCACCACCACACTCGTTACTCGATAATCAACCGCTACGTGAACTCCTGGAGCGACATGTCAATTTCGCGCGGATTCGGCAAGCGCTAGATGCGGGGGATATCAGTGCCTTAGCGATTAGCGCCTCTAGCTATGCAGAGGGTCGGTCAGTCACGTTTTTTGCGCAGGCCGAGGAGACGCCGCCGTGGGAGACGCCGTGGTCTAGAGGAGAGTTGGCTGACTTGCAACTAGATCACCTGATGGCCAGTGCGGCTGTGCCTCTCATGTTCCCGCCTGTCGCAATCGACGGCGTGTATTACGGAGACGGGGCCATGCGTCAAGTGACGCCTTTGTCGGCGGCGACTCATTTGGGGGCGCGGCGTTTGTTGGTGATCGGTGTACGTCCAACTGAACAACGCACTGTCTCAAGATCGACGACCAGCGCGATGCCGTCATTCGCGCAAATCATGGGTTTTATGTTGGATAGCGTTTTTTCAGAGCAGCCACATGTGGATGTAGAGCGATTGCAGCAAGAGAACTTACTGAGTAAAGCAGACTCGAGCGACCGTGTGCTTGGGCAGGTTGTGCCTTTTCTGATTGTGCCTAGCGAGGACTTTGGTGCCATCGCTGCTCGGCACATGGGATCGATGCCGCGCACTTTGCGGATATTGCTACGCACATTGGGTGCTAAGCGCCAGACTGGCAGTACTTTATTGAGCTATTTATTGTTTGAGGCTGAATATACGCGCGAGTTGATTGCCTTGGGCTATGCAGATGCCATGGCACGGCGTGAGGAACTTCAGGCGTTCTTGTGGAGCGATTCGTGATGAGCAACGACATCTGGATACTGACTGGCGAAGTGCGCAGTTAAGCGACTGACCAAGTAGACAGAGCGATGTTGACCGCCAGTGCAGCCGACGGCAACCGTAAGATAGGCCCGATTGTTTTTTTGATATAGCGGTATTCGTCTTTCAATAAACGTGATGATGTCACTGAGATAATCTTTCACAGTCGCTTCAGCATCTAAGAATTGGATGACCTCTGTGTCTAGGCCATTTAGTGGCTGTAGCGCAGGATCCCAATAGGGATTAGGTAAGGTCCTGGCGTCGAATACAAAATCAGCGCCACTCGGGATGCCGTATTTGAACCCAAATGACTCAAACATAATAGATAAACGCCCCGACTCTCTGGGGGCAACGCGGGTTCGCATGAGTTCGCGCAGTTCATGCACGCTCGTACGGGTGGTATCTAGCACGAGATCCGCTGAGTAAGCGATGGGCTCGAGGAGTCGCAGCTCTTCTTGAATGGCGTCCGGTAGGGTCACACCCTCACGCACCAAGGGATGGCGGCGGCGCGTCTCTCCGTACCGGCGCAGCAACATTGCCGGGTCTGCCTGTATGAAGATCAGGTCACAGGCGATTTGTCGCTGGCGGAGGTTACGCACTAAGGCGGGGATCTGCGCCAATTCCTCGGGCTCATTGCGAGCATCGAGACCAACCGCACTGCGTTCGTAAATGCGGTTAGGATTAAGCAGGCTGTGCTCGACGAAAGCCGGTAGTAATCCAGCTGGAATATTGTCGACGCAATACCAACCGAGATCCTCAAGCATATTGAGGGCGATGCTCTTTCCAGAGCCGGATAGGCCACTGACGATCACAAGCCGCATACAAACCTGCCGAGGGGGATTGGCGAACTGGCCGACTCCCCCATATTACGGCTTCAATATTTCAGAAGCGAGACCCCCGTGGCTATCAGCCCGCAATCGACCGCCTATAGACGTCCGCGCTGAGCCTCGGCAGCATGGTGGTCGCCGGTTTTTTCCTTATGCTTAATGGCCATCCGATCAAGCTTATCGACTAAAAGATCGATGGCGGTGTACAGATTGAGATCGACAGCGTCAGCGTGCAGTGTGTGGCCGCTCAAGTGGATGGTTGCCTCCGCCTTCTGTTGCAGCTTGTCTACGGAAAGGATGCAGTGGATATCAATGACCCGTTCGAAGTGTCGTAGTAAGCGTTCGAATTTTGTTTCGACCCGGCCCCTCATGGCAGGAGTGATTTCGATATGGTGGCCCGTTATATTGATAAGCATCAACGTCTCCTTCAACAGTCTGTGCACTCACTTAACCGACTTTTTACGCCTCTGACTCGACGGCGGAATTTGCAATGCCTCGCGATACTTCGCGATTGTTCGTCGCGCTATCTGCATCCCGTCGGCGGCCAGCAAACTGGTAATTTTGCTGTCCGATAGGGGGTGTCTTGCATCCTCCGCGGCGATCATTTTGCGTATTTTGGCCCTGATGGCTGTCGATGAGATATCCGTACCATCCGCAGATCCGACGTGGCTTGAGAAAAAATGCCGAAATTCATAGATTCCACGCGGGGTATGCATGTATTTACCCATGGTGACGCGAGAAATCGTCGATTCATGCATCGCGACGGCATCCGCGACGTCACGTAGCACCATTGGCTGCATGAACTCGTCGCCTCGGTCTAAAAAAGCGGTTTGTCTCTCGATGATGCAGTTTGCCACCTTATGCATCGTTTCATTGCGGATCTCTAGGCTGCGCAGTAGCCAGCGCGCCTCTTGCAACTGTGATCGTAGGACCGCGTGATCAGACGCGCGCGTGATTAGTCCCGCGTACTGCTGATGAAGCTTTATTTTAGGAATTGCACTGGTGTTGAGATCGACAGTCCACCCATGCAGCCCACGCCGGACATAGACATCAGGAATGATGTAATCCGCCTGATGCGATTGTATGGTTGAACCGGGTCTTGGATGGCAACTGCGTATTAAAGCAATCGCGGTAGTGAGTTGTTGCTCGTTGATATCGAGGGTGCGTCGCAATGCGGAGTGCTGTTGGGTAGCCACCAAATCGAGATGCGCTCGTGCGATTAATACAGCTGTCTCAAGTCCTTCTGTACCCGGTGCAAACTGCTTAAGCTGCAATTCAATGCATTCCGCGACGGATCGTGCGCCGACACCGACCGGATCAAAAGCGTGAATCGCTGTAAGCACCAGCTCTATTTTCTCGACTGATGTCTCAACCTCTGGACGCAGTGCTGCCATCAGGTCGGCTGTGCTGTCTATCAAATATCCATCATCGTTAATGGCATCAATGAGAGCGAGCCCAATAGAGTGTTCCATCGGGTCTAATCTCGCTAAATCCAATTGCCAGCGTAGGTGATCCTGCAGGCTTTGACCACGATGGTCGGCGAGGTCTTGGGTAGCGTCTTCTCCAGACCAGGTGCTGGCAGACGCCGGGGTGGTAGCGGGTTCTCCCCAGCGTTCGTCCGATGTGACCGAGGCGCTGGTTACATCGGCTTCAGCAAACTCCGCTGTCGAATCCTCTGCCTCTTGGTCGCGACTGTTGTCACGTAGATGGATCATCGCCTCAGCCGCGTCGTCATCGCTGGCTTCATCATCCAGCTCTAGCATGACGTTTTGTTCGAGCGCTTCGCGGATCGCCTGTTTGAGTTCCAAGGCGGGTAGTTGCAGCAGGCGTATAGCTTGCTGCAACTGCGGTGTCATCGTTAGTTGTTGTCCAAGACGAATCTGCAAGGAGGATCTGAACATCGAGGACATCGCTCCTGACCGCGTGGCGCTGACGCCATCGTATCTACATCCGGAAGTCTTCGCCTAAGTACACCGCACGAACCTGGGCGTTGGCAAGGATTTCGTCCGACGATCCGGAGGCGATCACCATGCCCTGATTGACAATATAGGCTCGGCTGCAAATGCCGAGCGTTTCACGGACATTGTGGTCGGTGATCAGTACGCCGATGCCCCGCGCCCGTAGGTGCTCGATACTGCTTTTAATGTCGGCGATGGATAGGGGGTCAACGCCTGCGAACGGCTCATCCAGTAGTACAAAACGAGGCTCAGCGGCCAGCGATCGGGCGATCTCTACACGCCGCCGTTCACCGCCCGAGAGGCTTTGCCCTAGGTTGTCGCGTATGTGGTTGATGCGTAACTCATCCATTAAACTTTCCAGGCGCTGCTGGATCATGTCGGACGTGAGTTCCTTGCGTGTCTCAAGAATTGCCTTGATGTTGTCTGCCACAGATAGTTTTCGGAAGACAGACGCTTCCTGCGGGAGGTATCCGACGCCGCGCACGGCGCGCGCATGCATGGGTAGTGATGTTAGATCTTCCCCATCCAATGATATCTGTCCTCCGTCGCAACGGATGAGACCTACGATCATATAAAAAGCGGTGGTCTTGCCGG
>CAIYVA010000233.1 GCA_903929455.1 uncultured Pseudomonadota bacterium | reverse complement strand
GGGTAGAGATGGGTGAGGGGATGACCATTTGGTGTCGGTTTTACCCGACGCTACAACCTACGCCCTATTTGCTGGCAGGTCTTAATGAAGGGTTTAATTTTCTGGAAGCACCCCTTAAAATACCGTAATATAGATAAAACAGCCCTTATGAAAAATAATCAAACTACCTTAAACCGAAAAGACATTGTTGACAATGCCTTGGGTTCTTTGCGGGTAGAGGGTATGAAGCCTAGCAATGAGTTGATGAAAGATTTTGATGCCTTTATTGGTGGATCAAAAACAATCGATCAAATCATTGCAGAGACTAAAGAACGCTATGTCGCGCTACGACGCGGATAGTGTCTATTGCTATCCGGGTTCTCCGGTATTGCAAAACAAATTGGGCTTTACGGATCAAAATGAGCTTGAGGCGTTTGAGTCTGATATGACTGCTTCGCGTTTAGTGGCTTTAGATTTAGAGCCAATTCAAGGTAATTTTGATTTAGCGCATTTGCAAGCAATTCACTATGCTCTTTTTCAAGATGTCTATGATTGGGCTGGAAAGATTCGAACTGTAGATATAAGCCGTGAAAATAGCCACTTTGCTAACATTCGCATGATTGATTCAGCAGCAAAAGCTGTATTCAGTAATTTAGTTAAAGAGCATCTATTCTAAAATCAAGATATTCAGCAGGTTGCGCAGAAGTTGGCCCACTATCTTTCTGAGATTAATGTCTTGCATCCATTCCGAGATGGCAATGGTCGGGTACAGCGAATGTTTATTGCCCAGTTAGCTAGTGAGGCTGGTTTTAAGCTCGATTATTCTGATTTAAACCAGTCCCAAATGTATCACGCAATGGAGTTAGCCTTTTTTGGTGACGAGAAGGCGCTAGCGCAACTAATTCTAGATAAGCTCAGCAGCCAATAACCCGTTTCACACCCTTACTTAAAGTAACGCTTGGGCTGCAAAGTGCTGGATCTGTCGTGATTTGACATTAGTGGCGTCACTTCATGGGACACTATTTTGTCGCTTAATGGCCGTTATTACGAAGACCCTGTCTGGCGAGCGCGGGCGTTTTGCAAGGCGCGCTCATAGATGACCAGTAACTCATTTTCCTGCACATCCAAAAAGCTATCACTCGAGCGAATCGCTGCATCCAGATCGGCGTGGCTGATCACTAGGCCATGGACAGCAACGGGTACGGTCGGCGCGGTAGGCGCGCTTGGATGATAAGGGTAAGGGCGACGCAGCAGCCGTGTGTTGATGAGGAGAGCACACAGCAATAGTAACGCCATATTGCCTTCCACCAACCCAAGCAATGACCACCAATGACTGTTCAGCTGTGACGATCCGATCGTGAGTAATAAGGTGGCGGCACCGGCTGCTGGATGGACGCAATTCAAGCGTGTCATTAACCAGATACACAAAGCGACTGCGGTGGCGATTCGTAATGGCGGGTAGGGAATAAGATAGATAGCAAGTGCTGACGATGCGCCCGCCAACAGATAGCCACCGATGACGGCCCAAGGTGCAGATGCCGGGCTATGCGGCATGAGAAAGACCAACACCGTGGTCGCCCCCAACGGTGCGACCAGCCAGAGATTGCTTGGGGTTCCGGGGTACAGGATGAGGGCGGTGAGACCAAGACCCAGAAAGGCGCCGAGTGTCGAGCGCCATCCTTCTCTTGCCGATACCGGTGCGGCATCGACATAAAAGAATGTACGAATAGATGACCGGAGGGTGCTGACCATAGGGTTCTTTAGAGCGTGCGTGTCATGAGTGGTTTAACGAGTAGCTATGCAGCTGATCTGCCCGGAGACTCGATAGCGAAGGCTGATGTCTCCGTGCTGATCTGGCCGATTTAGCTGCGGCTTTCACGGTGGAATGGGTCTGGTTGCGCTGATCTGCGCACGACATAGGCCGTTTTTAAAGGTAGGCCATACGCGATCAGCCCACTCGTTAAAGCGATCACGGAAGGTTGAGATGAACATGCGGCAGGCACTCGCGTCATTAGGCTCCTGTGCCTCCATCAAGGCAAGCACCTTCTCTTTAGAGCTGCGCTCGTTGCTGGCACGTATGCCGCCTTGAGCCTGCGTGTCGAATACCATCAATGCCGGTGTGTCCTCCGTGGATTGCCAGACGGGCCACGCAGGCGTTGGTACCTGTGTTCCTTGATTGGGATCACCGCTGTGCGCGAAGTTACCCCAGTAGGTCATCATGGCCGCGCTGAGTTGTAGGCGAGCGCTTTCATTGTCATGGTTAAAAAGCAGTGATGAGACTGAGCCTACCGTGAAATTGCCAAAGACAAAGGGAATTTCCAGACCATGTGAGGCCCCCACCAATCGGGTGGCGTCAATGATGCCGTAATGTCTGCCCTCATCATCCCAGTCCCAGCGGTAAGCATAGGTGGGCGTACCGCTCGCGGTCAGTGCGGCCGCCAGTTGATCAACGCCATTGGCTTTCCAAAGAAGCGCTCGGTAGTTCGATTGGCGGTCATACACCGCGTTATCTTTGATCCACACCGGCAAGCCTGCCACGGTGAACACCAAGGTCGGGTCAAAGGCCATGAACATTTTGGCTTCATCGCGGTTGGTGCCAACAATGGCCGGAACGTTTAGATGGCGATGAGGGTCGGCTAGCAACTCGCTTAAAGCCCCCTGACGGATCACGGCGCCATCTTGAAAGACGGTGGGGAACTTGGACGTGGCGAGTGTGGATGGATGGTAGGTGGTGTACAGCGTCCACGGATCGATGCTGCGCAGAAAGTCAGCGATCTCCGTACCGTTTAAGTTGGCTACCAGTGCTTTTGCTTGTGCGCGATCGGCAGCGCGCCCTTGGCTTTGCAGTAGTTTCAGGAGAATTTCAGCGCTGCTGTATTCGAGGCCCGGTTGCGGGTCATCTACGTCATGCGACATGCGCTCCATCGGCGCTAAGCCAAAGCCTAAGCTTTGGATGATCACGCGACTGAACAGGCCCTCGCTTAACGGGGAGACCAGTAAGGCCAGCGTGTTGGTAGCGCCAGCAGATTGGCCAAACACGGTCACGTTGCCAGGATCGCCACCAAAGCCGTGAATATTGTCATGTACCCACTGGAGGGCCGCGATGGTATCGAGCGTGCCCCAGTTGCCGGAGGCATCTAAGGCGCTGCGTTCGCTTTGATCGGGTCGACCACCGGTTGGCAGGATGAACCAACCAAACGGCCCCAATCGATAGTTGATGGTGACCACAATGACATTTTGGCTTTGCGCAAGCTGGCTGCCGTCATAATCCACCGCTTGGCCTATGGTGTTGGCGCCACCATGAATCCAGACCATGACCGGCACGTGTGCATTGGCAAGCTCGGCCTGATCCAGGTGCGGTGCATGAATGTTTAAGTACAAGCAGTCCTCTTGGCCTTGGTGACTGCCGTTTTTGCCGATCCCACCGATGGGCCACCCAAACTGTACGCAGGCTCCCCCAGCGGAGAGTGCGGTGCGCGTGCCGTCCCATGAACTGGCAGGCTGTGGTGGGCGCCAACGCAATGGGCCAACGGGGGGTGCTGCATAGGGGATACCCAACCAGGTGTGCCCACCCTGCGCATTCGCAAAGCCTTCGATCATCCCTTGGCTGAGTTGTCGCAGGCTTGAGGGGTCCGTGGCCTTTGGTGTGACGGCTGTCGACGATGAGCAGGCGGCACACAGGATCAGCAGGCTCGCGGCCACCAGCCGATGCATCGCGTGCCATGCAAGCCCTCGCTGAGTGGCTTGGCCGCGTAGTCTATTGAGGGCAGGGGGTATCAAAGCGTCGTGCCTCATGAATAATCCAAGTTTGAAAAGCGGAGCCTAAGGGTTTTTCCAAGGCTGAACTGCTCCAGGCGAGAAAGTGCGCCTCCGCGAGCGGTAATTCAAGGGGTAGGACGCGCACCAAGCTGCCTAAGGCCAAGGCGCTGGCAACCAACGAGTATTGTACTAGGGCAAAACCTCGTCCCTCGACCGCCGCATCGATGGCCGCTGCCGGGAAGGAGAAGACCACGTCGGGGTGCAGTGTTTTGTGGCTAACACCCGCCTGCGTGAACCAGTCTTGCCACGACGGCAGGGCGCGGTATTCGTTGCCCCAATCAACCCACAGCAGTGACTGGGTTAGAAGAGAGGCGGGCTGCTCGATCGGACCTGAGCGCGCCAATAAACTCGGACTTGCGACCACCACAACGCGATCGGTAAATAGGTGGGTATAGCGTCGATGGTAGCGATGCCGTTCGCCGTAGGAGATACGAAAGTCGGCTTCCGCCTCATCTAATTGAGGTTCTGGGTGCACGCCGCTGATCATGAGGCTGCTGTGTGGGTTTTGGTTTTTCCAAATAAAGATGAGCGGCGCTAACCATTTGCTGGCGAGCGAGGGGTAGGTGCTGATCAGTAAATGGTTCGAGCGCTTTTCGCTGTCAATTGCATCCTGCGCTTTATACAACTCATGAAAGCCTTTACTGAGATGGGACAGATAGATTTTGCCGAGTGTGGTCAGCTCAATACCGCGACCACTGCGTTGCACCAGGCGTCGATCCAAATGTTTCTCGAGTGTATGAATGTGCTGGGTAATGGCGCCGGCTGACACGGCCAACTCTGCGGCAGCTTCCCGAACACTGCCTGCGCGACCGACCGCTTCAAAGGCGCGGAGCGCAGCGAGCGGTGGTAATGGGTTCATACGGGGCCTAGGCAGCGAGCGGGTGGATCGTGTGTGACTTTTTCAGTTTAGTGAAACTTAATCATATGACAGAATGAGTGATAGGACGATCGGTAGCGACCGACGGTAGACTGGTGGTCAACGGTATTTGCCGAAATTCACTCGAATTCTGATTAAAAACAAGGGGATGGACGATGCGACGCTATTCAAAGCTTTCTTACGCGATTGCCACCGTGTTGGGCGTGCAGTGTGCGGGCGTGGCCTACGGCGCTGACAACAGCGGTGCCATTGAGGAGATCGTGGTCTCCGCCACCCGTCGCGCCGAGAACTTGCAGGATGTGCCGATCTCGATTACTGCGTTGACCGGTGAGACGCTCGCCCAGCTCAATGTGCAGACCTTTGATGACTACGTGAAGTATCTGCCTAACGTGAGCAGTGCCAGTAAGGGTCCTGGCATCAATGAAATCTACATGCGCGGTCTATCAACAACGCAAGGTGGTGCGCAGGGCGGTGGTGGCATCAATCCGTTCCCCAACGTCGCTGTTTACTTAGATGATCAATCGGCGCAGTTGCCAAGCCGTAACCTTGACGTGTATGCCGCTGATATCGAGCGCATTGAGGTTTTGGAAGGTCCGCAAGGCACCTTGTATGGTTCAGGCGCACAAGCGGGTGCGATTCGCTATATCACCAACAAGCCAAAGCTCGACACCGTTGAAGGTGCTGTTAACGTCGGTTACTCAACCACAGCGCATGGTGACTCAAGTCATAGCATCGAAGGCACGTTGAACTTATCCGTTATTCCCGGCGCGTTAGCCGTTCGCGCCGTGGTGTATGACGATGAGCGCGGCGGTTACATCCACAACATCCCCGGCACCTTTGAGCGTGCGCCAACGGATCTGGGTATTGCCTACTATTTCGGCGGCGTCGTGCCTGCCAATAGCGCGACCTTATCCAATAACAAATACGTGAATAACGCCTACAACCCCTCGAGTTACAAGGGCATGCGTTTATCGGCGCTTTATAAAATCAATGATGCATGGGATGTGCTTCTGCAGCAGAGCTATCAGAAAATTGATGCCGATGGCTCCTATGCCTACGCCCCCTCGTTGGGGGATTTGAATGTTCAGGAGTACAACCCGTCTTTTAATAAAGACAAGTATGAAGACACCGCGTTAACCATTAATGGACGCATTGGTGATCTGAAGGTGGTGTATACCGGCGGCTTTTTAGATCACACGGTCAATGAGCAGCAGGACTATACGGCGTACTCGCGCGGCAATGCGGCGGCGTACTATCAATGTAATGGGCCTGCCGTGTACGGTACGGGTGATAACATCTGTTACTCACCGAGCTCTGTCTGGTACGACATTGAGCGCAATACCCACCAGTCGCATGAGGTGCGTGTGAGCACCCCTGATGAGGGTCGAGTGCGTGCGATCGGTGGTCTCTTTTATGAAGACTATAAGATCGAAGATGTCACTAACTGGCAGTACACCACGCCAGAGGCTGGCTTTTTTGGGCAGGCGCCGCCAGCGGGTAGCACCGCCATTGATCCGTCGATTCGCCCCGATGGCGTGACCTTCTTTGATGACATCACGCGCGGCTATAAGCAAAAAGCAGCCTTTGGTGAGGTCAGCTATGACTTGATGCCTAAAGCGTTGACTCTGACGGTGGGTACGCGTCTGTACAGCATCAATACCTACGAGAAAGGCTCTGCGAATTCAGATTATGGCTGCCGTGGTGTGGCCGCGGGGCAGTGCGTGGATGGCAGTACCAATTTAGATGCCCAGCATCTGTATAAGACCTTTAAGGGTCATAAAGACAAGTACAACCTCAGTTGGAAGATTAAAGAGGGTGTGATGGTGTACGCCACCTACTCCGAGGGCTTCCGTGCCGGTGGTTTCAACCGAGGTCAGGGGCATTTGCAGCCGAACTCGCCGTTGGTGGGTACCGGTTTTGAACTTCCTCTGTACTACTCCCCTGATACGCTGCAGAACAAAGAACTCGGTTGGAAGACCAGTTGGCTTGATCACCATTTGCAGTTTGACGGCGCCATCTATCAAGAAGACTGGCTCAATGTGCAACTGTCTATTTTTGATCCAGCGCTCTATGGTTTTCAGACCTTTACGGCCAACGGGCCTCACTACCGAGTACGTGGTTTAGAAGGCAATGTCATTTTCAATGCCACCGATCGTCTGACCCTGATGTCCTCGTTCGCATGGAATAGCAGTGCTCAGCAAAATGAGCCGTCTGTGATGGGCAATGTCGATGGCCAATCCGTGCCGGTAGCCCTGTTCCCGACCGAGGGCGTGGGTAGCACGCTCGCACAGAGTCCGCCGTTTCAAGGCAATGTGCGTGCCCGTTATGAACTGCCGATCGGTAAGTACAGTGGCTACCTGCAGGTGGGTGCAACGCATGCGGCACACTCCTATGCGTCGGTGATTACCGTAGGTAACTTCGAGTCGCCCCGTCAAAGCCAAGAGCCGTATACGCTGTATGACGCGTCAGTCGGTATGAAGCTTGGCGCGTGGACTGTGGATCTGGCGGGGCAAAACCTCACCGATAAGCGCGCGCAGATGTATGTGAATAATGGATTCACCACCGTGCACATGGTGACCCCGAATCGCCCACGGACGATTAACTTGCGCATCGGCTATAAGTTTTAAGGCCAATAGCATGTCAGTGCTTCACTACTTTGATGGCAGTGGTGTGTCGGTTGGCCGTGTGGCCGATCTTTCAAAGCGCTGCGGCCCAATCGATTTGACGCCGGAGGCGTGGGCACGGGTAGGTGCATCCCGTGCCATCGTCGAACGGCAGTTGGCGGCGGGTGCCACCATCTATGGTGCTACCACCGGGATTGGGTCGCAAAAGGGTGTCGAGGTCACTGACGCGGCGCTGGCCGAGTTTGGTAACCGCATGATCATCAGTGAGGCCACGGATTTTCCAGGGCCTGCGGCGTCTGATCGAGCTGTGCGCGCCTGTCTGGTGATCTTGATCAATAATTTTGCGCGTGGACACACCGGTGTTCGGCCTGAACTGGTGCGTCGTCTGTTGGCGCTGTATGCCAGTCCTCAAATGCCAACCGTGCGTGAAGACACGTCTTTTGGCACGGCGGATCTGACGCCGCTGTCGCAGTTAAGTTTGGCGGTGCTGGGTCTGTCTTTGGATGAGAAGCCGCCGATATTCTCTGATCGATTTGATCTTGCGCCTAAGGAGTCGGTATCACTGATCGACAATAACGCCTTTGGGCTCGGCGCTGGCGCCTTGGTGTTGGTTGAGGTGGATCGCCTGCTGCGTGGTTTCGAATTGGCTGCCGCCACAGCGTTAGAGGGCATTCGGGGCGGGCTTCGCGCGCATGCGGAAGCGGCCGCGGGTCATCAAGGCAAGGGCCAGACGCGTTCTCGTCAGAATTTGCACCATGCGTTAGCCGGCAGTCGATTGTACGAGCCTGATCAGGCGCGCTTCTTACAGGACCCCTTAAGCTTTCGCAGCATCACGCAGATTCACGGTGCGGCATTCGATGTCTTGAGTTGGACGCAGAGTCAGTTTGAAGCAGAGATGAATGCCTCTGCTGACAATCCATTGGTTGACCTCACGAGTGGTGAGCTCTATACGTCCTCCAGTATGGTGTCCTTGTTACCTGCGGTATCGATGGACGCCCTTCGACAGATGCTCGCCAAAGTGTCGATTCAAAGTATGGAGCGGGCGCTTAAGTTGCAGTCGCCGCCCTTTAGCGGACTGCCGGTGGGTCTCGCCGCTGATGGCGCTGCTGATGGGGGCGTGCTCTCCATTAACCTCAATTACATCGGTTCAGCGCGCATGGGCTCTTTGCTGGCAGCGGCAGGTCCTGTGTTGCTTCACTATGTCGGTCATACGGCTGACAGTGTGGAGGATGTGACGAGTCTGATGCCGCTGTCCGTGGCACAAACACGACTGGTGATTGAGCGGGCGTGGGAGGCGGTGGCACTTGAGATGGCGATCGCCGTCTGGGCGATCGCGCGACGAGGACTGTCGATCAGTGAGCTTGGGGAGGGTCCACGACACGTGTATCAGGCGCTATTGCCACTTCTACGTATAGGCGAAGAGGGCGTGCGGATTTTCAATATGCGTGCCATTGTGTCAGCAGTGCGGGACCAGGGGCTCGTGGAGCGAATCCTAAAAGGCCATCATGACTAGTCAAACGCCATGGAGTCTCACTGATTTGCTGACACATTTGTCGGCGATGAGTGGACGTTCTCGCGATCAAGCGAGAGCGATGCCCGGTGCTTTTTATACTTCACCTGAATTTACCCAGCTGGAGCGTGACACGCTGTTCCGGTCCCAGTGGGTCTGCATTGGACACGAGGGGGAAGTGCGATCCTCGGGTGATTACTTCACGACTGAGTTAGTCGATGAGCCCTTGCTGGTCGTGCGAGACCCGAGCGGTGCGGTGCGGGTGTTGTCCAATGTATGCCGTCATCGCGGCAGCACCGTGGCGCAGGGTGCGGGCAACGCCAATCGCTTTGTCTGTGGTTACCATGGGTGGAGTTATGCGCTCGACGGGCGACTCTTGGCGGCCCCTCTCATTACGGAGACGGACGGTTTTAAGAAGAAGGCGTGTGCATTGCCAACACTTGCCTGCGAGCTTTGGTATGGCTACATTTTTGTGAATTTAGACGGTCAGGCGGCGCCACTGGGGCCCACCTTGGCTGCCGCTCAGCCCATGATTTCTAACTACCATCCAGAGCAGCAGCATCATTTGTTTGCTGCTGAGGAGGTATGGAATACCAATTGGAAAAACTTGGTTGAGAACTTCATGGAGGGCTATCACTTAAGCCCATTGCATGCGAAAACGCTGCATCCGGTTACACCGACCGCGTTATGTGAGAAGTTGCCAGACGGGCCTGCGTTCACTGGGTATCGCTCTAATTTCAATCCGGAGTATCCAGAGCGCGGCCCTTTCCATAAGGATCTCACCCGTCAAGAGCAGCGGTCGGATGTGTTTTATTGCGTCTATCCGAGCTTTGTCGTGGGCTTTTGCCCTAACTTCACGCTGTATATGTGCTTGCGTCCTTTGACGACCGGGACTGTGGGGATTCGCTGGGGTGTCACCGGTGTTGCGGATGATCCGACATCGAAGCTGGTGACCGATTATGTCGAGTTTTGCAAACAATTTAGTGCCGAGGATCGCTTACAGATGGAGCGGCTCCAAGTGGGGCTGCAGAGTCGTCACTATGTTCCAGGGCCATTGGCGCCTGACGCATTCGAGGGGACTATTGCAGATTTTTGGCAGTACATGAGTCGACAGCTGGGAAGTGGTTGAGCGCTTCGCTGTGACAAGGAAGGCGGACACTATGTTTGTAAGAAATGCCTGGTACGTGGCGGCATTGGATGCTGAATTAACGGACCAGTTGCTGCCAGTGAAGTTACTGAATGAGCGCGTGGTGCTGTATCGCCAGTCGAATGGCGAGGCTGTGGCACTCGAGGATGCCTGTGCGCATCGGAAGCTCCCTTTGTCGATGGGAAGCATTCAGGGCGATCACGTCATGTGCGGCTATCATGGTCTGCGCTATGATCGCTCGGGTACTTGCGTGCACATGCCGTGTGCGGATCGAATCCCAAAGAATGCGCGGGTACGAAGCTATCCTGTCGTGTCGCGCTATGGCTTGCTATGGATATGGATGGGGCCTGCTGAACTGGCCGATGAGTCGCAGATATTTGCGGTGGAGCACTGGGGTGATCCATCGTGGGGCGTCACGCGCGGTGATGCGATGACGGTGAACTGTCATTACCTGTACATGACCGATAATTTGCTCGATCCATCCCATGTGGCGTGGGTGCATGTCAGCACGTTTGGCAACGCGGCATGCGAGTCGACGCCGATTGATGTGCACGCAACCGATCAAGGGGTGATCGCCTCGCGTTGGATGCGCGATGTGGAGCCGGCGCCTCTGTACGTGCCTTTCTTAGGATTCAAAGGCAACTGTGATCGCTTGCAGCACTATGAAGTGCGTTATCCGAGTCATGCGCTCATTAAGGCGATCTTGGTGCCGGCAGGGGCGGGTGGTGCGCAGGCCTCGCAGCACGCGGCTGCTTTTGTGATGGATTCGTATAACTTTTTGACACCCATCGATGCAAAGCACACGCGTTACTTCTGGTTTCAGATGCGCAATATTTTGCCGAATGATGAGGGCGTGTCAGCACTCATGGCCACGGGCGTGCGGTCTGCATTTGAAGAGGATCGCGTGGTGCTCAATGCGGTTCAGCAGGGCTTTGATGAAAGCCAGACACCATCCATCGACATTGCGACTGATTCTGCTTCGCTGCGCTTCAGGCGGCGTGTGCAGAGCTTAATCGCGAAAGAAAACGAGCCAGGATAAAAAAGTAGACACGGAGCGCCCCGCTCAGCGGGGCGCTCCTCATTGGTTAATGAGCGTGGAACTGTTCCTCCTCGGTACTGCCGGTGAGTGCGCTTAAGGATGAGGCGCCAGCCGTGATGGTTTGTGTGACCTGATCAAAATACCCGGCGCCCACTTCTCTCTGGTGCTTGGTGGCCGTGTAACCCTGGCTTTCTGCGGCGAACTCCGCTTCTTGTAAGGCCACATACGCCGACATCTGCCGGTCTTTGTAGCCGCGCGCCAAATCAAACATGGCGAAGTTGAGTGCGTGGAAGCCAGCCAAGGTGATGAACTGGAATTTATAGCCCATCTTCGCCAGTTCTAATTGGAACTTGGCAATGGTGGCGTCATCAAGCTTGCGCTTCCAGTTAAATGAAGGTGAGCAGTTATACGCTAGCAGCTTATCGGGATACACGCGATGGATGGCGTCAGCAAATTGACGAGCCTCTTCGATATCCGGATGACCCGTCTCGCACCACAGCATATCTGCATAGGGCGCATAGGCAAGGCCACGAGCGATCGCTTGGTCAAGCCCTGCGCGCACGTGGAAAAAGCCCTCAGAGGTGCGCCCTTTCTTGTGATCAATAAAGGGCACATCGCGACTATCGACATCTGATGTAATCAGCGTGGCTGATTCGGCATCGGTGCGCGCAATCAGTACGGTCGGTACGTTGCACACATCGGCAGCCAGACGAGCAGCCACTAACTTTTGGATGGCTTCCTGCGTAGGCACCAGCACTTTGCCACCCATGTGGCCGCACTTTTTGGCAGACGACAACTGATCTTCGAAGTGCACACCGGCAGCCCCTGACTCAATCATGCCTTTCATGAGTTCAAATGCGTTCAGCACACCGCCAAAGCCTGCCTCGGCGTCCGCCACAATGGGCTTTAACCAATCCGTTGAGTCATCGCCTTCCGCATGAGAGATCTCATCCGCCCGACGCAGCGTGTTATTGATGCGATTGACCACATCGGGGACCGAGTCTGCAGGATACAAAGACTGATCTGGATACATATGTCCCGAGCGGTTAGCATCACCGGCCACTTGCCAGCCAGAGAGATAAATCGCATCAAGGCCTGCCTTCACCTGTTGCAACGCTTGGTTGCCGGTCAGTGCGCCGAGTGCATTGACCAATGGCTTTTCGTTCACGTACTGCCACAGCTTTTCGGAGGTGATCTTGGCGATCGAGTGCTCGACCGGAATGGTGCCACGTAGGCGAACCACGTCATCGGCGCTATAGGGTCGGGTGACGCCTTTCCACCTGGGGCTATCGGCCCACAACTGGGTCAGTTGTGCGGCGGTGAGTAAAGAGGGGTGGGCGGGTTTCTTCATCGTTGCAAGGCTCCTAAGGACAGTTCATAAAAAATCGTCACAGATCACTCAAACTAAAATGGCTCAACTCACTGGGCGAGTGCTCACTGCAGAGACTACAGTCCGTTCGCCAGTGCGGGTGCGGCGAGTGCTGCCGGCCGACTGAGTTCCGCTGCTGCGATCTTTTGTTCGCGCCACCACTGTGCGGTTAATACCTCCGCATGATGATGTAAAAACACCTCTTTCAAGGTGTCTGACATGCCGAGAAAAGGCAGCCACTGCGATGGGAAGACGTCTCGGGGGCCGACGTAGTACCAAGGCTCCGCGCTCATATCATCTTCATCTGACTGCGCGGTCGGTGGATCGCGGAACTGACAGTCTGTGACTTCACACAGCTCGTCGTAGTCATAAAAAATCACGCGTCCACTTTTAGTGACGCCGAAGTTCTTAAGTAACAGATCGCCAGGGAAAATGTTATTGGCGGCTAGATCACGCAACGCGTTGCCGTAATCAATGATGGCCGCTTCGCTGGCGGCCGGGTCCGCCTCGCGCACGAACACATCGAGCGGCCGTAAGCGACGCTCGATGTAGCAGCTTTTGATGATCAGATCCTGCCCATCGATGACGCAGGTTTCGCTACCCTCGGTGAGTAACTCATCGAGCAGTGCCGGCATGAATCGCGCTAAGGGTAGGCGCAGTTGCCTAAACTCCTGAGCGTCCACTAAGCGATCTGCGCGTTCGTGACGAAACACCCACTCGTAGCAGGCCATGACTTCGGCGCGTGAGGTATTTTTAGGGGGTCCAAAGCGGTCGCGGATGATTTTAAAGACCAGATCATGTGACGGTAACGTGAACACCATCATCACCAATCCTCGTTGCCCCGGGGCATGTACGAAGGTGTCGATCGACAAAGACAAGTGGCGTCGTAAGGCGAAGTAGCGCTCGGTTTTCCCTTGTTTTGCACGG
>CAIYVA010000232.1 GCA_903929455.1 uncultured Pseudomonadota bacterium | reverse complement strand
GTCATCCTGATAGGAAGGTCGATTTCAATGCCGAGCGTACGAATCCGCGAGAACGAATATTTTGATGCCGCCCTGCGGCGCTTTAAGCGCGCCTGCGAGAAGGCCGGTGTTCTCACTGAGCTGCGCCGTCGTGAATTCTACGAGAAGCCAACCCAAGAGCGGAAGCGCAAGAAAGCCGCTGCGGTCAAACGGCATCTCAAAAAGCTCTCTCGCGAAGGCGTGCGCGCGCCCCGCTAACCCGGTTCGCCGCGCCCTGATCTGCTCTCGATGACCCTGCGCGAACGCATCACCAACGAGATGAAAGACGCCATGCGCGCGGGCGAGAAAGATCGCTTGGGCGTCATTCGCATGCTGCAAGCGGCGATCAAGCAACGTGAAGTCGATGAGCGCATCACGCTCGATGACTCACAGGTGCTGTCTGTCATCGAGAAGATGATCAAGCAGCGCAAAGAATCAGTGACCCAATTTCAGGCGGGTGCGCGCGAAGACTTGGCTGCCAAAGAAGTGGCCGAAATTGACATTCTCAACACCTATCTTCCGCCCCAACTGTCGGCAGAAGACTTAGATGGGCTGATTCGCGCAGCCATCAGTGCTACGTCCGCGTCGACCATCAAAGACATGGGCAAAGTCATGAATATCTTAAAAGGTCAGGCGGCGGGTCGAGCCGACATGGGCGTGGTTGGCGCGCGCATCAAGGCCCTACTCGGCGGTTGATTGACTACAGCGAGGTCCGCGCATGGCCGGCCGGATACCACGCGCCTTTATCGACGATTTGCTAGCTCGCACCGACATCGTCGAAATCATCGGCAGTCGTATACCGCTTAAAAAAGCAGGGCGTGAGTGGAAAGCAAATTGCCCCTTCCACGGCGAAAAAACACCCTCCTTCACGGTTAATCAACAAAAGCAGTTTTATCACTGCTTCGGTTGTGGCGTGCATGGCACGGCCTTAAGTTTTTTGATGGAGCACGATCGCTTAGCTTTCCCAGAGGCGGTTGAAGACTTAGCGAGCCGCGCAGGGCTTGAGGTACCACGCGAAGGCGGCCAAGCCGCTGATCCACGTGATCGTCAGCTGGATGACCTCTATGCGCTGATGACGCACGTCGATCAGCACTTTAGAGACGCACTCAAAGAACATGATCGCGCCAAGGACTACCTCAAACAACGCGGCTTGGTGGGCGAGACAGCCGCTCGCTACCACTTAGGGTATGCGCCCGCTGGCTGGGATCATGCCCTTAAGAAATTCGGTACAACGGATGCAGGTCGGCAAGCGCTCCTGACCGCGGGCCTCATCATTGAAAGAAATGCGGAACAAGAAAAAAGTACAAGCCCAGGCTTTTACGATCGGTTTCGTGATCGCATCATGTTCCCCATCCGTGACTCTCGTGGTCGCGTGGTGGGCTTTGGTGGACGCGTCTTAGATCAAGGCGAACCCAAATACCTGAACTCGCCAGAGACCCCGCTATTTCACAAGGGTCGCGAACTCTATGGTCTATTCGAAGCGCGCCAGGAACTGCGCAACATCGAGCGACTGTTGGTCGTGGAAGGCTACATGGATGTGGTGCGCTTAAGCCAAGCAGAGATTCACTATGCAGTGGCCACCTTAGGGACAGCGACCACGCCGGATCATTTAAACCGCATCTTTCGAGTAACCTCGGAAGTGGTGTTTGCGTTTGATGGCGACCGCGCCGGGCGACAAGCGGCGTGGCGAGCTTTAGAGACCTGCCTCCCCTTTGCCAAGGAAGGCCGTCAACTCAAATTCATGTTCTTGCCAGATGGCCAGGATCCGGACAGCTTAGTGGCCCTAGAAGGCAAGGCCGCATTTGAAAGCCGCCTTGAGAGCAGCTTGCCTCTGTCTGAGTATCTGGTGAAGCAGCTATCAACGGATATCAATTTAGCCAGCATCGACGGCCGCGCCCGCTTGGCAGAGCTCGCTAAGCCGTTGATTGCACGCGTGCCGGATGGCATTTATCGGGAACTGCTGATCGATAGATTGGCGCGCGAAGTGCGCATGCCAGCACCTAAGCTCATGTCCCTGCTAGGCGCCGGCGTGCGATCAGAGCCTGACCGCGGCCAAGCATTTCAACGCACCACCACCCGTCCGCGCATCAGTAGCGGTCGAGGTTCGGTGCTAAAACAGACCATCGCACGCCTCATCCAACAGCCTGGCGCGGCTCGCGTCATTAAAGACCCTGAGTCCTTGCGCTTAACCGGTGATCGCGGGCTGACGGTGTTAGCCGAATTGGTTGAGATGCTGCAACTCGAACCCCACCTGAGCTCAGCACAGATCATCGAACGCTGGCGAGATCGTCCCGAACACGATCGCTTATCTGAGCTCGCCGCCTTGGCACTACCGGATCTCGATGAGGCCGCTGCTGAGCGCGAGTTATTAGGCTGCATTCCTAGCCTGCTCGCAGAAGCAGGACCTCAGCGTCGGGTCGATGAACTGATTGAAAAAGCAGAAGTCGAAGGACTGACTGACGACGAAAAGCGCGAATTGGTGCGCCTACAAAGCCGGCCAAAAGCCTAGTCGGTAGACCGATTTTTGATGTTTTTTTCCGACTTTTAGCCCAGTCGGCACGATTCTTGGCGCCCGCTCTGCTCGTGCTGTAAAGCTTTGGGTGGGCGCCCATAGCATGTAAAATCCACGGTCCTGATAGACCGGGTGAGGGATGACTACCGTGAGCGAAAAGAAAGCAGCAACAGGCGCCGGCGTCCCTGACGAACGTCAATCACAACTGAAACGTCTCATTGCCAAGGGCAAGGAACAAGGCTTCCTAACCTACGGTGAAGTGAACGATCACTTGCCCAGTGAGATCGTCGATCCGGAGCAGATCGAAGACATCGTTAACATGATTAACGACATGGGCATACCGGTGTATGAAAAAGCACCGGAGGTCGAGTCACTGATCATGGCCGATAGCCCGGTGGCGACTGACGACGAAGCCGTTGAAGAAGCCGCTGCTGCCCTAGCCACCGTTGACGCTGAATTTGGTCGCACCACAGATCCCGTGCGCATGTACATGCGCGAAATGGGCACGGTCGAACTGCTGACGCGTGAAGGCGAGATTCGCATCGCCAAGCGAATCGAGGAAGGCCTCGACGCGGTCAGAAAAGCGCTCGCTAATTTCCCCGGCACCTACCAATACATTCTGAATGCCTATGAGCCGGTGAAAGTAGGCCAAGGGCGCTTGGCCGATATCATTGTCGGCTTTATTGATCCCAATGCTCCGGACGAAATCGCGCAGCCACAAAACCCAAAGCTGATGGCTTTGGAAAAAGTGGACAATGACGCGGAGACGGAAGACGAGAGCACCGAAGAGGAAGAGGCATTAGAAACCGGCCCCGATCCAATCGAGGCTGGCAAGCGCTTCACTTCCATTGCCAAGCTGCATCAACAGGTCATCAAAGCACTGTCAGGCGCGGCCGCTAAAGACGCTAAGACCCAGAAATTACGCAAGAAAATTGCGGCGGAGTTTCTTGAGCTCAAGCTGTCTCCTAAAATGTTCGAGGCTCTGATCGAGAACCTGCGCGCGCATATCGCCACCATTCGTTCAGTCGAAAAAGAGATCATGCATATCTGCATCAAGCAGGCTGGCATGCCGCGTAAGGATTTCATCTCGGTTTTCCCTAAAAACGAGACGTCGACCGAATGGATTGCCAAGCAAATCAAGCTTAAGCGCAAGCACTCAGCAGCTCTGGCTAAGCTCAAGCCCGATATTGAAGCGCGGCAAAAAGTCATCATGGATCTTGAGGTCACCATGCATGTGGCGATCCAGGAAATCAAAGAGATCAATCGCGAAGTCGCGGTTGGTGAGGCGCAGGCGCGGCGTGCCAAGAAAGAAATGGTCGAGGCCAACTTACGTCTGGTCATCTCTATTGCCAAGAAATATACGAATCGCGGTTTGCAGTTCTTGGATCTCATTCAAGAGGGCAACATCGGCCTGATGAAGGCGGTC
This sequence comes from uncultured Pseudomonadota bacterium, assembly GCA_903929455.1. Taxonomy (GTDB): domain Bacteria; phylum Pseudomonadota; class Gammaproteobacteria; order Steroidobacterales; family Steroidobacteraceae; genus CAIKZZ01. Next base: position 5,458 of record CAIYVA010000232.1, on the reverse strand, counting down.
GATAAATTCGAATACCGACGCGGCTATAAATTCTCGACCTATGCCACTTGGTGGATTCGTCAGGCGATCACACGCTCCATCGCCGATCAGGCGCGCACCATCCGGATTCCGGTGCACATGATTGAAACCATCAACAAGCTCAACCGCATCTCGCGGCAGATGCTCCAGGAAATGGGCCGCGAGGCCACGCCTGAGGAACTGGCCGTGCGCATGGAAATGCCCGAGGACAAGGTACGTAAGGTCCTGAAGATTGCGAAAGAGCCCATCTCGATGGAAACACCCATCGGCGACGATGAAGACTCGCACTTGGGCGACTTCATTGAAGATACGGCGGTGCAGTCACCGGTTGATTCGGCCACCATGGAGAGCCTGCGCGAGACCACGCATGCAGTGCTGGCGCAACTCACACCACGCGAGGCGAAGGTGCTGCGCATGCGTTTTGGGATCGACCTCAATACCGACCATACCTTGGAAGAGGTGGGTAAGCAGTTCGATGTCACGCGTGAGCGCATTCGTCAGATCGAAGCAAAGGCTTTGCGCAAGCTGCGACACCCCAGCCGGTCGGAGCAACTGCGTAGCTTCTTGATGGAAGAGTAACGACCAGGTCGATACTAGACGATTCACACCGGCGCCTTGAGCGCCGGTTTTTTTTGATTAAAGACCCACATCACCGGGTCGTTCGCTGATTAGCCAAGCAAGCGCAGCGCCGTGAGTACGGCAAGTCCCACACCCATCGACCAGGCCATGCTGCGCTGGCGCCACATGACCAGGGCTGCGACCGCACTGGCCACCCACTCATGATTAGACCAGCCAAGCGCCACGCCGCCTTGATGATCAATCACAAGAATGGGCAAGACGATGGCTGAGAGCGCAGCTGCTGGCGCGTAGCGCAAAGCGCGCTCAAGGGTGACCGACAAGCGTAGGCGCTCACTGAGCAGCAGAAAGCTACACCGCGTGACCACACCGGTGAGCGCAATACCTGCGATGGCGAGCCACAAAGAAAGCGTGTCAGACATGTGTCACCGCCCGCTTCTCCACCAGCACCGCAGCAAGCACACCACTGACGATCGCAGCGATTAGCCCTAGCTTATACGGCAGACCTCTCAGACAGACAGCAGTCACGCCGGCCACGACACAGGCAGTGATGGCCGCCGGACTGACAAGCATGGGCACCAAGATCGTCACCAGCGCCAAGGTGCCTGCAAAAGCCAAGCCCCACGTTTCAGGTATGAGCGCGCCGCCCACGAGACCAATCAGGGAAGCGATATGCCAGATCACATAATTTGCGAAGGCAAGACCTAAAAAGTAGTAAGCACGCAAGGGTTCATGACGCCATCGCGCTTCCTCGCGCATATACATGATAAATGCCATGTCAGAAATCAAGTAGCCGATGCGGTAGCGCATGCCCAACGACTGAGAACGAAACGATGGACGCAAACCTGCGCTGTAAATAATAAAACGCAAGTTCACCATCAGCGCCGTCATCACAGACACCCAGATCGGGGCGCCCGCCACCAAAAGAGGCAAAGCAGCGAGTTGCGCCGTGCCTGCGTACACCAGTAACGAGTAACCCATCGCTTGATGCAACTGTAACGGGGAGTTAGCCATAGCGATGCCCGTCACCATAGACCAAGTGGCAATCGGCAAGGCTACTGGGAGAATATCTTGACAGCCTCTAAAGAAAAGACTGCGAGCACTGGTGGATGGCGGGAGTCGCAACAGCGTATCTCTAGACCAACAGCCAAGCGGCGATCAGTGCGGTACCGGGGGTGGCGGCCCCTCAATGCCCATCGCCCACTCTGCAGTGGCAGCGCGCCGATACAGCGCATGAATCGTCACGGTCTTAATGCTTTGTGCTTTGAAGATGACATTAAATTCTAGGCGATCGTTGCTTGGGAGGCTATAGCGCTCAGTGACATCCAAGCGCGATGCATCTTGGCTTAGGATGACAAACGCACGCCCTTGCCAACCCGCACGCACTTTTCGTGATCCATAACGATCCGTCACGCTGAAAGGCGCCTCATCCCCCGGCGTGAACTCACGCTGCCGCGCATCCCCCGCTACGTGCAGCTGCGTGGGGGCTTGTAACAGATCCAGCCGGCTGGGTGGTGCGGCAAACGCCGAGACAAAGTCTTGGGGACGTACCTTGCCCCATGCGGTGGGCCGATTGTCCATCGATTCGGCTTGCGTGCTATCGGCCTCGCTGCCGCCGCGACTGCCGCGACGACCCCCGCCTTGCTGACGCGTGTTGGGCGGTGCCATTGCCGACGACTCGTCGGAGGCGCGACTCGGTCGGATAGGTCGCTGTGCGGGCAGAGCCTTTCTAATCAGCGTGCTCGCATCATCACTGGCGAGCGTATCCAAGATCCAATGTCCCGATAAATCAACCGCGGGCTGGGGCTGACGATCCAAACGGGTCGCCGCACAACCAGCCATGCAACACACCAGGATCATCAAACTAGGGATTTGACCGACGCCGATCCGACCACCACGTGTCGCCAGCTGAGGAGCAGTCACTTGACGCTATATCCTCGACCCGTCAGACAGGCACTGAGCGCGCGGGTGTAGTCCTCACGCTTGGCACTCGCCTCTTGGGCACTGAGTTTTTCATCGACTCGTGTGGGATCAAACTGCACCTGCGTAGTCGCCCACTTGTGGCACTCGTAACGATCGGTGGCAAGCTGCTCATCCGACTGTCCCTTACTCGGATACACATAAAGCTCAGGTGACGGGATGCCGCGAGCCGCCGGCGCTACCGGCGTAGTCACCACCCACTGAACCGGCTGCGCGGTCGGCCAGACAGCACCCGCGCCGTAATAAGGCCCCCATCCCCAAGGAGAACAGCCCGTAGGACCCCAAGACCAATCCCAACTAGGCCCGCAGCCGTTCCAATACCCCATGCTATAGAAGCCATGAAAGCCGCGATAACCATGCCCATAAGGATAATGAGCGCCAACGTGCATCATCGAATGCCCCTGCATCACAGCGGGTGGCCGAACAGAACCGTGACCAGGCTTTGCGGTAGCGGCTCCGACTAGCCCTAATGCAATCACCAGCAAAACTAGCCATCTGCATCGATGAGCGACTCGCATGATTGCTCTCCCGATATTACTTAACGGTATAGCCACGCCCTTCAAGACAGGCGCTGATCGCCCGACGGTAAGAACCGGCGCGCGTTTGTGTGGACGCATGGTCAGCGGCGACTTGCGCTTCAACATGATCGCGAGCCTGACGATTGGCCTCATTCTGTGACTCATCTGCTACCGCACCCAACGTAGCGCCAGCGACTGCACCAACCAGTGCGCCCACGCCTGCGTTGCGTGGATTAGAGACCGTGGCTCCCAACATGGCGCCTATCACGCCACCTGCCAATACGTTAGAGCCCGGCGGTGGACCTGCCTGCACAACACGCACCCGATACTGTGGCGCAAGACCAGGTTGGCTTGGATCAAAACCCGTCTGCTTGACTGCCCAGTTGTGACATTCATAACGATCGCGATCGCTCTGCTCAGGCGTCTGACCTTGCGCGGGATACGCCACCAACTCAGCCGGCGCCGGTGCAGGCGCCGGGGGCGCTTCACGCACGATCACCCGAGTGGGGGCGACACACGCAGACAACAACAGTACCGAAGCGAGCGCAGATACAGGAATCCAGATACGCATCACAAGTCTCCCCTAACATCCAGAATACGCAGATCAACCACCACCAACCCGTGACCGCCGAAAGCCTGCCCTCTAACTCTAGGCATTCACGGCCGTTTCCACATTAGAACCCGAGAAGCCACTTAGGTTCCATTTTTTTTCAGTTCTTAACCTAAACCAATCGGCTCAAAACCCCCTACAGGCCCACAGCCATCAGCACATCAGTCTTCATCACCATAGACCAACAATCAGTTTAGAATCAGCGAACTAATACGTATTCAGGTCATTTTGTGCCTCTTCCAGCCCATATCCCTCCGCATCGCCTCCCTACCCATCACCTGTTTGAGGTGACCTGTGGCTGATGCCTCCTCAGACCGGCCAAAAGCCCGCTCCTTCGCCCCACTCGCCGCCTTAAAACCATTCGCTCGCCCCTACCGAGGCAGAGTGCTGCTGGCACTGGCTGCCTTGATCATCGCAGCCGTCGCCATGCTGGCGCTGCCACTGGCTTTGCGACAACTCATCGACCACGGATTAGCCGCCAACAGCGCAGCCACCATCGATCAGTATTTTTGGGGCTTTCTGGCAGCTGCGGTGGCCTTCGGCGTCTTTGCTGCCCTACGCTTTTATCACGTGACTTGGGTGGGTGAGCGCATCGTCGCCGATGTGCGTGCAGCGGTATACGCACGCGTCATCCGCATGGATCCTACTTTTTTTGAAGTCACCCGCACAGGCGAAGTCCTGTCGCGACTCACCACCGACACCACCTTAGTACAGACCATCGCCGGCTCGTCATTGTCGATCGCACTGCGCTCGGTGTTAAGTCTGACCGGCGCTTTGGTGCTGCTAGCACTGACTAGCCCTAAACTCACGGGGGCACTCGCCATCATGCTGCCACTGGTGATCGTGCCACTGATTGTGGTTGGTCGGCGGGTGCGTGCGTTATCTCGCGCCTCTCAAGATCGGATCGCTGACGCCAGCGGATTGGCCGGTGAGACACTGAATGCCATTCAAACCGTGCAAGCCTATACGCTCGAAGCCTTACAGAGCACACGCTTTAACCGAGCAGTTGAAGATAGTTTTGATACGGGCATTGCGCGCACCAAAGTGCGCGCGCTATTAACAGCAATCGGTACGATGCTGGTATTTGGTGCGCTTACTGCAGTGCTGTGGCTAGGCGCACATGAAGTGCTCGCTGGACGCATGACCGGTGGAGCGCTCAGTCAATTCTTGTTATATGCCATCTATGTAGGCAGTGCGGCCGCCATGCTGTCAGAGACCTTTGGTGAAATCCAACGAGGGGCTGGCGCCATGGAGCGCTTATCTGAGTTACTCGCCGCCACACCTGCCATTCGCGCACCGCGCACACCCGCTCACTTTCCTGCGCGCGCGCAAGGCCGCATTCAATTACAGGATGTCTCCTTTCGTTACCCATCCAGACCAGACACGCCAGCACTTGATCAGATCACCATTGATATTGCACCCGGCGAAACGGTTGCCTTGGTAGGTCCTTCGGGTGCCGGTAAGAGCACTCTGTTCCAATTGCTGTTGCGCTTTTATGACCCAGCCGTGGGTTGCGTACGCGTGGATGGCATTGATATCGCAAGCGTCGCTCCAGATACCTTGCGTCGCCAAATCGGACTCGTGCCGCAAGACACCGTGCTCTTTGGCGCCACTGCCCGAGAGAACATCGGTTATGGACGCCCGGGGGCCAGCGATCATGACATTACCCAGGCCGCGCACGCAGCAGCGGCTGATGAGTTCTTAAGCAAATTACCGCAAGGCTACGACAGCTTCTTAGGTGAGCGAGGACTCAGGC
>CAIYVA010000231.1 GCA_903929455.1 uncultured Pseudomonadota bacterium | reverse complement strand
GAATTGGTAGACGCACTAGCTTGAGGTGCTAGCACCGTAAGGTGTGCCGGTTCGAGTCCGGCCGTCGGCACCACCTCTGATGACTTTTAGTCGATAAAAAAATGCACAAAGATCATCCATCTAAGGGTGACGAAGTGCCTCACAACGTCTAGAATGCGGCGGTTAACACGGCCTCCGCACAAGCGGGCTAGGAACGTTGGCGATGCTGGCAAATTATCTTCCAATCCTGGTGTTCCTCGTCATTGCCGGCGGCTTTGGTGCTGTGCTGATGGTGCTGGGTTTTGTGTTGGGCCCAAGGCGTCCTAACGCAGAGAAACTGTCACCGTACGAATGTGGCTTTGAACCCTTTGAAGATTCGCGCATGAAGTTTGACGTGCGTTATTACTTGGTTGCGATCCTCTTCATTCTGTTTGATCTTGAAATCGCCTTCTTATTTCCCTGGGCCGTGTCGCTGCGTGCGCTCGGTCATGTGGGTATCGCGTCGATGGCGGTCTTTCTCGGTATTTTGGTGGTCGGCTTCGTCTATGAGTGGAAGAAGGGAGCGCTCGAATGGGATTAGTCGCTGAAGTCGATGCAGGCCTAAAAGACAAAGGCTTTGTCACGGCTCGTTTGGACGATCTGATGAACTGGGCGCGTACCGGATCACTGTGGCCGATGACCTTCGGTTTGGCGTGCTGTGCGGTCGAGATGATGCATGCGGGCGCTGCTCGATATGATCTAGACCGCTTTGGCGTGGTGTTCAGGCCCAGTCCGCGACAGGCCGATGTGATGATTGTCGCTGGCACCTTAGTGAATAAAATGGCACCGGCGCTTCGCAAGGTGTATGACCAAATGCCGGAACCCCGTTGGGTCATCTCTATGGGATCGTGCGCCAACGGGGGTGGTTACTACCATTACTCGTATTCGGTGGTACGCGGGTGTGATCGCATTGTGCCCGTTGATGTCTATGTACCGGGCTGTCCGCCATCGGCCGAGGCTTTGATGTACGGCATTTTGCAGTTGCAGAATAAGATTCGCCGCACGAGCACCATTGCCCGATGAGTGCGTTTATAGACCCTGTAGAGACCGTGTCACCGCCGTCGCTCACGCGGCTAGAGGCCTTGCGGCTGGCGGTTATTGAGTTAGGCGGTGCGGCGGTATCTGCCTTGCCAACGGTGGCCGGTGAAGTGGCTTTTGAGTTAACGGCTGCTGCGTTAATCACGGTATGTCAGTCACTGCGTGATGATCCGCGCTGTGCCTTTGATACCTTGATTGATATCGCAGGCATTGATTATTTGACCTACGGAACAGACGAGTGGAGCACCCATCAGGCGACAGCCAGCGGCTTCGGTCGCGGTGTGGTGGGGCGCGATGGCGGTTTGAGCACAGCCGATGCCAAAGTGGATGCCTTAACCGCTGATCGACGTTTTGCAGTGACGTATCACTTGCTGTCGGTGCGACTCAATCAACGCATCCGCTTGCGGGTGTACTGCAGTGCCGGTGAGCCGCCGATGGTGGATTCAATTGTGGATATATGGCCCGGTGCCAACTGGTTTGAGCGTGAGGCTTTTGATCTGTTCGGTATTTTCTTTCGTGGACACCCCGATCTGCGGAGAATTCTCACGGATTACGGTTTCATCGGGCATCCGTTTCGCAAGGACTTTCCCTTGTCAGGGCATGTGGAAGTGCGCTACGACGCGGCCAAGGGCCGCGTGATCTATGAGCCGGTGAGTATTGAGCCGCGCATCTTGGTGCCGAAGGTCATTCGTGACGATGTGCGTTATGCGCCCGCCTTGCACGGCACGCCGGCGGTGAGTAAACCCAATGTCTGAGATCCGTAATTTCACCCTGAACTTTGGGCCACAGCATCCGGCTGCGCACGGCGTGTTGCGCTTGATCTTAGAAATGGACGGCGAGGTCGTGCAAAAAGCCGATCCACATATCGGTCTTTTGCATCGCGGCACTGAAAAGCTGGCTGAGTCAAAGCCCTTTAATCAGAGCATTGGCTACATGGATCGCTTGGATTATGTGTCCATGATGTGCAATGAGCATGCGTATGTCATGAGTATCGAGCGCTTGCTTGGAGTAGCCGTGCCGATTAGGGCGCAGTACATTCGCGTGATGTTTGATGAGATCACCCGCATCCTTAATCACCTGATGTGGTTGGGGGCGCATGGCATCGATATTGGTGCCATGACCGTATTCTTGTACTGCTTTCGTGAGCGTGAGGATTTGATGGACTGCTACGAGGCGGTCTCCGGTGCGCGCATGCACGCTACCTATTACCGTCCGGGTGGTGTCTATCGGGATCTGCCGACTGATATGCCCAAGTACCAGCCCTCTAAATTCCGCACGAAGAAAGAAATTGATCGCCTAAATGAGGCGCGCTCTGGCTCGCTGCTCGATTTTATTCAAGATTTTACCGATCGTTTTCCGCGTTGCGTGGATGAGTATGAAACGCTCCTCACGGATAATCGCATCTGGAAGCAGCGTACCGTCAACATTGGCATTGTCACCCCAGAGCGGGCTAAGGCGCTGTCCATGACGGGGCCGGTGTTACGCGGATCGGGTGTGTTGTGGGACTTGCGTAAGCATCAGCCCTATGAAGTATATGACCAGATGGATTTTGACATTCCGATTGGTGTCAACGGGGATTGCTACGACCGTTACTTGGTGCGCGTTGAAGAGATGCGTCAGTCCAATCGTATTATTCGGCAGTGTATCGAGTGGCTCCGTAAAAACCCGGGTCCTGTGATGTTAGACGATCATAAGATCGTGCCGCCACGTCGCGTCGATATGAAAGGCGATATGGAGTCACTCATTCATCACTTCAAGTTGATGACCGAAGGCTATAGCGTCCCTGCCGGTGAAGTGTATGCGGCAGTTGAGGCGCCGAAGGGCGAGTTTGGCGTGTGGCTGGTGTCGGATGGCGCGAATAAGCCATACCGTCTAAAAGCGCGTGCACCCGGCTTTGCGCATTTGGCGGCCATGGATGAGATGGTGCGCGGCCATATGTTGGCGGACGTAGTGGCCGTGATTGGCACCTTGGATATCGTTTTTGGAGAAATCGACCGATGAGTCACTCACCCGTCGACCCAGCTATGCCAGTGGTCACAGGCTTGTCTGAGCACACGCGTCACGAGATTGATGAGTGGGTGCACAAGTTTCCACAGGATCGGCAGCGCTCAGCGGTGTTGGCCGCCTTGCGTGCCGCTCAGCATCAGAATAATGGATTCTTGACCGCCGATTTAATGGATGCTGTCGCGGATTATCTCAAGTTGCCGCCGATCCAAGTGTATGAGGTCGCGACTTTCTATTCGATGTTTGAGGTAAAGCCGGTCGGGCGCGTACACGTGTCTGTGTGCACGAATATTTCCTGCATGTTGTGCGGCTCGGATGAGATTGTGGCGAGTGTGGAGAAAAAGCTCGGTATCAAGATTGGTGAGAGTACGCCCGATGGTAAGTTTTACTTAAAGCGCGAAGAAGAGTGTCTCGCGGCCTGTAATAACGCGCCCATGATGATGATCGATCACGTGTACTACGAGAATTTGACGCCTGAGAAGGCGGCCAACATTCTAGACAGTGTGGAGTAAGGCGGATGGCACGTGACATGAATCAGGTGTGTTTTGAGACGCTGAGCCTGCCGGATAGCTGGACGCTGCCTACCTATCGTGGCATCGGTGGTTATGAGGTGTGGGAGCGTATTCTTCGCGAAAAAACGCCGCCAGAAAAAATCATTGAGGATCTCAAGGCGTCAGGGCTTCGCGGTCGTGGCGGTGCGGGCTTTCCCACTGGCCTTAAGTGGAGTTTTATGCCGCGCAATGCGCCTGGTCAGAAATACGCGGTGTGTAATTCCGATGAATCGGAGCCAGGCACCTGCCACGACCGGGATATCTTGCGCTTTAATCCGCACTCGGTGATTGAGGGCATGGCGATCGGCGGCTATGTGATGGGCGCTACCGTCGGCTACAACTACATTCGCGGAGAATTTTTGGCGGAACCGTTCCCACGCTTTGAGGGCGCGCTTAAGGAAGCGTACGCGGCGGGCTTGTTGGGTAAAAATGTGCAAGGTTCTGGTGTGGATTTTGACTTGTATGCGGTAGCCGGTGCGGGGGCTTATATTTGTGGTGAAGAGACTGCGCTGCTGGAGTCTCTAGAGGGTAAACCAGGCAAACCACGCTTTAAGCCGCCGTTCCCTGCCAACTTCGGTTTGTATGGTAAGCCCACCACCATTAACAACACACAAAGCTTCGCGTCGGTTCCCACGATTTTACGTAAGGGCCCGCAGTGGTTTGCAGGCTTAGGCGTGGCGAACTCCGGTGGCACGGCAATTTTTTCAGTGTCAGGCCATGTCAAGCGGCCCGGCAACTATGAGCTACCGTTAGGTATCTCTTTCAATGAACTCATCGATGAGGTCTGTGGTGGCATCCGCGACGGTCGTAGCCTTAAGGCGGTAATTCCCGGCGGTTCATCCGTTCCTGTGGTGCCGGGTGCTTTGATGCGTGGCGCGACCATGGACTATGACGGTCTCAAAAAAGTCGGTAGCTCACTCGGTACTGGTGCGGTGATCGTCATGGATGACAGCACCTGTATGGTCAAGGTGTTGGAGCGTCTGTCACGTTTTTATATGGCGGAGTCCTGCGGACAGTGCACGCCGTGCCGCGAGGGTACGGGTTGGATGAATCGTTTGATTTGCCGCATCTTGGCTGGTCAAGGCAAAGTGGCTGATTTGGATCTGCTGTTGGATGTCGCCAATCGGATTGAAGGGCACACGATCTGCGCTTTAGGTGATGCGGCGGCTTGGCCTATTCAAAGTTTTATGAAGCACTACCGGCATGAGTTCGAGTACATGATCGAGCACGGTGGTCGTAGTGTGGTCACCGACCAGACCCAGGCTGCCGCGTGATGCTGATCTGGAACATACGCTCATGAGTCAAGATATCGTTAATCTCGAAGTCGATGGCGTTGCGGTTCAAGGCCGCAAGGGTCAGATGATTATTCATGTGACCGACGCGCACGAGGCCTATGTGCCACGCTTTTGCTACCACGAGAAGTTAACCGTGGCGGCTAATTGCCGCATGTGCTTGGTGGAAGTGGAAAAAGCGCCGAAGCCACTGCCGGCCTGTGCGACACCGATTGCGGAGGGCATGAAGATCTTCACCAAGTCGCCAAAGGCGATCGGTGCGCAAAAAGCGACGATGGAGTTCCTGTTAATCAATCATCCGCTTGACTGCCCCATCTGTGATCAGGGCGGCGAGTGTGAATTGCAGGATCTGGCGATGGGCTTTGGTCGGGATGCGGCGCGCTTTGAGGAGCGCAAGCGCGTCGTTAAGGATAAGAACATCGGTCCGTTGGTATCCACCGACATGACTCGGTGTATCCATTGCACGCGCTGCGTACGATTTACCGCTGAGATCGCGGGACTGCAGGAGCTTGGCACCATGGGTCGCGGTGAAGCGACGCAGATCAGTACGTGGGTTGAGCAGAGTGTGGACCACGAGCTGTCCGGCAACATTATTGATCTGTGTCCGGTGGGTGCTTTGAATTCCAAGCCCTTTCGTTACCAAGGTCGCTCGTGGGAGATGACTCAGACAGCGATGGTGTCGCCGCATGATGCCTTGGGCAGTAATTTGTCGGGACATGTGCGCCGCGGAACCTTAATGCGGGTGGTGCCGCAGGAGAACGAGGCGGTCAATGAAACGTGGATCTCTGATCGCGATCGATTCTCCTATGAAGGAATTTATTCAGCCGATCGCTTGTTGACCCCGATGGTGCGCCAAGCCGGTGTCTTGGTGGCAACGGATTGGCAGACGGCGCTCGAGGCTGCGGCGGCGGGTCTTAAAAAGACGATCGACCAGCGCGGCGCCGCATCGGTCGGTGTGTTGTCGCTGCCCAGTGCCACCACCGAGGAGG
>CAIYVA010000230.1 GCA_903929455.1 uncultured Pseudomonadota bacterium | reverse complement strand
GGAACGCATTGACGATTCGATCGATGGTGGCGGGTGCGCCATTGGTATGTCAGGTACCCATGACTAAAATGCCCATCTCCGCGGCACTCACCGCGATGCTGATGGTTTCAAGGTCACGCATTTCACCAATCAAAATAACATCAGGATCTTCGCGCAGTGCTGAGTGCACAGCCTCAGAAAAAGAGCTGGCATGTACGCCAATTTCACGTTGGCTGATTAGGCAGTTCTGCCGGCGATGAACGAATTCGATCGGATCTTCGATCGTTAAAATGTGTCCCTTGGTGCGTGCATTAATGTCATCGACCATCGCGGCTAGGGTGGTGGACTTGCCGGAGCCGGTCTTGCCGGTCACGAGAATGAGGCCGTTTTTTAAGCGACACAGCGCGCGCACCGATTCGGGCATATTCAACTCATCGAGCGTCTTAGCGCCGGCTGGGATCGCTCGACAGATCGCACCCATGCCTTTGGCGTGCCTTAGGATATTGACGCGAAAACGTCCGGCATCGGGTATCGAATAAGCGAAGTCCGCACCTTCTTTTGCCTCAAAGCGTGCAATCGCCTTGGGCGGCATGACTTCATAGAGCGCTTCGCGCACATAATCGGCGCTCAGGGGATCCGGGTGCAGGCTCTGTAATTGGCCGTACAGACGAATGCGCGGTGGATCACCTGCTAAAAAGTGCAGGTCTGAACCATTGCGATCGAGGACGGCCTGTAGAAACGTGTCGAGTTGCGCCATGGTGTGCTTTAGCCCGACGTGATATCGAGTTTGGCGAAGTGTTCTGGGTTAGACACGAAACGCTGAAACGGTTTCTTGTCAGTCGCGTACGCATAGGCCTCATCGGCATCGATGTCCTTGAGTCGGACAGCCTCTAGTAGGGCCTGGTCGAGCAGTTGCATGCCGCTGTCCTTACCAGTCTGCAGTTGCGATGGAATCTGGTGGGTCTGATCGGTTTGGATCAGTTTGCCGATGGCGCGATTCATAATCATGATTTCACAGATCGCCCGTCGGGCGCGACTATCGACCCGGCGGACCAGGGTTTGCGTGATCACAGCCAGCAGGCTTTGCGACAAAAAGCTCTTGGTCTGTTCGCGCTCTTCGATCGGCAGTGCATCCACTAAGCGGTCGATGGTTTTGACGGCGCTATTGGTGTGTAAGGTGCCAAGCACCAGGTGTCCTGTTTCTGCCGCAGTCATTGCCATACGGATGGTCTCCGCATCGCGCATTTCACCGACTAAAATCACATCGGGGTCTTCGCGCATGGCGGCGCGTACGCCTTCGGCGAAGGAGGGGACGTGCGTGCCGTATTCGCGTTGAATTACCTGTGACTTTTGACTGTGATGGACAAACTCAATGGGGTCTTCCAGGCTAATAATATTGAGTGCGCGGGTGCAATTAAGCTCGTTGATCATCGCCGCAAGCGTGGTGGATTTACCGCTACCGGTAGCGCCTGTGACCAAGATCATGCCTTGATGCTGATCAAGTAACTTGCCGATAATCGGCGGCAGATTCAGGCTTTCAAGCGTAGGCACGGTGTCTGGAATGGTGCGAAACACGGCGCCAATGCCGGTTTCTTTGCGAAAGATATTGACGCGAAAGCGTCCACCCTCTTCAGACACATAGGAGAAGTCCAGATCTTTTCCTGAGTTAAAAAGTTCTGCCTGTGTCTTGGTCATGATCTCCGCTAAGTAACCAGATAACTCAGCGTCTGCGAGATCGCGAAAGCGGATGGGCATTAGTTCGCCGCTCATGCGCAGCATGGGTGGCACGCCCACAGCGAGGTGAATGTCTGAACAGCCTTGTGCGGAACCGAGCTTTAGAAAGGCGTCGACACGGGGCATGGCGTGCTCGGTGGCTAGTTACAGAAAGGGTTCGAGGGCAAGGCGTAGCGTATCCATACTATCAAAGCGTTCTTCGCGTTCAACACTCATCGCTTTGATCACAAGGTCAGAGAGCGCTGTGGGCAATTCGGGTCGTAGTTCGATCGGCGTGGGCGCCTTACCCTGCACGTGTTGGTACATGACAGCCATATGGTCGCCTCGCGAGTAGGGCGGCTGGCCGGTGAGCATCTCATAGAGCATCACGCCGGTGCTGTAGATATCGGCGCGTGGATCAGTGTCTTTGCCTAAAATTTGCTCGGGCGCCATGTATTTGGGTGAGCCGATCACATAGCCTGCGCGGGTGAGGTGCGCTTCCCCCTCCCAGACCGCGGAGGACACGCCAAAGTCGACGATCTTAAGGACACCCTTGTCGTTGATTAGCACGTTGGCTGGTTTTAAGTCGCGATGGATGATGCCGACATCGTGGGCGACGCCCATGCCGCTAGTGATATCGACACCAAAGCGGATCGCTTGGCTGATGGGCATGGGTGCGCCCTGTCTGATTTCTTGAGCGAGGGTATGGCTCTTGAAATATTCCATAGATATCGCGTAGTTACCGCGAATATTGAGAAAATCATAGATACGAATGACGTTCGGGTGGGTGATTTTGCGCGAGTAGCGCAGCTCGTGCACAAAGCGCCGCATGATCTCTTCGTCGTCGGCGACATTGGGATTTAAAAACTTAAGTACCAGCTGCTCATCGACCGCTTGGTCGTGCATCAACAGCACCGTACCAAAAGCGCCTTTGCCGATTTTTTCAATATAGCGATAGCGATCGCCCAGTACATCGCCAGCGCGTAGCGTCGATACATCCATGCGGCGGCTGTGCGAGGTTTTTTTGGCGAGCATGGCGCGCACATTGGCGCTGTCATCAATGGAGATTTGGCCTAAGGTGGCGACTCGGCTGGTGGCTGCGGTATCCGCTAAGCGGGTCTCGAGTTCGCTTAAGGTGGCACGCGCACTGGATACGATGTCTGCGTCGCTGCTCGATTCGCTTAGGGTTCGCAGCGCCGTTAAGACAGCGTTCATCTGTGTGCTGTCGGTCAGTTGACCGAGGGTCGTGACGGTCGCCACAACAATCTCTGCTTCGGTTCGCTCGAGCAGCGGTAGTAACACAGCAATGTGGCTGGGTGAGCCTAAGCGACCGATCGCACGAAGGGTGGTCGGTAATGCACGCGCCTGGCCGTCAAGCATCTCTAGGAGTCGCGGCACGGCGCGCACAGCACCCATATCGGCAAGCGCATCCACAGCCCGCTCGCTCACCCACCAGTCGTCGTCTTTGGTGGCTGTCAGTAAGGAGTCGACGGCGCGCTCATCTTTGGTTTGATTTAATATTTCAATGGCGGCACGACGCACGTCCTCATCCTGATCGCGCACCAACTCAAGAACCGCATCGATCACGCGCGGCCCACCAATTTTTCCTAAGGCATCTGCGGCGCGCGAACGCACCCACCAATCGCTGTCTTTGATAGCTGAAAAAAGGTATTTAATCGCGTGTACGTCGCCTAATTCGTTGAGTACCTCAACCGCTGCGCGGCGCGCGTACTCCGATTCATCCTGTAGGGCCACGATCAGATACTGCATGGTGTCCGGGTGGGCTGCCTTAATGAGTAGTTCCACCGCGCGATTGGCTACTTCGATATCGGCATCCGCCAGTAATCCGACAATGGGGGCAATGTTGCTTAAGGGGGGTTGTTTGCTCAAGCCCATCAGTGCGGCCTGGCGAATGAGTTTGTTGGGGTCTTTGACTTGCGTGAGCAGTGCGTTTTGGACGTCTGCTGTGCCAAAGCGGCTGACGATGGCCATCAGTTGCACGCGAATCCCTAAGTCTTTGCCTTCGAGGCGCGGCAGCAGATCCGGCAGTGCGCTTTCATCCACCACTTGATTGATGATCTTAAACAGCGCGTTTTTATCGCCGGCATCATTGCCGTAGGCGGCGCTTAGCAGGTCGCGTACCGGGATGCGATTTTTATGGGCGCCAATGATGTCGAGTAGAGCGATGCTCGATAGGCTGTGATCTTTGAGCGCCGGAATCAACAGGGTGGCTGGGAAGTCTTGGCTTTTGGCCAAGGCCTGAGCGACCGCTTTAACGACCGTCGGGTTGGGCGCTGCGAGCCCTTTGAGTATTTTGGGAAATGATTTCGCGTCACATAACGCCGCCAGCACCTCGCTGTAGGCGGCAGCCTCGGAGCGATCCGCTTCATCGAGTGCATCGAGCAGCGGTGTGATAACGTTTGCACCCAACAGGATGAGCTTTTGGATGGCTTTTTTGCGAAGGGGAGAGGCGGGCTCGCTGTTCGCCTTGATGTCGGCGACGAGACGTTCACTTCGCAGGCTAGTCAGGAATTTCACAATGTCATTCTGCTTTGCTTAGGG
>CAIYVA010000229.1 GCA_903929455.1 uncultured Pseudomonadota bacterium | reverse complement strand
GTTATGGGTCGCCTCCGCGACTCATTCATGCGCTGGTCTGCTGATCGCCTGAGTAAGTTATTTAGCAGCGGATCGATCAAAGCCCTCGTTCCATGAACGAGGGCTTTTTAATTAAAAGTTCACCATCACTTTAACGGCATCGCCCCCGCGACGGGCGCAGTCGAATGCACTGATGACTTCATCGAATGGAAATCGGTGCGTGATCAGAGCCTGGGGATCGAATTCACCGGCAGCCAAGGCGCCTAACACGTCGGCAATTTCTTCGTGTGGGTACGAGCACGAGCCTACAATCTGCAGTTCTTTGGCCATCACCATGACCAAATCCAGTGCCACTGGTTTTTTATGAATGGCAATGATGACCAGTCGGGCGTGTGCAGGGGCAACACTCACTGCGCTGTGCAGTAGGCTGTCGGATCCTGCGGTATCGATAAAGGCATCGGTACCGACCACTCGCCAGCCATAGCGTTCACCCTCACCATGGTGAGTTGCGAGCGCATTCACCAGATCCTCACGTAGCGGATTGATGGTGTGGTGTGCGCCATAGCGACGGGCTAGGGCTAGACGCGCGTCGTTGGTATCGACAGCGATGATGTTCTGCACACCGCGGCGCTGTAAGCCGATCACAGCACCAAGACCTATCATGCCGACACCAAACACGACCACTTTGCTTGTTGGTGTGATGCGCGCCTGATTGACACCGTGTAATCCAACGGCCAATGGTTCCGTGAGTGCGGCAATCTCAGCGCTGAGATTGCTGGGTACGAGCAGTATGTTGCTGCCCACGTGTACATCGGGGATGATGACCCAGTCGGAAAAGCCGGACTCAGGCGCGCCTGCGCCAATCATATTGATGTCAGGATTGACGATGACGCGAGTACCCGGCGCGAGCGTGGAGACGTCTGAGCCAACAGCCTCTACGATGCCAGCGAACTCATGGCCGATCGCTAAAGGCTGTCCACTGTTCATGGGTAATCCGCCGGCCGCTAGATAGCCTAAATCACTGCCGCAGATGCCGCACGCTTCTACTCGGATAAGTGCGTCTTTGGGGCCGAGCGTCGGTGTGGGGCGTGATTGTAAGGTGAGCTGATCCACTGCCGAGACATAGAGCGTGCGTCGGGTACGCGTGTTTGGGGAGGCCATACGTGTGCTCACAGTGCGGGCGTGTGCCCTGATCAGATCAATCTAGCACTGGGTGGGTGGCGCTTCAACTGGCCGGCCAAACCCGAGGCGCGGCTTGGCCAGATCAGGGGAGTGATGGCCCTATGGGATACGTCGCTCTATGGGCGCGCTGTCTAGCTGCGTTGTTCCAGACGATAGCGTTTTGGGCTGGTCCCTGTGACGCGTCGAAAGGCGGTGCTGAAGGCCGCCGGGCGTGAGAAACCCAAGCGCCAGGAAATCGTCGTCAAGGGAAGGTCAGTGCTGGTGAGTAATACCCGTGCGCGCGCCACTCTAATTTCTTCAGCGTACTGGCCGATGGTGACGCCGGTCGTCCGGCGGAAGGCGCGTGTCAGGGTGCGTACACCCATGTGACAGGCGGTTGCGATCTCGCGTAAGCGCGGCGGTGGCCGATCCGGTTGTTCTAATAAATCGCGAATGATGGCCAGTTGTTGCTTCGATAGTGGGTGAGGGCCTGCATCCATCACTTCTCTTGGGCGCAGATAGCGGGCGATGTCGATCATGAGCGACAGCCCGAGACACTCGGTCATGAGGGCGCTGGCAAAGCCCGGCACCTCTGCTTCCATCACCAGTCGTCGTGCGTTTTGCTCCAAGTGAGGCGCGCGAATGTCGAGACAGCGTTCGAGCCGATCCACATCCCATTCACGCAGGCCACTGACGCTTTCAAAGCGATCCCGGTCGAAGCAGATGGCGCCGACTCGATGTTCGCCGCCATTACCGCGCGAGTGTAGTGGGATGCCGCCTGGCATGAAGGTCAGCGTGCCGAGTCTCCCGAAGGCGCTCGAGGTACCCGGTAGGCAGTAGCGGGCGACGCCGATGACTGGATGTGGTCCGAGGTTTAGTCCTAGGATGGCGGGTTCTTCGCACACGGTGACGTCGTTCGGATTTGGCCATCGGTAGCCGCGCAGTTGGACGGTCACATCGGCCGCTCTTAACTCTGCAGATACACTCGCTTGGCTATGCGTCACAGCAACCCCTCAACCCACTAGATCAGCAATGAAACGGCTTTCGGCCGCGGGTGTCAAGGTGAGGGCCAGAGAGGGCGTTTGAGCGGCGGGGTTTGGGGGTTTCCGCCGGGTGGTCCGAGGGTCAGACGGCGCGGACTGGCCGCACCAGTGGGCGAAAAAACCACGCTAAAAAGCCAAAAAAGGGGGGGGGGAGGGTTGGCCATTTGGAGAAAAGTGGTGGCCAACGGAAGGATGTTTTGAGCGGAGAGTCTGATGCGCCCCTGTGGTAGGGTTTTGCTAACGCGTAGGCTGGGTCCGGGTGGCTTAACAGGAGAACGCCGATGGTCGAGTTCGATCCGTATAGTTATGCGACGCACGAGAATCCCTATCCCATTTATCGCCGCCTGCGCGATGAAGCGCCGCTTTATCATAACGATCAGTATGACTTTTGGGCGGTATCCCGCTTCGATGACTGCAAGTCAGTACTCAAGAACTTCTCAGTGTTCTCCAGTGCCAAGGGCATCGAGTTGCAGGGTCGACCGGATGCGGCCTATTTCGATGTGATGACCACCGATCCACCCAATCACACGCGCCTGCGCCATGTGATGAGTGAGTTGTTTCAGCCGGCTAAGATGGCGGAACTTGAGCAGTTGATTCGCACCACCGCGCGTTCGCTGTTGGCCTCTTGTCGCGAGACAGGGCGAATTGACATGATCGCTGACTATGCGGGGCGTCTGCCGATGCTCATCATGTGTCGATTGCTTGGGTACCCGCCTGAGGATGATGCGCGCATCATGCAGTGGACCAATGATGCGGTTCATACCGAGGAGGGTGTGCAGGGATTGACGGCGGCCGGTATCGAAGGGTTGATCAATCTCGGTAAGTACAACGAGGCGGTGATCGCTGCGCGATCGCAGGCCTCGCTCAGTGAGGATCTCGTCAGTCATCTCATGACTGCTTTGCAGAGTGGTCGCATCAATCATTTAGACACCATGGGGTATCTTCAGTTGTTGGCCTTCGCGGGGCACGAAACGACCACCAAACTGATGGGTAATGCGGTCTTTCAACTGTGGAAACACCCTGAGACACTGCAGAGTGTATTGGATGATCCTGCACTGATCAGTGGTGCTATTGAAGAAACGCTGCGGTATGACTCCTCGGTGCAGTTACAGGCGCGGACCACCACGCGTGCAGTGGAGATGCATGGTCGTGTGATACCGGAGGGCGCCAAGGTGGCGGTGCTGTTTGGCTCTGCCGGCCGTGACGATCGAAAGTATGAGCGCCCCGATGTCTTTGACATCAAGCGTAACTCGCGTGATCACATTGGCTTTGGCTACGGCTTGCACAGTTGTTTGGGCGCACCCTTGGCGCGTCTTGAGTCGCGCATCGCGCTTGAGGAGTTGTTTAAGATGACTGGGCGCTATGAAGTGGATCAGGCCAATGCACGCATTGTGCACTCCGCCAACGTCCATGGCTTCCAATCGCTGCCGCTGTCTTTTAAGGCAGGGGCGTAGCGTAAGCGTATGGCCAAAGTAAACTACATTGAGGCTAACGGCACGGCTCATGTCATATCGGCTGATCATCAGGAGTCGGTGATGGAGGGGGCTGTGATTAATTCCCTGCCAGGCATGGAGGGCATGTGCGGCGGTATGCTCTCCTGTGGTACCTGCCACTGCTACATCGATGAGCAGTGGATCAATCGCTTAGTGCCACCTAAGGCTGAGGAATTGGCGATGTTGGAGAGCATGGATGACAGGCGCCCCAATAGTCGCTTGGGATGCCAGATCCGCATCACCGATGACTTATCGGGTCTGGTGGTGCATTTACCGGTTGAGCCTTAAATCGACCGCTGGCTAATGACGTTGCATGCACGATGATCCTTGCCTGATGAAAAACGAAGCCCGCGCACGCTTTCTGCCGTGTTTTAACCTCATTAATTTATGGGGTGCCCCAGATTTTTCGACAGGCCCACGACTGCAGGATGCCGACTTGTATTCGGTGCTGGCATCAGCCGGTTATGAGGCTGTACAGACGCCTTGGCCATCGGCTACTCAGCAGCTTGGCTTTTCCCGCTTTGCGGTCGCACGCATTACCGATCTTGCGCAGATAGAGGAGGTCGCGCGCACCAACGGTGCGTTCGGCTTCTCATCAACTACCGTGATCGTGGGAACGGGTCTCGAAACAGATCGAGAGATCAATCGTTACTGCGAAGCCTTAATGGATGCCAGTGTAAAGCATGCGCACCCTCTGCTATTAGAGACGCATCGTGGGTCGATCACGCAGGATATTCGTCGCACCCTCAGTGCCATTGAGCGCTTCCCGGAACTTCGCTTTACTGCGGATCTGTCGCACTGGTATGTGGGTAATGACCTGTACGGCGCAAATTTTGATGTGACCTTGGATGCGCTCGCGCCTGTGTTTGAGCGCGTACGCTTTGTACATGGCCGCATCGCGACACCGACCTGTGTGCAAGTGAGTGTAGATGGGGTGGATGATCGTCGCGCGTATGTCGAGGATTTCCGCCGTCTGTGGACCCGATGTTTTGCGCTTTGCCTAGCACACGCAGAGCCTCACGAGCGCATTCCATTTGCACCTGAATTATTGCCAGCTGTGGCAGAAGCGGGCGGCGTTCAGTACGCGATGTATTACGCGCAGACCCGCCGTACTGAGACGGGCGAGGAGCGGGAGGAGAGCGATCGTTGGGTGCAGGCAGGCTACGTATTAGCCATCGCACGCGACGCTTTTGAAGCGGCGCTACAGACGCTTAAGCCCCTATCGGCCGCTCGATAAGCCGATGGGTCGATACCCGATATTAGGCGCCTAAAAAAGGCGCCAGTGGTGCCATGTCAAAATAGTCGCGCCACGCCGCAATGCGCCCATCGCGCACCTCAAACACACCCATGACGCGCAACTCCAGTTTGCCGGCCGGGAGTGTGAAGCAATCGGTGCGCTCGTTCATCACGATGCCAGCGTCGTTTGATACGCTGAAGTGAATACGCCAATCCACATCGGTCGCCGCTTCCAAAAAGCCCGCCAGCACGGCACGTATGGCCGGGTGGCCTTGCACGGCGGGTAAGGGGATGTTGTGGTAGATCGCATCGCTATGAAAATGTGTCATCACTGCATCAATGTCGCGGCGGCAACAGCTGGCGATCATGGAGTTGACGACGTTCTCAGGGTTTTGCATTGGGTGTCTCTGTGAGTAGGTTGTCTATGACTTACAGCCGGGCAAGCACGGTATCTTGACAGGTCTTTATGAAGCGCTCGATGTCTTTAATGTCGGTACTCATGGCCTCGTGGGCCACGGCGATGAGTCGGGTGATGCCGAGGGCAGCGTAGGCGCGCATGATGCCCAGATCAAGCGACGCACCAAACTTCCAGCTGCAGGGTGAGAAGGTAAGCTCGATGGTATCTGGGTTGCGTCCTGCCTCGCGAGCGGCCGCGCGCATGGTGTCAATGCGGCGTGCCAAGTCATCTGGTGAAATGGCGTGTGGAAAAAACCCATCACCGATTCGGCCGGCGCGCCGCGCCGCCAGTTCACTGGAGCCGCCCACTAGGATAGGGACGCCCGCCGTTTGGGCGGGCTTGGGATCTGAGTGCACGCGGTGGAAGCGATAGAACTCGCCCTCGAAGCTCGCCGGGGATTGCGTCCAAAGCGCACGTAAAGCGCCGATCGACTCATCTAAACGGCGGCCTCGTTCGGCGTAGGGGATGCCTATCGATTCATATTCCTCACGCTGCCAACCCATGCCGGCACCGAGGCGCATGCGCCCGCCAGACAGCGCATCAAGTGTGGCCACGCGCTTGGCGAGGATGACCGGTGAGTGCAGTGGCAGCAACATGACGCCGACACCCAATTTGACCGTCTGGGTAACACCAGCTGCAAAGGCGAGCCACTCGAGTGGGTCGCACATCTCTGTGTCAGGTAGCGTAGGTGCTCTGCCATCCTCGCTGTAGGGATAAAGCGGCTCGTAATGCTCCGCCATGATGGGGTGCTCAACCGTCCACAGTGACTCGACCCCGGCGGCTTCTACCATGTGCAGGAACGGGCGCACCCAGGCGGGTTGGGTGGTGAAGCCTTGCTTCATCAGGGGGATGAGACCGAGGTGCATAGCGTTCCTTGTTAGGGGAAGTGACAGCAAAAGGTGTGTGACACGCGTACTCTAGCATTAAGCTCGCTCAGTTCGGTTTTGGGGGTCACTTGGCGGGGCACTTGGTGGGTTGACCGACCTGCTTTAACTGGTCCAGTTCTGATGTCCGCTCAGCAGCGATCTGATGTGACGTATCGACGGGGTGCAGGTTGCAGGCCATCCTTCTTGAGAGTACACCTCGTTACACTCAGTCGGTCAACGAGATCCGGGTCGGGGGGTGTAGGGTGGCTGATCGTGTTCTCTTAATTGATGGCAGGGGACCGGCCTTCGATTGTATTCTCCTCGTTTGTTCAGTCGGCTCGCCTCGTTTAGAGTCATGTGAGATCAAGCGATGACACATCGAATACACGAATACATCGCG
>CAIYVA010000228.1 GCA_903929455.1 uncultured Pseudomonadota bacterium | reverse complement strand
TATCGCTATCAATGCCCACGACCACACACTGCGAGCCAAAGCGCGTTGCCAGCTGATCGATCAAAGCAGGTTGGCTAAGCGCGGGTGAGTTGATAGAAATCTTCTCAGCGCCCGCACTTAATATTTCCTCTGCATCCCGAACGGAGCGTATGCCACCGGCCACGCAAAAAGGGATGTCCAGTAACGCGCCGACCGCTTGGATCCAGCTGCGATCGACTGTCCGCCCATCCGGGCTTGCGGTGATGTCATAGAAAACGAGTTCGTCAGCACCCGCCTGGCGATAGCGATCCGCTAGTGAGAGGACATCGCCGACCACTTGATGATCACGAAAGCGCACGCCTTTGACGACGACACCATCGCGTACATCAAGACACGGAATTATGCGGCGGGTAAGAATGGCCGTAACTCCTGTGCACTCAGCCGATTCTCGATTAATGCTCGACCACTGATCGCCCCATCCACTCCGGTGTTGGCCAAGGTGGCCAGATCCTGTGCGCTACGAATACCGCCAGACGCCTGCCAGGCCAGGGTAGGGAAGCGGATAACCGCTTCACGATAGAGTGCATCGTTCGGGCCGCTTAAGGCGCCGTCGCGGCCGACGTCGGTGCAAAGCACGTGACGAAGCCCGGTTGCTTGGAAGGATGCGACGACATCCCACAGGCTGTGTTGTGTTTGTTGGCTCCAGCCGTGGGTTGCAATGCGTGGGTGGCGATTCTCATCTAGGCGCACATCGAGTGCCAATACAATCGCTTCAGAACCCCACCGGCTAAGCCATTGCGTGACGGTGGCGGGATCACTGATGGCGAGACTGCCAATGACCACGCGGGTGGCACCCGCTGTCAGGGTACGAAGAACGGCATCCGCATCACGCAAGCCGCCGCCCACCTGTAGCTTGAGTGTGCCTAGGCTTGCGAGTGATTCGATTAAAGCGAGGTGCGCGGGGGTTCCCACTCGAGCGCCATCTAGATCCACCACGTGGCACCACGTGGCGCCTAGGTTGGCATAGCGCTGGTAGAGCTCGGTCGGTGTGACCGTGTATGTAGTCTCTTGTGCGAAGTCGCCATGCAGTAGTCGCACGCAGCGGCCTTCGGTTAGATCCATTGAGGGGATAAGGTGCATGCTTAAGCAGCCATTGCTAGGAAATTTTCAAAGAGACGTGCGCCTAATGGCCCTGAGCGCTCTGGGTGAAATTGCACGCCGTGAAAGCTACCGCGGCTGACCGCGGCTGAGAACACGCGTCCGTGCTCACAGCGTGCGGTGGTGTGCTCACTCAGTGGGGCGGCATAGCTATGCACGAAGTAGGCGTAGCTGCCGGCCTGAATGCCTTCAAACAAGACATGTGGGTGCGCCATATCGAGTCTGTTCCATCCCATGTGCGGCACATAGACGCCAGCACTGCCCACGAGTCGCTCAATGCGCCCATCTAAGGCCCCCAAGCACGACGTATTGGATTCCTCCGAGTGCTCAAACAGCAATTGCATACCTAGGCAGATACCCAGCAGCGGTCGCGTGCGAGCTCGTAGCGCCGTATCAAGGCCGTTACGTCGCAGACGATCCATGGCATGACCGGCAGAGCCTACGCCTGGCAGGATCACATGGTCCGCTTCGAGTATGTCGGTCGCATCAGAGGACACGCGCGCGGTACGTTTAAGGCGAGCGAGTGCAAAGCCGATGGAGGCGATGTTGGCACCACCATTGTCGACGATGAGCACATCCTGTGTCATAGCGTGCCTTTACTGGAGGGAAGCGTATCGCCTTCTAAGCGAAACGCTTGGCGTAGCGTTCGTCCGACGCCCTTGAAACAGCTTTCGACCATGTGGTGGGTGTTCTCGCCACGCACGGATAGATGCAAGGTGGCGCCTAAGGCATCAGCAAGGCTTCGAAAGAAGTGCGAAACCAGTTCGGTGGGTAATCCACCCACCGCCTCGCGGGTAAATTGACCTTCAAACACGAAGTACGCGCGGCCCGATAGATCAAGTGCCACCTGCGCCTCGGCCTCATCCATGGCCAGCAGAAAACCATAGCGGGCGATACCCACCTTATTGCCGAGCGCTTGCCGTAAGGCTTGACCCAATGCGAGTGCGCAGTCTTCTACCGTGTGGTGTTCATCGATTTGTAGATCGCCCCGACAGTGAAGAGACAGTTGTATGCCGCTGTGCTTGGCGATTTGTTCTAGCATGTGATCGAAGAAACCAATGCCCGTCTGGATAACACTGGGTTCATCGGCATCCAAGTCCACAGATACCGTGATATCGGTTTCTCGTGTCTTGCGTTGTATCTGTGCGGTGCGATGAGCTCGGCCGAGCGCCTGGGCGATCTGTGGCCAGTCGATGCCTTCAGTCCCAGCAGGCGCGATGCGAAAGGCTTTGATGTGTAAGCGTTCAGCGAGTATCTGATCACTGTCACGATCGCCGATCACGGCAGAGCGCGCTCGGTCCATCGGATAATTTTTGAGATAGTCGTCTGCTAAACGGGTATTGGGCTTGCGACAGTCACAGCCATCGTGCGCGTGATGTGGGCAGATCAGTACCTCCGAGAAATGCACGCCCTGTGAGTTGAGTAGGCGCATCAGAAAGTCATGGCTTTCTTGAAAATCCGCCAACGGAAAGCGGTCCGTACCTAATCCGTCTTGATTGGTGATCATCACCAGGCGGTAACCGGCCGCTTGCAGGCTCAGTAAGGCGGGGATCACCCCGGGCATCAGGCGGATTTTATCGAGACGATCTACCTGGTAGTCGCTGGGCTCTTCTAACAGTGTGCCATCCCGATCGATAAACAAAGTCGGCGTCATGGGATGCTAAGCCCCTCCAAGAGGCGATCGTTTTGGGCGGGTGTGCCGATCGTGATGCGGACGCACGCTCGGGTCTGTGGGTGGTAGCTGACATCGCGCAGCAGAAAGCCTGCGCGTTTGGCTCGCGCCATGAGTGTGTCAGCGGACTGACAGGCCACCATCAAAAAATTAGCTTCACTCGGGTAGACACGTGTGATCAGTGGTATCGCAGCCAGTGCGTGCTGCAGACGCGCTCTTTCCGATATCACAAGGCTCACCTGCGTTTTAGCCTCACGTCGGGCGTCTGCGGACAGTGCGCACAGAATCGCCTCAGTGGCGGGGGTTGCCATCGAGTAGGGTGGGCGAATGCGCCGCAGCAGATCAATGATATCGGGGGCCGCGAGTACCGTTCCACAGCGCGCGCCGGCAAGGCCATAGGCTTTCGAGAGCGTGCGTAAAACCACTAAATTCGGATGCTCCGTGAGACAGTCAAGCAAACTGGGTGTATCTGAGAACTCAATGTAGGCCTCATCCACCACCAAAAGCGCTTGATCATTCAGTTGCCGAGCAAGGGCGCGTATCTGATCACGGGGAATGACATTGCCTGTGGGATTGTTGGGCGAGCACAGCATCACCAACTTGGTACGCGCCGAGCAGGCTGCTAACAGGCCATTCACGTTGAGTGCAAAAGTGCCATCCCCCGTTAAGGGCACATGAATGATCTCGGCCCCTTGGATCTTGGCGGCGACTGCATACATGCCAAAGGTGGGCGGGCATTGCACTAAGGCATCGCGTCCAGGGACCAAAAAAGCACGCATCAGCAGATCGATACCTTCGTCTAGGCCGCGCCCGACCAGTAGTTGATTGGCAGTGACGCCATACAGCGTTGCTAGTCGGCTCTCCAGCGTGATGGGGTCGGGTTCCGGGTACCGATTAAGGCCCGCATCGCTTTTATCGGCACTGGCGCGCCACGGATTTTCATTGGCGTGGAGGCGCTCGAGGGACGGGTCCCACGCCGCATGGCTGTAAGGTGTGAGTGCTAGGATATCCGGTCGACCGAGTTTCGCGGCAATGCTCATCGTGTCTCCATCTGCCTAAGACGCACGGCAATCGCTTGGGCGTGTGCATCGAGGCCTTCAAGCGATGCTAACGTCATGGCGATCGGGCCGATATCGGCAAGGCCTTGAGGGGTCAGTTCTTGCACGGACATGCGTCGACTGAAATCGGCCAGCGATAAACCAGAGTAGGCGCGAGCATAGCCATAGGTGGGTAGCACGTGATTGGTTCCGCTGCAGTAGTCACCGACAGACTCCGGCGACCACGGCCCTATAAACACCGAGCCCGCTGTGGTGATCTCAGCCAATACTGCGCGGGCATTCTCCGTGTGCAGAATCAGATGCTCAGGAGCATAGGTGTTGCTGATGAGGATGGCAGTGGCCAGATTGGGAACCACGATTAACCGACTGGCACTCAGGGCTGCCTCAATGATCGCGTGACGACTGAGGTGAGTGCGTTGACGTTCGATGGCGCTCGCTACCTGTTGAGCGAGGCCTTTCGACGGTGTGAGTAGGATCACTTGAGAAGCTGGGTCGTGTTCGGCTTGGGCCAGGAGGTCAGCCGCGACAAACTCAGGGTGAGCACTGTCATCGGCGATCACTAACACCTCAGACGGGCCCGCTGGCAGATCCAGTGCGGCGCCGGCTGGGTCATTGGCCACGTGCAGTTTGGCTGCAGTCACATAGGCATTGCCTGGTCCAAAGACTTTGTCGACTTTGGGTAGGCTTGATGTGCCATAGGCCATGGCGGCAATCGCTTGGGCACCACCGGCTTTAAATACTTGGGTGATGCCGGCTAGTTGTGCTGCCACTAAAACAGCGGGATCGGCCCTGCCGTCACGGCGCGGTGGGGTGCACAGAATGCGAGTGGGGCAGCCAGCGATCGCGGCAGGGACTGCCAACATGATGGCGGCTGAGGGGAGAGGCGCGCGCCCGGCAGGTACATAGAGGCCGACCGCATTGAGTGGTCGGGTGACTAACTCACACATCACTCCGGGTGATGTCTGCACACAGATGGGTGCGGTGATCTGCGCCTCATGAAATCGGCGCACCTGGTCGATCGCACGTTGTAGCGCACGAATGGCATCCGCTGAGAGATCCGCATGCGCTTGGGTGAACTCGGCGTCGGTGACTCGGGTGCATGGCACATCGACCTGATCGAACTCAAGCGTATAAGCGCGTAGCGCCGAATCTCCGTCCACACGCACCCGGTCTATGATCGCAGCGACCTGAGCTTGTAAAGCGTGCCCTGCTTGCTCGTTGGGTCTTTTAAGTAGCTCGCTTTGCAACGCGCCCGTCAACTCTGCCCATGTCTGAATCGTGATCATTAGGCCAGCATCTTTTCAACAGGGAGCACCAGCACTGCACTGGCACCGGCGGCCTTCAGGCTTTCCAGTGTTTCCCAGAAT
Source organism: uncultured Pseudomonadota bacterium (assembly GCA_903929455.1). Classification (GTDB taxonomy): domain Bacteria; phylum Pseudomonadota; class Gammaproteobacteria; order Steroidobacterales; family Steroidobacteraceae; genus CAIKZZ01. Next base: position 14,570 of record CAIYVA010000228.1, on the reverse strand, counting down.
ACGTTTTCACGGCACACCGCGTGGATGGCTACGCGCTCTGGGTGGCCTTCGAGTGGAATGATGGTCGGTGACTCAGAGCCGGGTAGCAGCCTGCGTATGTCAGCCAGCGCAGAGCGTGGCGCATGCAACATGATGTATTTGCTTTCTTTCACCTGCTGCACGCCGTCGATGCGCAGTCGAATGCGGTTAAGCCAGGCCAGTTTGTCGGGTGATAGGGGTACTGGGGTTTGAATGAGTACCGCCTCGCTTTCAAACACCGTGCTCACCTCGCGTAGCCGATTGGCACTCAGTGTGCCGCCTGTGGCGACCAGATCGCAGATCGCCTCCGCTCGACCCAGTCGCGGCGCAATCTCAACGGCGCCGGAGAGCACAACCACTGATGCGTTGACCGCGTGATCGGCGAGCCATTTTTTTAAGATGTGCGGGTAGGTGGTGGCAATGCGCAGCCCGTTGAGATCAGTCGGGCTTTGGTAGGGCCTATCCTCTGGTACCGCAATCACCAAACGGCAGCGACCGTAATCTAAGGCTTGCAGCTCGATAAATTGCGAGGGCAGTCCTTGCGCCACGAGGCTCAGTCGCTTTTCCTCTAAGACGTTTCTACCCACGATGCCCAGATCACACACGTCTTCGCGTACCAGATCCGGGATGTCATCGTCACGCATCAGCAATACATCTAACGGCATGTTCTCGCCAAAGCACAGTAGTTGGTCTTTGCCGCGGCTGTATTTCAGTCCGCAGCGTGTTAACAGATCCAGTGAGTGGTCGGTTAGGCGCCCCGACTTTTGGATCGCGACCTTGAGGCGTTGCTTATCCACGGGTGGCATCTCCGGTGCGAACGGCTGCGAGTGCATAGCCGCCGTTGCCGGTCATCACAAAGCGCGCCACCCGCCCAATGGTGGTGAGGCTAACGCCGGTGCGGCGATGAATTTCTCGGTAGCTGTGCTTTTCGCGCAGGAGTGCCACCACCGCCCAGCGGTCGGCGAGCGCTTGCAGCTCGGCAGGGGTGCACAGGTCGTGGAAAAACGACTGGGCTTCCGTGGCCGTGGTGAGGGTCAGGATCGCGCTGTAGAGCGCGGCCTCAGCGGCGGCTGCTTGGCTTGGGTCATCGGGACGCGTGTGCTTCATAAAAGTGTATTAATGTACTAGTACGTTAGTACAGTAACGGATTCAATGGCCGCTGGCAAGTCGTCTTGACGGGTGGGCAGGGGCTTCGTAGACTGCGCGCGCCCATCTAGACCGGCTGAGGGACTGGCCCTTTGAAGCCGGGGCAACCTGCGCGAAGCGTTCAGGTGCCAACTCCTGCAGCCCCTCACGGGTCTGATAGATGGGTCGCCGTCCTGCGTGCTTGTGCACGGTTGTGGCGGTTTTCCACCCACCCGTGGGCGGCTCAGGACATACCGCCAGTGCGTGTGCCTGAGGATGGGTGATGGTGACTACGACCGCGATCAAAACAGACGATGCAACAGACCACTCGACCGGTTGGTGTGCCCGTGAGGGCGTGATCGGCCTCTCGAGTCCGTGCGACTTGCAGCACGGGGGCGTGCTAGCAAAAGCGCAGATGGCCTACCGTCTCATCGGTAACACGGGTCAACCCGTGGTGTTGGCGATCGGAGGTATCTCCGGTTATCGGCGCGTGTGTGCCGAGGATCGCGGCTGGTGGGCGCCGGTGGTGGGTGCAGGCTTAGCGCTTGATCCTCATCAGTTTCAGGTGCTGGGTGTTGATTATCTCGGCGGTAGCGGGGATTCGACCGCACCCACCGCAGTGCAAGCACTGCCGACACTGAGTGCCTACGATCAGGCGCGAGCGATTATCCAGGTGTTAGACGCTTTGGCGATTCCCAGGTTGCATGCCGTGGTGGGTGCTTCCTATGGCGGACAGGTGGCACTGGCCCTCACCCAATTAGCGCCTCTGCGGGTACAACGTGCCTTAGTGTTGTCGGTCGCGCATCGCAGTCATCCCATGGCGCAAGCACTGCGCAGCGTCGAGCGTGAGATCGTGCGCTTTGGTCAACGTCATCAGGATGCGGTGGGTGGCTTAAAGTTAGCGCGCGCCCTGGCGATGTGTACCTATCGGACGCGCCGTGAATTTAGCGAGCGCTTTTCAGGCGCGCCGCAACTGGTAGATGATCGCTTGACGCTGCCGGTAGAAGAATATCTATTCGCACGCGGTGACGCCTATGTCTCTCGTTATCGTCCCGAATCGTTTTTAGCGCTATCCGAATCAATTGATCTGTTTTCCATCGATCCCACCACGATCACCACACCCGTGACCGTTGTGGCTGTGCCTGAGGATGAGTTAGTGCCTTTCAGTGACTCCGAGGCGCTGGTGGGCCTCTTGCCGCACGGTCGCCTAGAGCGACTTCATTCCCTTTTTGGACACGATGCTTTTTTGAAAGAAGGTCAGTTGTTGAAACCCATTTTCTCAAACTGTCTGAATGAATTGGCAGGAGCGTAGACATGGCGAAGACTCACGATTTGCAAACGCGCACGGTGCGCGCGGGGCTTGAGACCGACAGTCAGCACGGAGCGGTGGTGGCGCCGATTCATCTGAGCTCAACCTTTAGTTTTGAGTCCTTCGGTGTTAAACGACAATACGACTACTCGCGCTCAGGTAATCCAACGCGCACCGCACTGGCTGAGGCAATTGCAGAGTTAGAGGGTGGTGCGGGCGCGGTCGTGACCAATTCGGGGATGTCCGCGATTACTTTGGTGGCGCAACTGTGTGTCGCGGGTGATCGGGTGTTGGTACCCATGGATTGCTATGGCGGTACCTTCCGTTTGTTCTCAGCGCTCGCCCGTCAAGGTTGGCTGACGGTGGATTTTGTCGACACCACGGATGTGGTTGCTCTGAAGGACAAGCTCGCGAGTAAGCCTAAGCTCGTATGGATTGAAACCCCCTCGAATCCCTTACTTCGCATCACGGATGTCGCGGCTGTCTGCGCGCTGGCTAAAGCGGTGGGTGCGCTCGTGGTGGTGGATAACACCTTCCTCTCGCCCTTGTGGCAAAAGCCGTTAGCCTTGGGTGCTGATCTGGTCGTACATTCGACCACCAAGTATTTAAACGGCCACAGCGATGTGGTCGGTGGTGCAGTGGTGGCCTCGACCGACGCATTGGCAACCGATTTGGCGTGGTGGGCCAATTGCTTAGGCCTGACCGGTGCAGCGTTTGACAGTTATCTGACCTTGCGGGGGCTTCGTACCTTGCATGCGCGTTTGGCGATCCATGAGGACAATGCCAAGCAGGTAGCGCAGGCACTCACCCAGCACCCTGCGGTGTCGGCAGTGTACTACCCGGGATTGGCCTCCCATCCGGGTCATTCGATCGCGGCCAAGCAGCAAAATGGTTTTGGCGCGATGGTGAGCTTCGAATTAAAAGGTGGATTGCCGGCCGTTAAAGCGTGCGTCAATGGCCTCGAGTTCTTCTCGCTGGCGGAGTCCTTAGGTGGCGTGGAAAGCTTAATCGCTCACCCGGCCACCATGACCCACGTAGCGATGGACGCGGCAGCGCGTGCCAATGCGGGTATCTCGGATAGCTTATTGCGGTTATCGGTGGGTATTGAGTCAGCCAAAGACTTGATCGCCGATCTGAGTGCGGGTCTGGAGCGGGCCTTGCGGGCGCAGTAAGCAAAGGCGCTGGGCTCATTAAGCGTCCTGCCGCGATGGGTGCTTTGTTAGGCGTCTTTTCGTTGTGCGCCGATGACGCTCGGTATAAAGCGCAATATCAACAGGTTAAACGGAGCCAGCAGGGCGATCGCCACCGCGGCGATGACCATGGACTCGCCCAGCCAAGAACCTAGCCAAGAACCTAGCCAATTGGATGGCAGTAGGCGTTCAGTCAGCGAGGCGCTGTACTGGTGAAAACATAAAATAAATAAGGTGTTGGTCGATACAAATCGAAGCGCACGAGACAATGTGCGGCGTCGTTGTAACCAAGGATCGATCAGCCACGCACCACCTAAGGCCATCGTGATGCCGGCGAGACCTGCCAGTAACGACCAGGCGTAGTGCGGCCCTGTGTACCACACGTTGCCAATGCGCGCGGCACCCAGGGTGGCTAGGGTGGCGGCTGCGGTAATCACCGCGGCAAGCCCGTGTCGGTGGGCTAAGGAGTCCATGAGTTGAAAGCGACGAAGTAAGGCGCCGGCGATGAAGAAATTAAGTCCTAGGAGCGCTAGATCAACGCTTAAGAACAAATCGATGTGGCCTGACCGATAGATAAGATAGGACAAGGCGACCATGGGCACATACGCCAGTGGATAACGGCGTAGCACCAGATGATATAGCGTCTCAACGATCATCAGTGCCGGTAAGAACCACAGGGCGGCGTTAATAAAATCAGGATACGCGTGGGTACCGTAGACGATACCCAGCAGTTCGGCACCGATCGTGCTCGGCTGGAACGAGTGATTGATGAGTGCGCTTAGGCCCACGTTGGCCATGTACAAGTAGACATAGGGTAGTGCGAGGCGCGTGAGGAGGCGTCGTCCAAAGGCGTGTGGAGTGACGCTTTTACTTAGATAGCCGGACACGAAGAAAAATAACGGGACGTGAAAGGTCCACAGAAACGATGACACCAGATCAGATTGATCGAGATGACCGAGAACCACCAAATAAATGGCGAGGGCTTTGGCGGTATCGATCCAGCCTTGGCGCGGCGGTGCGCTGTTGACTGCTGTGGCCTGCGCGACTTTGGCTAGGTCAGCGGTCATGGCGCAAGGAGGTGATAGCCATCTGCCATCGCCGCATCGAGTAGCCACTCCCACAGGGTGCGCGCGAAGGTCGATGGCAGATAGAGTTCGTACTGATCATCGCCACGTCGGTGCAGCAGAATGCCGATGTGCTCTAAAGCCGTTTGTACGAATTGGCCGACTACAAACTGGGTCGGGTCTAGATCGACCGAGATGCCCTTTGAGAGTAAGTCGGGAATGCCGGAGCCTGTGATTACCACGCGCACTCGGCTGTGAGAGAGCGAGGTGACGCTGCCAGCTGAGAAGCGCCGTGTGGCGAGTGTGTTAGCGAGCGTTGTATCGGTGGTTAGGCACCAGTGCTGGCCGGGGGCCACCTGCAGCAGCAGACTGTTGGTCAGGCGTTGTTCGGTGTGCGTGGCTGGTGTGGGCGCGTTGCCTAACAGTGGGTTAAGTTCCTGCGCGAAGGCCGCTTGCTTGCCCAGATGACTCGCCAGTAGTAACAGCTCACCCATCGGTGCCACGGCAAACTGAAAGCGCCGCTCACCGTTCGCCCCGTCACGGCCGGTCAGTGCGTGGGTGAGGGGAGAGTAGCGCTTAAACACGCAGACGCGCTCCGGCGGCATCAATAAAGACAGGCGACACCACACGCGCGTGCACCTGTTCTCGCTTCAATGGATAGACGCAGACGATCTCTTCGCCTTCATGGCCTAATCCGCCTTGCAATAGCGCCAGTGCGATGTATTGATTGAGTTCAATCGACCAAGTGACTGAGGTGATGTAGCCACGGCCGTGGCCAACGAGGGCATCGTCCTTAAAAAACAAAATAGCGCCACCACGCAAGGGTGGGCCTGCGATCGACAGACGAAGGCCTACCAAACTCCAGCGATCAGCGGCGGTGAGTCCTGGGCGATCACTGAGCGCTTGGCCGATATAGGCTTTGTCAGGGCGCGCCATTTTGGCAAGCCCTAAGTCACTCAACGTAGTGCGATGATCAAGTTCAAGTCCTGCCACGTGGCCTTTCTCAATACGAAGCGATGCCAGTGCTTCTAAACCATAGGGCTTGATGCCAGACGAGGCGCCAGCGGCAAGCAGGTGTTGCCACAAGGCGTGGCCGTACTCTGCCGGGATATAGAGTTCGTAGGCAAGCTCGCCCGAGAAGCTCAGACGCAAAATACGCAAGGGCAGATCGTCCAATGATGTCTCGATCGCAGCCATATAAGGGATGGCGGTATCGGAGATGTCGATGGTGGGGAAAGCCTGCTGCAATACAGTGCGCGCCTTAGGACCCGCAAGACACAGGCCCGCCCATTGGTCCGTGACTGAGGTGACATTAACGGCTAACTCCGGCCACACCATCTGCGTGAGAAACTCTAAACGTGACATGACCTCTGCCGCCTGTGCGGTGGTAGTGGTCATAAAGTACTGGGTGTCACTGAATCGCGCGGTGGTGCCGTCGTCTAATACGGTGCCGTCGTCATTGAGCATAACGCCGTAACGCGCTTTGCCGATGGGTAACTTGGCAAAGCCGTTGACATACACACGATTCAAAAACTCAGCCGCATCAGCGCCTTGTATATCAATTTTTCCGAGGCTTGAGACGTCTGACAGGCCGACTGCCTGTCTGACCACGCGCATCTCTTCCAAGTAGGCGGCTTCCACGGATTGTCCTGCCCACTGGTAGTACCACACGCGAAGCCATAGACCTGCTTCGGTGAACACGCCGCCGTTGGCGGCATGCCAGTCATGCAGAGGCGTGCGTCTGATCGGTCTAAAGTGCTGACCGATACGTCGCCCAGCGAGTGCGCCGATGGATACGGGCGTGTAGGGTGGTCGAAAGGTGGTCGTACCTGCTGCGGGTATCGGCAACTTGCGCAAATGGGCCATGTGCTCAATGGCATTGATGTTGCTGGTTTTGCCTTGATCAGTGCCCATACCAAGCGTCGTGTAGCGCTTCAGATGCTCTACCGACACAAAGCCTTCTTGGTAGGCCACTGTCAGGTCGTCGCTGGTCACGTCGGTTTGAAAATCAAGAAAGGCCTTATGGCGGCTGGTGGGGCGTAATGATCGGGTCGTTTCTAGGCGATAAGCCACATCCTCAATCAGTGGCATGGGCAGTGAGTCGACATCCCGTTGGAAGCCGGCATAGCAGGCGGCGCTACCGCCCGCAGCAGCGCCTTCGCGTATCACGGAGGAGAGCGCATAGCAGCCAGTGACGGCACCCGCACCGTAATGCCCCGGCGCAAAGCCGCCTGGCACAAACGCATCGATGTCTGCACGATACATGGGTGCTATGCCGGTATGTGAGCTCAGATGAACCGTCGGGTTCCAACCACCCGATACGGTGAGTAGATCGCAGGCAATCGATGCGTGGCTCTGGCCGACTGCAAGCGTGGCCGCACGCACGTGGCGCTGTCCTTTTGCGTGCACGACCTGCGCATCGGTGAGTACGCGCACCTGAGCCGTGCTCGCCAATTGCAGCAGTGCGGGTGTGACGTGTGTGCGGCTATCGGCGATGGTCACGTTCGCACCGTGTCGAGCGAGCGCGCAGGCGCTCGCATACACGCTGTCATTATTGGTGGCGCAGACGATGCGTGAGCCCAGCTGCAAGGCGAAGCGCTCGCTGTAGGTATTGACGGCGGAGTGCAGCATGACACCGGGCAGATCATTATTGCCAAACACTAAGGGTCGCTCAATGGAACCGCTTGCCAACACCAACGCCTGAGTGCGAAGCGTAATGACCACTTCGCGTGCTTGGCCTCGGATGGGGTCTGGCTGTGTGGCATCACGTCGTTCGACTAAGGCGAGTGTGTGCCCGTCATATAGGCCTAAGGCCGTGGTGCGCGTGAGTACCGTGATATTGGGTAAGTGGGCGATCTCTCGCTCGATGGTCTGACGCCACTGGGTGAGCGCTTCTGCCGGCTCGGACAATAAGCTGCCGCCTAACCGGCAGTCCTGTTCGATCAGCACCACCCGCGCGCCCTGACGTCCTGCCTGTAGTGCAGCCGACAGGCCCGCAGGTCCTGCGCCTATGATCGCGACATCGGTATGTAAATGCCTGGTCTCATAGCGGTCGGGGTCTCGCTCTTTTTCGGCGCGACCTAAGCCAGCGGCACGCCGGATAAAAGGCTCGTACCACATCCAGGAGCCTTTAAAAGGTCCCATGAAGGTCTTGTAGTAGAAGCCAGCACTCAAAAGGGGTGCGAACAGTGAATTGATGGCCATCAAATCCCACTCAACCGATGGCCACGCGTTCTGACGGCGTGCGATTAAGCCATCGACCAGTTCAACACCGGTGCCAACCACATTGGGTGTGCTGCGACCACCTAAGCCAATGGTGAACAAACCGTTCGGCTCCTCCACACCGGCGGCTAGAAAGCCGCGTGGCCGGTGGTACTTAAAGCTTCGGCCCACCAAGCGGATGTTGTTGGCTAACAGTGCCGAGGCTAAGGTGTCACCTTGAAAGCCCGTGAGTGACTTGCCCTCCAGTGAGAAACGCACGCTCACATCGCGATTGAGATGGCCGCCGGTGGCGCGTCGGATAGGCGCGCTCATGGTGCTGACGCCGGTGCGATTGGCCCGATCTGCACTTGTTTAATGAGATTGCTGGCAGTGTCTCGATCAACGATCAGCCACTGGCGACAGCCCAATCGGTGTTGCCAGTATTCGCGGTGTAGACCCTTGGGGTTATCAAATAAAAACACATGCGCGTGCCAGTGCGAGCGATTGGTATCGCTATGTGCTGGACGAGGCTTTGAGGCATCACCGCCGTATTGAAACTCGGTGTAATCACGCAGGCCGCAGTGAGGGCAGTGAATTCTTAACATCGCTATTGCCGGTAGGGCCAAAGCCCCAGTCCATATTCATCAAAGCCATTGTGTCGCTCAAAGCGATCTAAGGCTAGGTGCTTAATTAACGGGTGTTCTTCCTCATGCGCAATGGTGTGCGCGAAGCACCACCCCGAGGCAGGCGTTGCTTTGAAGCCTTGATAGCACCAACCGCCATTAAAGTAGAGATCGCGTCGCACGGTGCGCCCGATGAAGGGACTGCCATCGGGGGTCATGTCTTGTATGCCACCCCAGTGACGCAATAGCCGCAGACGCGAGATTGACGGAATGAGCGCCACCGCGCATTCAGCGACATCCTGTACTTTGGGGAATTGGCCGCGGCTTGTGTAGCTATTGAAGCCATCAATATGGCCGCCAAAGACGAGGCCGCCTTTGTCTGATTGAGAGAGGTAGAAGAGTTCGGCGCCGAAGGAGATCACATGATCCACCATGGGTTTGATCGCCTCGGTCACGAAGGCCTGCAGCAGATGGCTCTCAATCGGTAGCCTAAGGCCAGCCATGGCGGCCAAGTGTGAAGAGTGACCGGCCACGGCAATGGCGGTGCGTCCCGCGTGAATGCGGCCTTGTGAGGTGTTCACGCCGGTGATGCGGCCTTCTGATTCGATAAAGCCAGTCACTTCACAGTTCTCAATGATGTCCACACCCAACTCGCTTGCGGCACGGGCATACCCCCAGGCGACCGCATCATGGCGCACCGTACCTGCACGCCGTTGCAGAAGGCCACCATAGATCGGAAAACGACACTCATCGGAGTAGTCGAGATAGGGGAGAGCGCGCATCACATCGCCACGATCTAACAGCTCGGCATCAATGCCATTGAGCAGCATGGTGTTGCCCTTGCGTGCTAATACATCGAGTTGGCCTGGATTGTGGGCGAGCACCACTTGGCCGCGCTGCGAGAGCATGACGTTGTAGTTGAGCGTATGCGAGAGCGACTCCCACAGCTTGAGTGAGTGCTCAAAAAACTGGGTATTGCCATCGAGTAGATAATTGGAGCGTACTAGGGTCGTATTGCGACCGACGTTGCCTGAACCAATGTATGATTTTTCGAGTACGGCGATGTTGCGAATGCCGTGGTTGGCAGCCAGATAATAGGCAGTGGCCAGTCCATGACCACCGCCGCCTACAATGATCACATCGTAGTTTGACTTAGGCGTGGCTGCGCGCCACGCACGGCTCCAAGGTGTCGGGCGTAGCGCGTGGCGTAGTAAGGCGAGTGCGGAATAGCGAGAGCGGCGCGGGTGAGTCATGGGTTGTGCGACGCGCTGTGTCATCAGCGCATCTATAGTCGGTCTAAGACCGCTTGGCCCGCTTGTCGGGTGGTGGCCGCGGCCCCACGTGGTTTGATATCGGCGGTGCGTACACCGGCGGTGAGTGCACCCACCACCGCAGCCTCCAGTGCCTTGGCTTCTGTCTCAAGACCTAATGAGTAGCGCAACAAAAGGGCTGCTGACAGGATGGTGGCATACGGATTGGCGATGCCCTGACCTGCGATGTCTGGTGCGGAGCCGTGGATCGGCTCGTACAGACCAGAGGTGCCCGTGCCTAAGGACGCGGAAGGACATAAGCCTAAGGAACCCGGCAGCATCGATGCTTCATCCGTCAGGATGTCGCCAAACATGTTCTCAGTGATGATCACATCAAAATCAGCGGGCCTTCGCAGTAAGTGCATGCTGGCCGCATCGATATACATATGATCCAAGGCAACGCTTGGGTACTCATCAGTCATGATGCGCGTGACGACAGAGCGCCACAAACGAGAGGTTTCTAAGACATTGGCCTTGTCGACCGAGGTGAGCTTGTTGCCACGCGCTTTGGCCAGTCGGCCACCGAGTCTGGCGATGCGCTCAACTTCAGTGACGGTGTACACGCACAGGTCAGTTGCTCGGGTGTCCGTGCGCGTTTTTTCACCGAAGTAAATACCACCGGTGAGTTCGCGCACCACCATGATGTCCACACCCGCCAGTAACTCGGGCTTTAAAGGCGATGCGTCAATGACGGCGTCAAAGCAGGTGACGGGTCGCAGATTGGCGTACAAATCCAGTTCACGGCGCAGTCCCAAAATCGCCTGCTCGGGGCGGACTTTGAGGGTGGGATCGGCATAGCGGGGGCTACCGATCGCACCAAATAAGATCGCGTGTGCGCGCTTCGCTAGGCTCAGTGTGGCGCTCGGTAAGGGCTCGCCGGTCGTGTCGATGGCCACCGCACCGACCGGCGCTTCTTCAAAGCTTAGGTCATGTTTGAAGCGGGTGGCAATCGCCTTAAGGCAGGCCACGGCTTCCGTGGTGACTTCTGGACCGATGCCATCACCGGGTAAGACGGCGATCAGTGCTTTCATTGCGCGCGCGCCTCGTGCTGGGCGATGGCATCGCTTTGTGCCAGTAAGTAGCCGGTTTCATCGACGCCGTTTAACAGGCAGTAGCGTGCGAACGATTCAATCGAAAAGCTCACGACGGTGCCCGTGGGCAGTGTCACCGTGCAGCGCTCAAGATCAATCGTGAGCTCCGCACCTGGGTTTGCAATTAACCACTGCAGCGTGGCCTCGTCTACCACAATGGGAAGCAAGCCGTTTTTTAAGCTGTTGTTTTTGAAAATATCGGCAATCTCGCTGCTAATGACTGCGCGAAAACCAAAGTCGTATAGGCCCCAAGGGGCGTGTTCGCGGGAGGAGCCGCAACCGATGTTGCGCCCAGCCACCAAGATCTGACAGCCCACGGCTGCGGGTTGGTTGAGAATAAAGTCGGCAATCGGCTTGCCATCGCGGTCGTAGCGCCAGTCAGCAAATAAATGCTTGGCAATGCCTGCGCGCGTGGTGGTGGTCAGAAAACGCGCGGGCATGATCTGATCGGTGTCGATGTTGGTGCCAGGCATCACAACGGTGCGTGAGCGAATGGTTTTGATTGGTTCCATGGGGCGTACTTCCAGTCTCTTTAAGCGGTCATCGCGCGAGGGTCTGCTACACAACCGGCAATGGCGGAGGCGGCAGCCATTGCAGGGCTTGCTAACAGGGTGCGCGAGCCGATGCCTTGGCGGCCTTCGAAGTTGCGGTTGCTGGTGCTGACGCAATAAGCGCCACGCGCCACCAAATCGCCGTTCATGCCAAGACACATAGAACAGCCGGACTCACGCCACTGAGCGCCCGCGGCGATGAAAATTTGATCAAGTCCCTCGCGTTCCGCCTCACGCTTGATGCGTTGCGAGCCGGGCACGATCAAGCAGGTGACGCCAGCGGCCACCTGACGGCCACGCATGATGTGCGCGGCTGCGCGCAGATCAGACAGGCGCGCATTGGTGCAACTGCCTACAAATACCGCATCGATTTTTTGACCGAGCATGTGCTGGCCAGGGGTGAGGCCCATGTAGTCCATGGCCTTTTGGAAGACCACGTCATGGGTGAGGTTGGGGATGGCCTCATCAATCGCCACTGACATACCTGGGTGGGTGCCATAGGTGATCATGGGTTTTAATTGGGTGGCATCAATGTGAATCTCACGATCAAACACCGCGCCGTCATCGGTCACCAGTGTGCGCCAGCGAGCGAGCGCCTGATCCCACGCGGCACCGGCAGGTGCATGGGGTCGTCCCTTCAAGTAAGCGAAGGTGGTCTCATCGGGTGCCACAAGCCCCGCACGTGCGCCCGCCTCAATTGACATGTTGCACACGGTCATGCGCTCATCCATGGACAGCGCACGAATGGTCGAGCCACGATACTCAATGACAGAGCCGGTACCACCCGACACACCGAGCTTGCGGATAATGGCCAACACCAAATCCTTGGCGGTGACGCCAGCGGGTAGGGCGCCCTCAACGTTGACCGCCAGACTGTGTGCTTTGCGCTGCAGCAAGCATTGCGTGGCAAGCACCTGGCCCACTTCAGTGGTACCGATACCAAAGGCCAAGGCGCCAAAGGCGCCATGCGTGCTGGTGTGGCTATCGCCACAGACGATGGTTTTGCCAGGCTGGGTGAGGCCGAGTTCGGGTCCTATGATGTGCACGATGCCGCGATCCTCGTGCGTGAGCCCTAATAACTCTATGCCAAATTCTTTGCAGTTTTGATCAAACTGCTCGATCTGTTTGGCCGCACTGACCAGTTTGATTGGCACGCGACCGAACAATTGATCGGTGTCGGTGGGTGTGGAGTGATCCATGGTCGCGAAGGTGCGATCGGGACGTCGCACCTTAAGTCCGCGTTCGCGCAACATGGTGAAGGCTTGTGGTGTGGTCACTTCATGCGTGAGGTGTAAATCCACATACAAGACCGCTGGGGTATCGGCGGTTTCCGCAACGACTTGGTGAGCGGCCCAGATTTTCTCAAACAAAGTGCTTGGCATTAGACAGTCGCCTCAACAGCCGCGCGATCACTGGATAGTTGCGGGTGGGTGGATGGGGTGCTCTGACGCGTGGTCAGGATGCGATTAATGACTTCAATAAAGGCGTGCGCACTCGATTCCACAATATTGGTCGTGACACTGGAGCCGCGATAACTGCGCTCGTTGTGCATCACATTGACGATCGCTTCGCCTTGCGCGTCCTCGCCTGCAGTGACGCCGCGCACCTCAAAGCTATGTAACTTCACGGTGACGCCAGTGGCGATTTCAATCGCTTTAAAGGTGGCATCGACAGGACCATCACCCGTGGCTTGTTGGTCGGTCACCCGGCCATCCGTATGGCGTAAGCGAATAGAGGCACTTGCCGCTTGCCCGGTGCTCGCCTGAGTGCTCAATGACTCAAAGAACCAAGGTCCTGCAGTCGCGCCATCCGTGCGCAAAACCAGCGCCTCGATGTCGCCATCAAACAATTCCTTCTTCTTATCTGCTAGTGCCTTGAAGTCAACGAATGCGCGTTCAAGTTCACTGTCGCTTAAGTTAAAGCCAAGGGTTTGTACCCGCTCACGAAACGCGTGTCGACCGCTGTGCTTACCTAAGACCAGGCTCGTACGGCTTAAGCCCACATCGGTCGGGCGCATGATTTCATAGGTCGAGTGATGCTTCAGCATACCGTGCTGATGAATGCCTGCCTCGTGGGCAAAGGCGTTCTCACCGACGATGGCTTTGTTACGTGGAATCAGCATACCGGTCACGGTGGCGACTAAACGTGAGGTCGGATAGAGCCGGGTGGTTTGAATGCCGGTATGCAATTGATAAAAGCTTTCGCGGGTCTTGATGGCCATGACCACTTCTTCTAATGAGCAGTTACCCGCACGTTCACCAATGCCATTGATGGTGCACTCAATCTGCCGTGCACCGGCACTTGCGGCTGATAGGCTGTTGGCCACCGCCATGCCTAAGTCATTGTGACAGTGCACGGACAGCACCGCTCGATCGATATTCTTGACGTGCGTCTTCAGGTGAGTGAAGACTTCCGAGAACTCATGCGGTGTCGTGTAACCGACGGTATCGGGCACATTGATGGTGGTGGCACCTGCCTCAATGGCAGCGGTGACCACCTCCGTTAGGAAATCCAACTCGGTACGTGAGGCGTCCTCTGGTGAGAATTCCACGTCCTCTGTGAGGCTCTTGGCGTAGCGAACACCTTCGACCGCGGCACGAATGATCTCGTCCTTTGCCATGTTGAGCTTGTGCTCGCGATGGATGGCGCTGGTGGCTAAAAAAACATGGATGCGTCGGCGAGGCGCCTCTTTGATGGCACTGAAAGCCTTATCAATGTCATCTTTATTGCAGCGCGCGAGCGCGCAGATGATCGGCCCGTGAATCTCACGGGCGATCGTTTGCACCGCTTCCCAGTCGCCCTTAGAGGCGGCAGGGAAGCCCGCTTCAATGACATCGACTCCAAGATCCGCAAGCGCCTTTGCGATACGAAGCTTCTCCGGAAGGCTCATGCTGCAGCCGGGTGACTGCTCGCCATCACGAAGGGTCGTGTCGAAAATAATGACGCGATTGGGATCCTGGGTCGACATCGCTTACGCTCCTTATTTAACGCCCTGCTCGAGCCAAGGCATGCGATCGCGCAACTGGCGACCGACCTTCTCGATGGGGTGCTTCAAGTCCTTGGCCATCAACTTGTTGTACTGCTTCTT
>CAIYVA010000227.1 GCA_903929455.1 uncultured Pseudomonadota bacterium | reverse complement strand
GCTAGAGACGCCCGCACGTATGGAGGCTCGTCAGTTGGCTGCTGAGTTAGTGGAGGCGCGGTCGGATTTGGAGTCTGATCCAACGGTACAAGCGCTGAAGCAGCGCTTTGGTGCGCAAGTGGCGCCTGACAGTGTAAAACCGACTCGTCGATCTGGAGGTAAGTGATGAAAGGCGGCATGGGTAATTTGATGCGTCAGGCGCAGCAGATGCAAGATAATTTGAAAAAGGTGCAGGCCGAGTTGGCTGCCATGGAAGTGGTCGGTGAGGCTGCGGGTGGTCAGATAAAAATCATGATGAGTGGTAAGCACGAGGTCAGTCGTGTCGTGATTGATCCTACGGTGGCCCTCGACGATCGCGAACTGCTGGAGGACTTGGTGACGGTCGCGATTAATGACGCGGTACGGCAAATTGACACCACGAGTCAGGCGCGCATGTCGGGCGTGATGGGTGGCATGCAGTTGCCACCTGGTCTCAAGATGCCTTTCTAGGCCAGTGAATTACTCTCCCGCGCTCGCACGACTCATTGCTGCCTTTCGGCGACTGCCGAGTGTGGGGCCAAAATCAGCGCAACGTATGGCATTCCACCTGCTGGAACGCGATCGAGACGGTGCGATTGAGCTATCTCGTGCCTTGGCTGAAGCGGCGGCCACCATTGGTCAGTGTGCGCGTTGCCGCATGCTCGCCGATGCCACACTCTGCCCCATTTGTCAGAGCACCCAGCGGGATACCACGCTGTTATGTGTGGTGGAATCACCAGCGGATGTGGTGGCGGTCGAGCAGTCAGCCGGTTTTCGGGGGCGTTACTTTGTGTTGATGGGCCATCTCAGTCCTTTGGATGGGGTGGGTCCTGCTGAGCTTGGTGTGGCGCAGTTGGAATCCCTGCTCGATGAGGGTGACGTTCGCGAGCTTATTCTGGCCACCAATCCGACGGTCGAGGGTGAGGCCACTGCGCATTTTTTAGGTGAGTTGGCCACCCGACGAGGCATTAGTGCCACGCGCATTGCCCATGGGGTGCCGATGGGGGGTGAGCTTGAGTACGTGGATGGCGGCACCTTGGCGCACGCGTTGGCGGGTCGTCAACTTATTCTCTAGGTCGGCCCGACTCTTTGCCTTTGCGTCGCACGGGAAAGCGCTCGTGCATCTCGCGCGCCAACGTTAACAGATGACGGAAACTGTCATAGCGTCTTGCTCGTATGCGGCCGTCATCAACGGCGGCGCGCACCGCGCAGCCTGGCTCGTGTGTGTGCAGGCAGTCCTGAAACTTGCAATCAGACGCATGCGCTAATAGGTCGATAAAGCCTGAAGCGATATGCCGAAGCTCGGGTACCGGGGGTGAGTAGTCACGCACGCCGGGTGAATCGATCAATTCACCGCCGGTGTTGAGGTGATGCAAAATCGCATGGGTGGTGGTGTGGCGGCCCTCTTCGGTGGCAGCCGATATTTCCTGTGTAATGGCTTTTGCCTCAGGAATGAGGGCGTTGAGCAAACTGGATTTACCGGTGCCTGACTGTCCGACCAGCACGCTGATCTGATCGGCGAGTAAGGCCGTCAGCGCCACGTGGCCAGGTTCTGAGCGGGTGGATGTGCGCGCAATGCGATAGCCCATCGACTGGTAGCTAAGGAGTTCCGTGTCGGCTGTTGGGGTGAGCCCTAACTCACATTTGTTGAAGACCACAACCGCTTTTAGGCCGCTCCACTCGGCACCGGCCAAGTAACGATCAACGACAAACCAGTCAGGTGCGGGCATGGCGGCTGCCACCACTACCAATTGACTTAGATTGGCGACAATCGGCTCGCTCGTGCCGAGAGCCGACAAGCGTGCCAGCACGCGTTCACGCGGTTGTAGGCTATACACGATACCGGTGCTGTCACCGGACTGTGCATAGCCCCACTGTACGTGATCACCACAGACGGCGCTTAAGCGGCGTCCATGCAGTCGACAGGCGACGCGCGCGCCGGTGGCATCCTCAATGATCACTTGGCGTCCGTAGTTAGCCACTAAGCGACCTGATTGCAGGACGACATCCGTGACCGTCGGCGCCTTGGTGTCTTTCATTTAAGCGAGATGCTTAAGGGCAGTGATGCGCAGTAGCGCCGGTGGATGTGAGTCATGCCATGCAGAGTACAGCCGATCTGGCGTGAGCGTTGAGGCATTGTCTCGGTACAGTTTGACCAAGGCATTGGCCAGTTCCGTGGCACTGCTGTGGCTGGCAGCGAAACGATCGGCCGCGTATTCATGCTGGCGTGACCAAGCGCTCGAGATTGGCTTTAAGAAAAAAGTAAAGACAGGAATGACCAGTGCAAAGAGCACCAGTGCTGCTTGAGGTGATGGCGTTGGCACCCCGAGAGACTGATAAAACCAAGGACTGGCCGCAGCCTGACCGAGGATTGCAAAACCGATCGCTGCCATGATGAGCATCACGAGGAGTCTGCTGCGGATGTGATGTAAGCGAAAGTGGCCTAACTCATGCGCCAATACCGCCTGTACCTCGGTGGGTGTCAGGCGTTCAATTAAGGTATCAAACAATACGATGCGCTTATGGCGCCCGAAACCGGTGAAGTAGGCATTGCCGTGCGACGAGCGGCGTGAGCCGTCCATGACAAAAACACCCTCGCTGGTGAATCCGCAGCGTTTGAGCACGTCCTCGACTGCCTCGTGTAGGGGGCCCGCTTCTAGCGGACGAAAGCGATTGAAGAGAGGTGCTATGAAACGGGGCCACAGAAAGCTTAATGACAAGACGAACACGGCCCAAGTCAAAAACGCATACATCCACCAGAGGCTGCCAGCCGCAGCCATCAGTGACAGCAGCACTGCGATGAGCGGTGCACCAATCGCACTGCCGAGTAAGACGGACTTGGCTAGGTCACTTAAGTACAGGCGTACGGTCGTGCGATTAAAGCCAAATCGGCTCTCAATTCGAAATGTACTGATCAGATCAAAGGGCAGGTTGAGCAGGGAGGTCAGCGCCGTTAATAACCCGATGGTCAATACGCCAGCCCACACGGGCTG
>CAIYVA010000226.1 GCA_903929455.1 uncultured Pseudomonadota bacterium | reverse complement strand
GCCCGGCCAATGAGCGCGTCTATCTACAACAGGGCGCGAGCACGCTTCGATGCACTCACCGCCCGTGAGCAGCGCACCGTACGCCTAGGCCTTGTCGGCGGTGGCACGCTACTCACGATCGTCTTGCTCCTCGCGCTACAGGGAGCTGCCCACCGCGCCGATGCACGCATCACCGCTAAGCGCGCTGATCTGGCGTACATACAAAGTGTATTACCCGAACTCAATGCCGCGCCTGCCCAAGCGGCTGGGCAATCACTGGTCGCCGTGGTTGATGAGACGGCTGCGAATGGCGGACTAAAAGACGCACTGAAAGGGACTGAGCCGAGTGGCACTGAAGGGGTGGTGGTCCGCTTCGAAGCGGCACCGCTACCGGCATTACTCACCTGGCTCGTACGCATCCAGAGAGAATACAGCGCGAAGGTGACCACAGCCACCCTAGAGAAGACCAGCAACAACGGCGAAGTCAACGCCATCATTACGCTGATTGCGCCATGACATGGCTGCGTGCTGTGTTACTGGCCGTACTGGCCTTAACTGCGCTCGTGCTGGTCGCGGCGTTCACGGTGCCAGCCTCAGTGATCGCCGATCGTCTACCTCCGCCCCTGTCATTAGAGGGCGTGCGCGGCAACCTACTGGCCGGTAGCGTCGATGCGATTCAGTTTAAGCGCACGCCACTGGGGCAACTCACGTGGGCATTCGCGCCGCTCGCACTGCTACGCGGCGAAGTTGCCTACGACATCAATCTGAGCGGTCATGGACACCACGTACGGGGACGCTTCGGTATCACGCCCCTGCGCACAGCGGTCTTGCATCACGTAGAGATCGAGTGGCCGCTGCGCTCGTTATCTAATGACATCCAATGGGGTGGTCAGTTGAGCGCATCCATTGAGACTGCGCGAGTCAGACACGCGTGGCCTGACAGTGCAATGGCTACGATCACCGTGCGACATTTTATGCGACCGGATTCCGACATCGACTTAGGCAGTTTCACAGTCGAGCTCGGCGCAGGCAGCGAAGCCCATCAAATCGAAGGTCACCTACGTGACATCGACGGCCCACTGTCTGTGCAAGCCACTATTTTACTCAGTGGCGACCACAGTTATCGCGTCGATGGCTCGCTGCTACCACGCGCGGGAACACCCGAAGACATCAAAGACAGCTTCACATTCCTAGGCCCACCCGATATATCCGGTCGTCGCGCCTTCCAGATCGCAGGCACGATGTAGCAAGGCTACGGATGAATCGTTGCAGCCCACTCGCGCCACGCCGAGTGCAACGGAAAGTACAGACCCAAGCGGATCTCACGACTGGGTTCACGTGCGGCGATCAAGGTGGCGTAATACTCCAGCTGCGCGCGGTACCGCTCCTGCTCCCGGTCTAAAAACGCCTGCAGATCTGTGCCCTCATGCTCGCTGGTTTTGTAATCGACGATCCAGCGAATGCCTGAGTGGTCTACAAAGGTGCGATCAATACGGGCTGAGCGCACCCGGCCTTGCGTGAGTGTGGATAAATCGAGCTCGCACGCAGCCTCCGCATGCACCTCACACAGGAGCCAGTGACCACGCGCATCCGCGGCCGTCGCTTGCAACGCACGGCGCGTTCGCTCAACCGCCGCCTCCAACTGCCGAGACCCGACCCCCCATTCCAGCAAGCGCTGACGCCAACTGGTGTCACGCTGATCAAATGCGTTGGCCAAGGGAATGCCCTGGCGTGCCACCCGCTCCAGTTCCTCGTGCACCAAAGAACCCACGTGTCGAGCCGTGGCCGTGACCCATTCAAATTCGAACTCAGACGGCCCTGCGGTGGCAGTCACCGCGTCATTGAGTCCGCGCCACCACGCCTGCGGCACACTGAAGTCTGCCGGCAAGCGCTGCAGGCTAGGCACTAGGTTCGCACTCACCACGGGCATTGGCGTTTCGTCATGGGTCCTCACCTGCTCGGGCCCTTGCGCGCTGAGGGAAGGCCAGACCACACCCAGCAAGCAGGTCGCCGCAGGCGTAGCCCACGCCTGTGTGCCGTCTTTCGCTCGCCTGCCGTGCGACACCAAATGCAAGCGTTCCTGCGCACGCGTGGCCGCGACATACAGCAAGCGGGTCACTTCGTAGTGCTCACGCTCCTTGGCAAGCCCACGCAGCCACTTTTGCAACTGGTCGTTGTCCTGAGTGCGCGCGCGGTGCGGCGCCATCAGCAGTGAGGTCTCGCTGTCTGGTGTCGCAAATTCAAGCCACTCCAACAGATGGCTATCGGAGGCACGCGTTGTGCGCGCCAATCCTGTCAAAATAACCACATCCCACTCCAAACCCTTGGCGCGGTGGATGGTCAGCAATTGCACGGCCGATGCACCCGGATCCGGTGCGCCATATAAATCCTCAAGCGCCTGCTCAAGCGCCGGCGGATCCAGCAAGTCACCGGCTCGCTCCAAGTGATCTAAGCGCACGAAAAATGCGCGTGCATTCGCTAGGTCAACGTCCGCGCTTAACGTCGCAGGCCCACCAAGACCCAACCAAGCGCTCTCAATGCAGGCACTTAATGGGCCGCGCCCGCGCTGCGCCAGCGCATCAGCTAGCACCGTGGTCAATCGCTCTAGACGACGCGCATCTGCCGGCTCCAAACCCGCGAGTCGCGCCGGATCAGACAGCAGCGGCCAAAGGATGCTGTCGCGTGAACCCTCTAACAGACGATCAATCGTGGAAAGCGATAATCCGCACCACGGTGCTCGTAAGCACGCGAGCCACGCGATGCGATCCCCTAAATGACAGATCGCGCGCGTCAGTGACACCAGATCGCGCACCACCAGACGCTCCGCCAAGGGCACCAGATCGATGCCATGAAAGGCAATGCCTGCAACACGCAAGGCGGCAGCCACCGGCGTCAACTGCGAGCGTGAACGACCGAGTACCGCGATACGGATAGTCGGACAGCGACTTTGCTCTGCGCGCACCAACTCGATCACTGCACGCGCTTCATCCGTCGCACGACCTTGCTCGCACACATGCCAGTGCACAGCCGCATCAGGCGCCACCGCACGCGTGGCGGCACTGGCAGCGTAGGTGATGGCACCGCGCTCCAAATCCTGAACGGCTGGAAAAGCCTGCGAAAACGCGTCGTTAAACCACTCAATCAAAGCGGGTCGCGAACGAAAGTTCGCCTGCAACACGAGCGACTCAGGCCGCAACGCCCCTAGGCCCTGCTGCTGAATACCTAAAAATAAACTGATATTGGCGGCGCGAAATCCATAAATGGACTGCATCGGATCACCCACCAAAAACAGCGTGCGTCCATCGCCAGGGCTCCAGCCTGTGGTGAGTTGCTTGAGCAATCGCACCTGGGTGATCGAGGTGTCTTGAAACTCATCGACCAACAGATGCTCGATGCGCTCATCCAGCATGAGGGTCAGATCCGTGGGCTCTTCTGCGCTGCCTAAGGCCAGCAGCGCCGACTGCGAGACCTCGACGAAATCAACCTGCCCTCGCTCCGCAAACAGCACCCGCAACTGCTGAGCCGCCGCCACCAGCACGCTGTGCAAAGCGGCCACCACCTCCCAGTCTGCCTGTGGATACGCGCTCGATGGCAAGGCCATCACTGCCCACCAGGCCTGACGGAGTTCCTCATTGACCGACATCGATTGCAACAAGGCAGTCAATGCATCGCGATCCGCATCCTTGGTTTTGGCAGACCCTGAAAAGCCTTGCGCCGTGCCCACTTTTTTGCGCCACTCGCCTCTCTTGGTCAACAGGCTCGAGCCTAACAACTGCCAGACACCGACCGCTAAAGGATCAGCAGGCGGGATATCCAACGGGCAATCCGCCACCACCTGCCAATTGGCGTCCTTTTGCATCAGTGTTCGCGACGCCGTGCGCATCACGCTGAGCAGCGTAGGTAATAGCTCAGCACCAGCACACAGGGCCAATCGTTTCGCTACCCGACTCACCCGCTCCACCAAGGTGCGTTCAAGGCGTTCACGCAGTACCGCGTGACGATCGCTGGCGACATTGGACATCACCTCTTCCAACCAACGCTCACGCCGCTCTAGCATGTCTGCCAGCAAACCAGCCACCCGGTCGACTTCGTTGTCAAAGTGCTCAAGCACGCGCGCCAATGCATCCGCTAACGGACCTGGCGTCTCTAATTGCTGCACGGTGCGGTGCGCAGCCTCACGATAAAGTGGCTTAGCGCGCGATTCGATCGACAGGCGTACGCCCGCCTTCGACAGTACCGGTAAGCGATCGGCTAACCAGTAGTTGAGTGAGTCGATCGTTTGTATGCGAAGCCTGCCCGGCTGACGCTCTAAGTCCCACCCAGAGCGACGCGCGTGAGTGAGCACCGCTTTTGCGTAGGAGAGCGTCGTGGCATCGCTCGGATTTTTAGGTGGCTCATCGCGCTCAGCTCGGGCCAAGGCGTTTAATACGCGCGCGCGCATCTCTGCCGCCGCCTTTGTTGTGAACGTGATCGCAAGCACTGACTCAGGCCGCTCAACTCGGCTTAACAACGTCAGAAAGCGATGCGTGAGCAGTGTGGTCTTGCCGGAGCCCGCTGGCGCCTGCACAATAAACGACTCGCTCGGATCAAGCGCCCGTCGTCGTGCCGCCTCATCGGGTAAGGGCATTGGGTTTAATCGATCCGTCACGACTCATCCTCCGCCGGCTCATCGGAAGCGCCCTCGTCGTTGACCTCAGCACTCTCCGCGTCGTGCTTGAAGGGCACACGACATAACACCGCCAATGCACACCGATCACAGGCACCTTGCGCAGGATCCACCAGCGCGTGCCCCGTCGCGAAGGCCTGCACCAACCCCGTAGTCGCTGTCTGCCACTCCGCGATGACACTCGTCCAATCACGATCAGCATAGCCAGCGTCGCGCCTGAGATTGGCGATGCCTGACATCGCCGGCAGCAACTCATCGCGCGCTGCAAGCCCAACAAAGGGCTTCTTAGCGCCGGCGACCATGGCGAGCGCCACCGCGTCTGGTGGCGGCTGCAAATGGGCCGCGTAAAATGGCAGCTGCGCAGGATTCGGTCGCGGCCCAACCCATTTGCGCTTGTCGCTCTGCCCCGTCTTGTAATCCAAAATGACGGTACTGCCATCATGCAAGCGATCAACCCGATCGATACGCACCGTCATTGGGAAGCCAGCGACTTGAACCTCATGCGTTTCCTCACACTCCAACACAGTGAATGCGCTACGTGCACGTTCATGGTCTAGCCACCGCATCATCACCCGAGCGAGCCAAGCACACTCGAGCGCAACTAAGCGGTTATCTGGTAGCGCAGGCTTCTGCGCGCGACGCGCAGACTCCACCACCTGAGACACCAGACTCACGCAGGCCGCGTCAGTAAGCTCGGCCATCGCTGCCTGGTCTTTCATCTGTGTCCAAAACAAGCGGAACGCTTCGTGCGCCATCTCACCGCGAATGCGCCGCGCAAGACCCGGTTGCGGGCTCTCGAGCATGCGTGCTGCCAAACGCGACTCAGCACTCGCCCAAAAACCACACTCCGCTTGCCGCTGCACGAGACCTGTGCCGCCACTCAAAGGGGATCCCACTGGCCACGCACTAAAGGCGCCCGGCTGATAGATCTCCAGCACCTTCCTACTAAATAACTGTTCGGCCCGTGACAGCCGTTGCGCGTGCGGCAACGCGGTCGCCGTACCCACCAACAGACGTGACGGCACGACCTCCGCATCGCCTTGGTGCGTGGGTACACTGAAGACCACCTGAGCCGCACCGGTGAGCCAACGCGTCATCGTCTGCTGCGCCTCTGCGAGCGTCTGCGCGGGCGACACACCGGGCATGTGCATGCGTCGCTGCCACGCGAGCGATAGCAATGGGGCTGGTGCGGCGGGCGCTGGAAACACCTCCGCTGCTAAGCCTGCCACCCACAGACCATCCAGAGGGAGCCCAGGATCCTCGAGGCGATCTAACAACCAGATCGAGGGATCGAGCACCGCTGCCGGCGCCGAACTCGCCACCACGAGTCCACGAAACTCAGCCAATGCGGCCTGCACACCGAGTGGCCCGAGCAACGGCGACAAACGTCCGAAGCTGGCCAGGGCTTCGGTCAACGCCCGAGCCGATGCGTACTCTGAGGTAGACAAGTGTCTAGGCCCAGGCCAACCCACGGTCCGCAGCACTCGCTGAAAGCGATCCGCCCAGTCCGCTGCCGATGCCTTGGAATCCAGTGACAAGGTCCGTCGTGCCGCCTGCACTGCCCGAACGAAGACCGTATCAACATCACGACCCTCGTCCCACAGCGTAGCCAACTGATCCATATGTACCGTCGGCCAACCAAGACGACGCATCGACACATCCATCTGTGCGCGCGCCGCACGCGCCGGCTCATCCCCGGCGACATAAGGCGAGCGCAGCAACTGACCCAAGCGCAGCACGTCAATCTGTGCCGTACACAGCGTCAATAAACCTAAGGCGGTATCCGCGACTGCGGCATCACCCAGCGACCGCGCAATCGAACAGCCCATCGGAAACTGATCCGTCGATACATCCGCGAGCACTAAGCGATCAGTCAGCAGTCGCTCAAATACCGGGAGTCGCTGCGACAAATCCGGAACAATCACGGCATAGCGACCTTGCGGCTCGCGAGTCAGCTGCTCCATCAGCCAGTCAACAATCGCCTCTGCCTCCGCATCAGGCGAGGCCGCCGCACAATAGCTCGCCACACACGCCGCCTGCGCTTCACTGAGCGTCTCGATCGAATGCCCTGCGCGTCGCAGCGCCTGCGTTAACGCCTGTCGCGCCGGCGTCTCATGCATAAAGCCATAAAAGGCGATCGGCGCTCGTGGATGGACGTCGAGTGTATCGAGCAATCGGGTTACTTCACCGACGAGCCTCGCCGGATCAATCGATCCCATCTGCTGGCAGCGTGCCACAAAGGCACTCGCCCAACTCTGAAATGCGATCTCTTCTGACGTATCGGTATGCAGCGTCTCTAAGGGAATCAGCCACTCCTGCACCAGTCCCCAGGTACGCGCCGCCTCACGCGCAGTCGATGGGATGGCCACCAGTGTCTGGCCAACTGCGCTACGCTCGATCACCCACTGCCACAAGCGCAACTGAGCGTACGGATCGAGCACAATCAACCGCTCAGCCTCAGCGCGATACGCCCGCTCTAGCCACGCGCTGTAATGGGTGATCTTTGGCGTGTCCCACACCACATGACCTTGGGCGCTGTGTTCACGACCTAAAGCGGCTCGCAAGGCTTGCGCCTGACGCGCCGTGGCCGTGATGATCTCACCACCCGCATCCAGCACCGGGCGATAGGACGCTAGCGCCGACACAGGACAGACCGATAAGGTGTAAAGGGCATAGGCTAAGGATACCTCACCGGCCCGTACCGCAGGCGAGAGAGCACAGACGGCTCAATCGGCGCACCCATCGCGAGCAAGTTTATGAACTCGCTAGAATCAGTTGCCGGGTGTAGGGCTGCTGCGGGTCACTAAACAGCTGGTCCGTCGGCGCCGCCTCGATGAGGCGGCCTGATTGCATCACCACCACGCGATCGCTCACACGGCGCACCACCGCCAAGTCATGGCTGATAAACAACACCGCAGTGCCTAGTTCGCGACAGCGCGCCATCAGCAGATTAAGGACCTGCGCCTGCACCGACAGATCTAAGGCGCTGACGATCTCATCGCAAATCAGTAGACGCGGTCGATTAATGAGCGCCCGTGCGATCGCCACTCGCTGGCACTGTCCTCCAGACAACTGATGTGGCAACCGCTCACCCAGCTCCTCGCTCAATCCGACATCGGCCATGGCCTGCAAGGTGTTACGCCGTAGTGCCACCCGATCCCGCCGTCCTGCGTGCACACACAATGGCTCAGCGATGGCACGAAACACTGTCAAACGTGGACTCAAGCTGGCACTGGGTTGCTGAAAGATCGCCTGATACGACGGACGCAGCGCGCGCAGATGCGACTCGCTTAACCGGGCTAAGTCGTGACCTTGCCAATGGACACATCCGTGCGACAGCGGCATCAAGCGCAACAAGGCGCGCGCCAAGGTCGACTTGCCTGAGCCAGACTGACCCACCAGTCCCACCATCTCACCGGCGTGAATGGACAGACTGACATCCTGCAAGATCGGCAGCCAAGCACGCGCCTGACGTACCTGTACGCCGATATGCTGCGCCGTTAACAGCGCGCTCATGACTTACCTAGCCACGGCTGATGACAGCGCACCTGTACTTGCCCCAAGGAATGCGGCGGGACAGGCGTCTGACAAACCGAGGATGCCCAATCGCAGCGCGACGCAAACACGCAGCCACCGCCTTGCACCGGCGCCGCCTCTCGCAGCGTCGGAATAACGCCCACCCGAGGCGTTTGCAAGGTGATCCGCGAGGCCAACAACGCGCGCGTATAGGGATGCTTAGGATCACTTAGGATGGCAGCAGTCGGTCCTGTCTCAACCAATTGCCCACCCAACATCACGGCCAGGTCATCACCCAAGTGGGCAGCCACGCCCACATCGTGTGTGATGCATAACAGGCTGATGCCGCGTGCCCGCAAACGATCGAGCAAACTCACGATCTCCTGTCGCGCACTGGCATCCAATGCGCTGGTTGGCTCATCGAGAATCAACAGCTGGGGCTTTCCGATGAGCGCCATGGCAATCATCACGCGTTGCAACATGCCACCGGATAATTCATGCGGGTACTGCGCTAGCCGTCTCGCAGGCTCGCTCAACTGCACGTCACGCAAGCAAGCGAGCGCCTGCTCCATCACCTCAGCGCGCGTCATCTTAGGCGCGTGAGCCTCTAGCACCTCACTCAGTTGCCGACCGATGCTCAGATGCGGGGCAAGTGCCACGCTCGGATCTTGAAACACCATACCGATCCGTGCGCCACGCCATGCGCGCAGTGCCTGTGGCGGCAACGCAAGCAAATCAGTCGCACCCCACCACACCCGACCGGTGACGGTGGCCTCAGGCGGACTGAGGCGCGCAATGGCTAACGCCAATTGGCTTTTGCCGGCGCCTGACTCACCCACGATGGTCAACGCACGGCCAGGCGCCAAACACACGTCGACACCACCCACAGCGGCCGACCGAGCACCGCCAAACGCCACGCGCAGATTATCGACACGTACCACCGATTCCTGGGTGTCGTCCTCACTCGCCATACAGCGACCAACGGGTGCGACACCACTCACCCAATGCCGTTAGAACCAACACGATCGTCACGAGCATCGCACTGGGGATTAACAGCATCCACGGCGCGTACTCCATCTCTTGCGCTCCTTGGCTCAACAGATTCCCAAGACTGGCGGCGGGCTCTTGAATACCGAGCCCCAGAAAAGACAAGAAGCTCTCCAGCAGAATGAGTTGCGGTATCAGTAAAGTGGCGTACACTAGCACCGGTGCGATGACATTGGGCAGTACATGTCGACCTAACAATGTGTGTGCTGGCAAGCCAAGCACACGCGCAGCCTCAATAAAGGGCTGCTGACAGAGCCTGCGGGTCTCGGCGCGCACGATCTGCGCGACGGTCAGCCAGCCAATGGCCGCCATGGCGATAAACAGCATGACGGCACTACGCCCCGCCACCACCGTCAGCAAAATTACAAAAAACACATAGGGCAAGGCGTACACCACATCAACCAAACGCATCATCCAGGCATCCATGCGCCCACCACAAAATCCGGCCAGCACACCGTACGCGGTGCCAAACGCAACACTGAGCACACCGGCCACCAGCGCAATCCCTAAGGAGACACGTGTCCCGGTCAAGGTGCGCACGTACAGATCGCGTCCTAACCGGTCGGTACCAAACCAATGTCCCTGCCCGACCTGCGGCGGTGCCGCCAGGTGGCTCCAATCCAAGGTCTGTGGCGCCCAGTGGGAGAGCCACGGGCCCAGCAACGCCCACAGACACACCAGTAGCAATATCCAAAGCGCGGCCGGCCAGCGTGCGAGCGCGCTCATCGTCGCAGCGCCTGCCGCAGTTTCGGATCAAGCGCCACTTGCAGCAGATCCATTAGCCAATTGAGCACAATCACCAAGGCCGCGTAGACAATCACCTTACCCAACACTAAGGTGTAATCTCGATTGAGTGCACCTTGTACTAAGAAGCGCCCCATACCGGGCAAGCCAAATAACGTTTCGACCACCAACGATCCGGTCAGCAAGGCCGCTGCGGTTGGCCCCAATGCACTCAACACGGGCACTAGAGCAGGCGGCAACACATGCCGCCAGACCACGGTGAAGGGCGTGAGGCCTTTGGCGTGCGCGGTGCGCACATGCGGCAAGCGCAGCGCCTCCGACACACTGGCACGCACCAAACGAGTCACCGCAGCGATGGAGGGCAAGGCCAAGGCCGTCACCGGGAGAATCACATCGCTCCATCGACCACGCTCCCAGCCACCCACGGGTAGCCAGCGCAAATACACGCCAAAAAACAAAGCAAGCAGTGGGGCCACCACGTAGGTCGGCAATGCGATCGCCAGTAAAGCCACCTTGCCCGCGACCCGATCAAAGGGCCGACCCGGCCAGAGCGCTGAGCACACCCCCACGGGCACACCCAGCAACAGGGTGAAGGCCAAGGCCAGCCCCCCAAGCGCCAGGCTCACGGGTAATCCAATCGCCAGCAACTGATTGACCGTGAAGTCTCGATCACTCAAGGACGGTCCCAAGTCGCCGTGCGCAAGCGCCCACAGGTAGCGCGCGTACTGCACAGCCACCGGCTGATCGAGCCCGTAGGCCCTATCTAGATTCGCTTTCACTACCGTAGGCAGGGCACGCTCTTGATCAAAAGGCCCGCCCGGGGCGACGCGCACCATAAAAAAGGCGACGGTCACCACCGCAACCAGGGTCGGTAGCAGCCAAAACAGGCGATGGAGCGCGTACTTAAGCCACATGACCTTGCCTACCCTAGGATCCAGACGGGATGGCTCATGATGCCCGAGTTCAACCAGCAATACAGCCGGAACTCACTGAGTTTATTCAAAAAAACGCACCTGCTGTGACGACCCAATCGAGCGTCGCGGCGGAGCTGATCATGCCACCACCAAAG
This sequence comes from uncultured Pseudomonadota bacterium, assembly GCA_903929455.1. Taxonomy (GTDB): domain Bacteria; phylum Pseudomonadota; class Gammaproteobacteria; order Steroidobacterales; family Steroidobacteraceae; genus CAIKZZ01. The sequence continues at coordinate 3,369 of CAIYVA010000226.1, read as the reverse complement.
GCCACACGCTCGCAGCCGAGTGATCGCTACAAATAATGCACGCGGTGATTGACACCCGCTGAGCTTTTGCATAGCGTGCCGCATCGCAAAAATTAGCGGTTGCGGAGCCTTTGACTATGCAAAAGATATTGGTCGGTATTAAACGAGTGGTCGACTACAACGTGCGTGTACGGGTCAAGCCGGACGGCTCAGGCGTCGTCACGGATGGCGTCAAAATGAGCGTTAACCCCTTTGACGAAATCGCTCTCGAAGAAGCGCTTCGCATCCGTGAACGCGGCGAGCCGGTGGAGATCGTCGCTGTCAGTATCGGCCCAGACGAGGCGCAGCAGCAGTTACGCACCGCCCTTGCCATGGGTGCTGATCGCGCCATCTTGATCAAGACCGATCAAATGATTGAGCCCTTAGCCGCTGCTAAGCTCATGCTCGAGATCATCAAGAAAGAAAATCCTGAGTTGGTCATCGTGGGCAAACAAGCCATCGATGACGACAGCGCACAGACAGGACCCATGATTGCCGCCCTGTGGGGACGACCGCAGGCGACCTTCTGCTCCAAACTGGATCTCAAGGGCAACACCGCGGTCATTTTGCGTGAGGTGGATGCAGGCCTTGAAACCATTGAAATCGATTTACCGGCCGTTATTAGTGCGGATCTTCGTCTGAATGAGCCACGCTATGTGAAGCTGCCAGACATCATGAAAGCGAAGAAGAAGCCGCTTGAAGTGATCGATGTGGCAAGCCTTGGCGTGAACACCACACCCGGCTTCAAAACGCTGCTGACCGAACCGCCGAAGCCGCGCGCCAAGGGCGTGATGGTCAAAGACGTGGCTGAACTGGTGGATGCTCTGAAGAAGAAAGGATTGGTGTCATGAGTAAAGTACTCGTCATTGGCGAACACGATGGGCACAAGCTGTCACAGGCCACGGCACGTTGCGTTACCTGTGCGTCACAGATTCCTGGCGCCGAGATCACCATCGCCGTGTTTGCGGCAGATCCTACGGCAGTTGCTGCACAAGCGGCCGCCTTGGCGGGCGTGTCGCACGTCGTGACCGTCAGCGGCGCTCATCACGCGCACCCGATGGGCGCCGTGTTGGCGCCGCACGTCGTCTCCTTAGCCAAGGGCTACACGCACGTATTCGGCGCATCGACCACCTTCGGAAAGGATCTGATGCCACGCGTGGCAGCCTTACTCGATGTCCCACAGATATCCGACGCGATGTCGGTCGAAGGTGCCTACACCTTCAAGCGGCCCATTTACGCCGGCAATGCCATCGTGACCTTAGAGGCACCCGCGGATAAGATTCTGGTGGCCACCGTCCGCACTGCCTCGTTTGAACCAGCAGCGGCTGGCGGTAGCGCCGCGATCACAGCGGCAACGGTGACGGTTGAGTCACCCACGCATACCCGCTTTGTGTCGGTACAAGCGGCCTCCTCCGATCGACCCGATCTCACCTCGGCCGCCAAGGTGGTCTCCGGTGGACGCGCCCTGGGCAGCAAGGAAAACTTCGAGCTGATTTTCAAGATCGCCGAGAAGCTAGGCGGTGCAGTCGGTGCATCACGCGCAGCAGTGGATGCAGGCTACGCACCCAACGAGCTGCAGGTCGGTCAGACCGGCAAAATCATTGCGCCGCAGTTGTACATGGCGGTCGGTATCTCAGGCGCCATTCAGCATCTCACCGGCATCAAGGATGCAAAGACCATCGTCGCGATCAATAAGGATGGTGAAGCACCGATCTTTGAAGTCGCCGACTTTGGCTTAGTCGGCGATCTCTTTGAGATCCCGCCGCAACTGGAAGCTGCGCTGAGCAAGTAACAGGCCAGCGTCTAACATCAGCGCGAGCATCGTCAGTTGCTCGCGCTTTTTTTTGAGCCTAGATCCAGCGAGTCGCGGGGTTACACCGCACAATTCATCTTATAAATACAGTGTAACTAACTGATAAATATATAATATACTCTGGCCAACGGGTAGATCAGGGCTTTGCCCGCAAGATGTCGTCCAAATAGGCCGGCACAGACTCGACGCGCTGCAGGTGCGGGTAGCGAAGCCCCTCGTAGTAAGGAACGGCCACCACCTCAAAGTGGTCCCGAGCGCGCACAATCAATTGGATCGGCTCATGATCGGTCGCAGCGCGCGTGATGGCCGCACTCAGTAACTCTGGGCTATACGCTTCCTGATTGACCGACAACACCGTCATGCCCTCCGTCAACGCCGCCTTAAAAGCGGGCGAACCCCACGTCACGTCTTCGATGTCGCCACCCGCACCTAGCACGCAACCGAGTGAGAAGCTGAAAGTGGATTGCCTACGCACGGCGTCACTGTCTTTTAGAAACGCATTTAACTCCGCGTTGTAGACCAACTGGTAACCACCTCGCTGCAATCCTGCCAACGGCGAAGGCACCTGCGCTTGATCGACCCGTGCGTGCAAAAAAGTCGCCCAATCATAGGGCTCAATGCGATTGAGCGCTTTAACGAGATCACTCAAGGTGTAGGTCAACGGCACAAAACTACCATTGCTGATGCCAAAGAACGCCTGAGCGAAGTCATCCAAAGAACGTGCGCCGTTTGAGCGCTCGCGAATCAACGTATCGGCCTCCAACCAAATCAGCTGGCCTTCAGAGTAGTAGTCCTCAAAACGCTGATACGTGGGCCACGACTGCGGTCGCCTTGGGTTGATGATCTCATCATTGGTGGTATCGGCTAAGGCGCGCCACTGACGACCGACCTGATTGTCGTAGTAGGCCGCGGTGAGCGCCAGCGAGTCACGCGCTTGTTCAACGCTCCAAAGCCCGGATCGCGCCGCCAATACCTGGCCCCAGTACTGCGTCTGGCCTTCGTACACCCACAGCAGACTGTTCTGCATGGGCACCGAGTAATTTGGCGTCCACAAATCCGCTGGTCTACGGAACTTGCCATTCCATGAGTGCGTAAACTCATGCGGCAGCAAGTCGCGACTCTCCGCATTTTTATCCCACTCAGTAAAATAAGAGGCGCTCACGCCATCCTCACTCGACTGATGATGCTCAAGCCCGTGCTCACGCACGGCATCACTTAAACTAAGCAAAAATACATAGTGCGAATAGTGATGCGCTCCGTACAATTTATACGCCTGCTGCACCAGCGCGCGATGCACATCCAACTGTTCCTCTTTGGTGACGAGATTCTCTGGCCGGTCTGCAAATAAATCCAAGTAAACCGGCGCCACGCCGCTTGGATCGAGATCAATGCGGCGGGTATGTAAGCCCGCGTACAGCGGACTATCGACTAAGGTCTCGAGGGTGGTGCGCTTAAAGCGAGTGGTTGAGCCCTGCTCGGCATCTGTCTCAAGTGCCGTGCCCAGTACCCACCCCTTAGGCACAGTCACGGCTACATCG
>CAIYVA010000225.1 GCA_903929455.1 uncultured Pseudomonadota bacterium | reverse complement strand
GTTCATCACTGAGGCTGATGTCATGCAATGGGAAAGAGGTGACTTTGGCGGGGCTTGAGCGAATGGGTGCCGTTTCGAATTCAAAATGATAGCTGTCCGATTGCTCATCGACAGCGAAGGTATAAATGCCTGTGAGCATCGCATTGGGTTCGGTGACCGCGATGGACAGTGCCAGTGGTTCATTCAGTGGGTTTACCAGCAAAGCGTACGGCACACACGGTGCACTGGTTCTAAGAACCTCAGGTGCTTCACGAACAATGACCCGACGCAGTTCGTCGCTGTTGATGCCAATGGTTGTCATGACATCGTCGCTCAATGCAGAAGTGGCTGCACACCCCCAACGAGGACTGAATTCGTCCGCCTCAAAGCGTGGCTCACCGTCTGGTGTCGCACGCGGTGTACGGCCGCGCACATGGACTACCTTAACGCCCTTGCTGTTTTTAACTGATCCGTGGCCACTGTCATGCGAGCGCTTGACTGCGCCTGCGTGTTTTGCCTGCGCTGTCTTTTTTTGCGTGTGCGTTGGGTTGCCGGTTATCGGCCTGCTAGCGACCGATGCGCGTTGGGCATGGGATCGATTGGTTTCTGTAGGCGTCGCTGCCCTGACGGATGGCAGCGTAAGTACAGCGAACCCCAGCAACAGTAGCCAGCGGGATAGGCGCCTCAAAGCAGGAGACGGGCGTCCTACAGGGCAGCGGGCAGGGGCGAGCGTCTGCCTGATCAAAGACACAGCGCCTGAGCCCCTGTGTGCGCCCTGGGGATGGGTTGGTGGGAGGACTGCGGAATGCATGTCGTGCAGCGCGCTCGCTCGCAATTTAGTGAATCCACGTACCCTCCTTTTGCGTATCTTAGCCCGTCAGGCTAGCCATCATTGTAGCGTGCCACGAGCTTAAACCGTGCACCGCTGGCGGGTTATCTCGCTCGCCCCCTGTCACCACGTGGGGCCGCGCCACTGACGACAACGAGTTATTTTCTGTGAATGGGCGCACCCCATGGTGCGGACGGCCGTGCGGGTTGCAAACGCTTACTGTTCGTAGCCTGGGTTGTATTGATCAAGCAGTTTTTTTAGATCACGAAAGTGTGCGAAAGCCATCCCTTGATAGTCATCCCAGTCACTCGCTGTTTTTAGAGCGAGGTCGTTGGGTAAAATATTTAAGGGTTGACCGGTCGAGTAGGCCAGAACCAGGGTTTGGCAGGCGCGTTCTAAGTAGTACATCTCTTCAAACGCTTCGGCGACAGACGCTCCCGTGACCAATGCGCCATGATTGCCCATCAGCATGCAGCGGTGCTTGCCAAGTGCGCGTGCCAATCGATCGCCCTCGGCGCGATCATCCGCAATCCCGGAGTAGCCTAGGTCAATCGCTAAGCGGTCAAAAAATCGCGCCGTGCACTGATCAATCGGCAGCAAAGCGGGATTCGCCAGACCGCAGAGTGCAGTGACATAGGGGGTGTGTAGATGCAGAATCACGCGCGCCTGTGGTTGACTCGCATGGATGCGGCCGTGGATACACCACGCGGAGGGGTCTGGGGCATCGGGACCATCGAGTACGGTGGGGTCCTCACTGTTGAGCAACAAAAGATCGCTCGCCTTGATCAGCGCAAAGTGCTTCCATCGAGGATTCAGTAAGAACTGATGACCGTCAGCCGAGACCGCGGCACTGAAGTGGTTACCCACAGACTCATGCCAGCCCCAGTGTGCGGCGATGCGAAAGGCGGCGGCTAAATCAACCCGTTGCTGCCAAAGGAGTGAGTCTTGTGAATCGTTGGACGTCATGACGAGGCGCTCCGCTGCTGACTGGCTAGTCTAAGGTAGGTCTGGGAACAGTTTCCATGCCCCAACCGCATCCAGCCAAGGCTGGGAGGGATAGTCGGTGATGGTCATACCCCCATCCACAATCAGCGTCTGCCCCGTCACAAAACTGGCCTCATCAGACGCGAGAAACAGTGCCGCTCGAGCAATTTCGTCCGGTGTGCCCATGCGCGAGAACAAAGACGCGGCACGATCGACCGTGGGGTGACCCTGTGTGACGTCCGTTTCGATCCAACCGGGCGATATGCCATTCGCTCGAATACCAAAGGGCGCGCCTTGCACAGCCAAAGAGCGGGTGAGGGCTTCAACGGCTGCTTTGGTGATGCCGTAATTACCCCACGTGCCATGCATCGCAGCCGTGGAGGAGATATTCACGATGCTGCCACCACCGCGGGCTTTCAGCGCAGGTAAGGCAAAGGCCGAGACATGGTAAGCGGCGTGCAAGTTGGCATGCATTAGTTTGTGCAAACGCGCTGCTGGACCATCGGCCGCCTCAACCGGTGCGCGTCGGGTGCCGGCGCCTGCATTATTTATGACGATATCCAGTCCACCGAAGTGCTTGATCACTTCTGTAATGACCCCTGCTGCTTCTGCTTCATGACCGAGATCAGCGGCGATGAACAGCGTCGGCGTGCCTAAAGCCTCAAGCTCTGCTGTCACGCGTTGTCCCTTGTCGGGATCGCGCCCGGTGATCGCCACCCGTGCGCCTTCAGCCGCCGCCCGCAGTGCAATCCCACGACCAATGCCTGAGTTGCCGCCGGTGACGAGAATGATTTTCTGATGTAGTTTCATTGCGTGACGGTCTCTATATCAACTGCTCAATCACGGCGCGTTCGGCCAGACACGGGCACCCCTGTAAAAGGGGATGATAGCTGACCTGACTGTCAGGTGGGGGCATGACCCGCTTGGTTTGCCTCTGAGTCAGGTTGACCTGCCTTGAGATAACTGGTCCAGCCTGATGTTCCCTAAAATAGAGGAACGGAGGGTTAAGGATCATGCCAAAACAACGGTTTACGACAGAAGAGAT
>CAIYVA010000224.1 GCA_903929455.1 uncultured Pseudomonadota bacterium | reverse complement strand
TACTTCTTTTTGCAATTGTCTGAAGTCATGCCAGCGCCAATCGCCATGGTCAGAAACGCGCTATTAATACCATTGCGATTAGGCAGACCGAAGCTGACGTTGGATGCGCCGCAGGTGGTGTTCACTTTCAACTCTGTGCGTAGACGATGCAATAAGGCCATGACCTGCACGCCGGCGGAATTGATCGCACCGATGGGCATCACGAGCGGATCGACCACGACGTCCGCCGGTGAGATGCCGTAATCCATGGCGCGATGCACAATTTTCTTAGCGACCTCAAATCGCACGTTCGGGTCTTCCGAAATCCCGGTCTCGTCATTCGAGATCGCGACCACAGCAGCACCATATTTTTTAACCAACGGCATCACGCGCTCTAACTGCTCATCCTCGCCTGTCACTGAATTAACCAGCGCCTTGCCTTTATAAACCTTCAGGCCAGCCTCAAGTGCCGCGACGATAGACGAATCGATCGACAAGGGCATATCGGTAATCGACTGCACCAGCTGAATGGCACGCGCCAAAATCGCAGGCTCATCAGCCAGTGGGATACCCGCATTCACATCGAGCATGTGAGCACCGGCGGCGATCTGCGCACGCGCATCTGATTCCACGCGACTGAAGTCGCCCGCCGCCATCTCGGCAGCCAGAATCTTACGACCGGTTGGGTTGATACGCTCGCCGATGATCACGAATGGTCGGTTAAAACCGATGACTACTTCGCGGCTACCGGAACTTAAAATTGTGTCAGTCATTGTGTAATCCTCTCTGAAGTCTGATCGCGAGTCGGATACCAGGGCGTCCGACCTTGTAATACCCCTGAACGGTCCACCATGTCGGCAACCGATTCTTCCTGTCGATAGGCCATCACGTGTACGCCACTGATGCCCTTCATCTCACGCGCCTGCTGCATCAATTCAATGCAGATGTTACGACCTTCAAGCGCTTGATCGGCGGCCCCCGCGAGACGCTTAATCAACGCATCAGGCACATGCATGCCGGGCACATTGTTACGCATCCACTCGGCGCCTTTCGCCGTTTTAAACGGGCCAACACCCATCAAAATAAAGACTTTGTCCAGCAGACCCAGATCCTCGACTGCGCGCATGAACACCGCCATGCGCTCGAGATCATAGACATACTGGGTCTGAATGAATTGCGCACCAGCGGCTATTTTCTTGGCCAATCGGAACGCGCGATGTTCAAGCGGCGGCACCGTGGGATTTTCAGCCGCGCCTAAAAATACTTTCGGTGCCAAGGTCAACTTACGACCACTCTGGAAACGGCTTTCATCGCGCATTACGCGCGCAATTTCTAATAGAGACAACGAATCCAAGTCAAAGACTGGCTTTGACTGCGGATGATCGCCCGCCTGCACGCCATCGCCCGACAGTGCGAGCATGTTGCACACACCCATGGCGGCACCACCGAGGATGTCCCCCTGGATAGCAATGCGATTCTTATCACGACAAGAAATCTGCATGATCGGTGCATAGCCGACACGAGTCAGCAACGCACACACCGCGACACTGGACATATGGCAGTTAGCACCTGAGCCATCCGTCGCATTGATGGCATCGACATAGCCGTCGAACACACGCGCGCGTTGATAGACATCTTCTGCATTGGCAGAATCAGGCGGGGCTAACTCACTGGTCACCGCAAAACCACCTGCGCGCAACACGCGCTCTAGGCGACCACCCGACGAATGACCAGGCAGAACAGGCAGTGGCAAGCCAGCGGTCGGTTCATCTGCGAATTTCATTTTTTGACCTCCGCAACCACCGGATCCGTTTTCTCACGAACCACACGCAGCCAAGAAGAGCGCCCTTCCAGTCGGCGATCGACCGGCGCTTGCACAACCTTAATCTTATCGAGGCCGCCTTTAATATGCGTTGCCCCCTTGAATGCCTCAACCCACACACAGCGCATCTCAGGTTTTACTTCGCAGTGCCCATTCGCACGCACACCGCCGCAAGGGCCGTTACGAATATTTTTAGGACAATTCATTGGGCAAGACATGCCGGTGGAACTGAGCACGCATTGACCGCACATTTTGCAGTCAAATAGCAGCCCTTTCACATGACGCTCGACGAAAGCAAACGGACGCTCAAGACGGCTATAGCCGATGGCACGCAGCAAGGGCGCCGCACGAACCAAGAGCCCTTCTAGCCCGTTATAAAAAAGATTCCAGCCGCGCGCGCGGCGAATCGACCATAAACGTACGCTATACATATTAAGTAGCTTCTCCGTCACTCACGACCGCATCGGCAGGGGGCAAATTAATATCAATCCCTTTGGCACGAATCAGACGATCAAGATCCTGATCTGAGTATTTGCTCTCCAAGATAGCCGCCTCAGCAGCCGCCTCTGCTTCGAGTTCATCGCCACAAGACCGTGGTGGGCTTCGCTTCCAGTCAGCCAGGTACGCATCACTGCTGCCCTTACCGGCGCGCATGGCGGCACGATCGATCGCTTCTTGAAAGCGATGAGACAGCTGCACTTTCGACGTCTCACGCGCACGCTTCACAATGACCTGCGCCGGAATATCACGCCAAGAAATTACAATGAGCTGCGCCATTTAAACCCCTATCCACCGTGGTGGACTGCAAAAAACCGATCAGCTCTATTCGCCGCGACCTTATCCATCAGGCCACAGCCCCTTCAACTCGCACGCCTACCTTGGCTTTTCGTAACACCGCGTGTAGATGATTTTCTAGATCACCATAACCCGTATGTCGCTCTTCATAACGAAGGCCTAGGCGTGCGGCAATAGCGCTTGCCTGTGCTGACAACGCTGCGTTCGGCTCCTGCACCAGATACAAGACGCGGGTGTAATGCCTAAAGTACTCAGCTACTAACTCGGGGTGGCGGTCGATCCCTAAGGAGCCTGCTACTAGACGCTCAAAATGTCGCACTAAAAAATCAGTTAAATAAAAAGTGCCGAGCTCAGCCTCAGCCAACGCTTCAAAAACGGGGGTGGTAGCGTAAAACTCATAGCAATGAGCACCTGGCAAGCGCTCAACTCCCTCCGCTTCCAGCACCCGATCTAATAAGCCACCGGTGCCACAGTCTGCATACGCCACATAAATATGTGCGTAGTGTGCTTTCGCACTTTGAATAGCGGCCGCCACACTCGATGGGATCTTATCCGGCGTGTTGTGTAGCTCAGGCGGCAAACACGTGACATCCAAGGCAGCCCATTCACTGGCGCGCTTCAATGCCGTGATTTCGCGCGCCAGTGCCCCGCAAGCGATGACCAAAGTACGGCCCGCGGGTGTCATGGATTAAATGCCGTTATCGCGCTGCGCGTCGAGCAGCGATCTTAGTCTTCGCTGTCTCAACAGCGATTGCTGCATCTCGGCAATAGGCGTCTGCACCAATGGCTTTACCAAACTCTTCGTTCAAGGGCGCACCGCCGACCAACACGATAAAGTTATCGCGCAGTCCCTGCTCTTTCAGCGTATCGATCACGACTTTCATGTAAGGCATGGTGGTGGTCAGTAGCGCTGACATACCCAGCATCTCAGGCTTATGCTCTGCCAGTGCAGCGAGGTATTTTTCAACTGGGTTGTTAATACCTAAGTCGATCACTTCAAAGCCTGCGCCTTCCAACATCATGCCGACTAGGTTCTTGCCAATGTCGTGGATGTCACCCTTCACGGTACCAATGACAATCTTGCCGATAGGCTCGACACCGGTCTCAGCCAACAGCGGACGCAGAATTTCCATGCCCGCTTTCATGGCATTTGCTGCGAGCAACACTTCAGGCACAAACAAGATGCCGTCGCGAAAGTCGATACCCACAATGCGCATGCCTTCAACCAACGCATCCGTCAGCGTTTTTTCAGCAGACCAGCCGCGCTTTAAGAAGATATGAGTGGCTTGCTCTACTTCGGAGCGCATACCGTTGTACAGATCGTCATGCACCTGCTCGGTCAGTTCCTGATCGTTCAGGCTATTAAGATCAAATTCATCGCTCTGATCGTCTGCCATGCCATTCTCCCAAGACTTTGACGGGCCGCCCTTTGAGCGCGGTGTAACTGGTTCGCGATGGTACGGTTTGCGGCCCCACCGAGGTGGTGGGTTCGCGACCGAACCGTGTCACAACGCGACAGATATTCTGCCAAGAGACAATGCTTTGCAACAGCTCACACGCAGACGCCTAGCGTGACTTTTTTCGCTAAGGGTATGAGTTACATTGATTTACGGACTGGTTAAAAGCATTGCGCGATCGCTTGTCTCAAAGCCCTCCTCAAAACCGAGCAGTCGTCGTGTTTTGACAAGTGGAGAGCCGTCTTCGGCGGGAACCGATTAGCGGCGGGCGCGCCGCTCAACACTCGGCGGATAGCCAAACTGCTTGCGATAACACTTCGAAAAATGCGGCGGCGACTGGAATCCGCACGCTGTGGTGATGTCCATGATGGGCATGGCCGTTTGTAGCAACAGTTCACGGGCGCGCTTGAGTCGAAGCTCCAGATAATAGCGCTTCGGCACCTGCCCCAAATGGCGTTTAAACAGGCGCTCAATCTGCCGCCGAGAGAGCGCGGTTTCGCTCGCAATCTGTTCTAAAGACAGGGGATTTTCGACATTGGCCTCCATCAATTCGGCCACCTTGATGAGGCTCTGGTGAGAGATACCCACCTGCGCCCGAAGCGGCACGTATTGACGATCTTTGTCGCCCCTGACCCGCTCAACAATGAACTGCTCGGACACCTGCTCGGCAATGCTGCCACCGAGCTTCTTTTCGATCAGATGCAGCATCATATCTAAGGGAGCCACCCCGCCTGAGCAGGTGTAGCGATTACGGTCAATCGTAAATAACTGGTCTGAAATCAATACCCTAGGGAATTCTTCCCGTAATGCCGACAGATTTTCCCAGTGGATTGTCGCCTGATAGCGATCCAATAACCCCGCCCGAGCCAGGGCATAACCACCGGTACACAAAGCCCCCAGAGTGACTCGCTGCTCCGACCAGCGCCGCAAGGTGGACAGCAAGGCGGGCGACACGGCGTCGCGAATTTCAACGCCCCCACACACAAACAGCACATCAGGTCGTCCCGCTTGATCCAGTGCCACGGTAGGCGAGAGGACCAAGCCGTTGCTTGAGGGGACAACCTCGCCAGACAGGCTAGCAATGGTCCAATGGTAAGCCGCCTGGCCCGATAAGGTATTTGCCATCCGCAAGGGTTCTACCGCATTGGAGACGGCAATCATCGAATAATTCGGTAACGTCAAAAAGACGAAACGAGCAGGCTTTAAGGTAGATTCAACAGTCACGGTGTTACCCAGATCGCCTCATTGTCAGGGAGCACTCTAAGTATACGTCGGACTGGCGCATTTGCGTCAGATATTGTCGCAAATGGAGTTGTGTTGTGGTGACCGCTCGCTACACTTCCGAGCGATCAGCCTACCATCAAGAATCCGGCGACCGCCGGGCGTCCACGTGGGCAAACCGGGAGTTTCTCTAATGAAGTCACATGCTCGCGTCGTCGTGATTGGTGGAGGCGCCGTGGGCGTCAGCACCCTGTATCACCTCGCCAAAAAAGGCTGGTCCGATGTGGTGCTGCTAGAGCGCTCTGAACTCACCGCAGGATCCACCTGGCACGCAGCGGGCCTATTGCCGCTCTTCAACATGAGTTACACCGTAGGCCAGTTGCATAAATACTCTGTCGATTTATACAAGCGCCTACCGGCAGAGACCGGTCAAGACGTGAGCTTACATGTGACAGGCAACTTACGACTTGCCACCTCGCGCGCTCGCATGGACGAATATCAGAAGTACTGCGGCACCGCGAACACGATCGGCGTGCCCTTCCAAGTGATTTCACCAGCAGAAGTCAAAGCGCTGTGGCCGTTAGCAGAGCTCGGTAATGGCGTCGATACCCCAAAGATTGTCGGCGCGCTGTATCACCCGGACGATGGTCATATCGCACCGGCTGATCTCACCATGGCGTTTCGCAAGGGTGCGCGCGCAGGTGGTGCTGAAATTTACGAACACACTGAAGTGACTGCCGTTGCTCGCACACCGAGCGGCGAATGGAAACTCACCACCAACAAAGGCGAGATCACTTGTGAACACGTGGTGTGCGCCACTGGCAACTACGCACGCCAGACCGGCAAGATGTTTGGTATTAACGTGCCAGCCATTCCGGTCGAACATCAGTACATCGTCTATGACGAATCACCTGAACTGAAAGCGTATCGACAAAATGGCGGCAAAGAACTGGCCGTCTTACGCGAATCCGACCAGTCGTATTACTTGCGTGAAGAGCGCATGGGCTGGATTTTAGGCCCCTATGAAGCCGGCGCACCCGCCCGCTTTGCAGATGGCGTACCAGAGTGGTTCGGTAAAGATTTATTCGACGGCGCTTTAGAGCGTCTATTGCCACACATCGAGGCGGCACAACGTCGAGTGCCTGCGCTAGAAAACTGTGGCATCAAAGACATCGTCAATGGTCCCATCTCCTATACACCCGATGGCACACCACTCGTGGGTCCAGCGTGGGGCGTAAGGAACCTCTGGCTCAACGAAGGTCACAGCTTTGGCATCACCGCTGCAGGTGGATCCGGCTGGCAGTTAGCGGAGTGGATTGTGGAAGGTGAGCCTAGCATCGACATGTTAGCCACCGACCCGCGCCGTTTTGGGCCCTACACCAGCAAACGCTATGTGGTGCAAAAGAACGAGGAAACCTATCGCAACGTATTCACTATCCACTTCCCGGATGAAGAGCGTGCCGATGCCCGCCCCGCTAAGACTTCACCGATTTACGACAAGCTCGCTCGCATGGGTGCCGTGTTCGGTCAGCGTTATGGCTGGGAGCGACCTAACTGGTTTGCACCCAAAGGCGTCGAAGCGAAAGACATCTGGAGCTTCCGCCGCAGCAATTACTTTGAGCATGTAGGCAATGAAGTGCGCCTGATGCGCGAAAAAGTCGGCATGATTGATCTGACCGCGTTCACCAAGTTCGAGGTGAAAGGCGCGGGTGCTGAAGCATGGCTTGATGGCTTAGTGGCCAATAAAGTACCTGCCAAGATTGGTCGCATTGCGCTATGCCATGCCCTCACTAAGCGCGGTGGTATTCGCTCAGAATTCACCATCACAAAGCTTGCCGAGCAGCACTACTACGTGGTGAGCGCGGGGGCCGCTGAGCGATACGACAACGACTATCTCGAAAAACATCTGCCGACCGATGGCTCGGTTCAGTTGCGCAACATCACCAGCGCACGCGGTTGCTTTGTATTGGCGGGGCCGCGCTCACGTGAGGTGATGGCTAAACTGACAGACAGCCCGCTCGATAACACCGCCTTCCCGTGGCTCACCAGCCAGACGATTGAAGCCGGTCTCGCCCCTGATGTGTACGCCTTACGCGTAAACTTCGTAGGCGCTCTTGGCTGGGAATTGCACTTCCCCATCGAGTACGCGCATCACCTGTTTGATGCCATCTTTGCCGCAGGCCAGGAGCATGGCATTGGTATGGTCGGCATGCGTGCGATGGAGTCACTGCGTTTAGAGAAGTCCTACCGTATGTGGGGCAGCGATATGACTCGGGATTACACCCCCTTTGAGGCCTCCCTCGACCGCTTTGTGCGCATGAATAAAGGCCCCTTCATCGGCCGCGAAGCCCTTGAAAAGCAGCTGGCTGCCGGCGTTCCTAATCGCTTTATTACCTTAGAAGTACACGGCGTCACTGACGCCGACCCACTGGGTAACGAGCCGCTTTTTAACAGCAAAGGCGAGATGGTTGGGCGGGCGACCGCAGGGTATTATGGGCACACCGTTAAGAAGAGCCTCGCAATTGGTTACATTAAGCCTGACTACATCACGCCTGGAACGGAACTTGAGATTCTGATCTTAGGCGAGCGTAAGAAGGCGACCGTACTGATCGAGTCTCCGTATGACCCTGAGAACAAGGATTTGAGGGCCTGATGCAGAAATTTTCCGCTTGGTCATTATTAAAGGAAGCCTTCGGCGGTCATCAGGGATGGAAGTCCCAATGGCGTCGAGCTGAGCCTAAGGCTGAATACGATGCGATCATCGTCGGTGGTGGCGGCCATGGCCTCGGCGCCGCCTATTACTTGGCGGCTGAACATGGCCTGACCAACATCGCCGTCGTGGAAAAAGGCTGGATCGGCGGTGGCAACACCGGCCGAAACACCACCATCATCCGCTCTAATTACCTGTTTAACGAGAGTGCGCATCTGTACGATCACTCGCTCAAGATGTGGAAAGACTTGTCGCAGGTGTTGAACTACAACGTGATGTTCTCGCCGCGCGGCGTGATGATGTTGGCCCATACCGTACACGACACTCAGGTTATTAAACGACATGTGCATGCCAACCGCGGCAATGGCGTGGACAACGAGTGGCTGAGTCCAGAAGAAGCCAAGGCCTTTTGCCCCATCCTGAATATTGAAAAAAACATCCGTTACCCCGTGTTGGGTGCCGCCTTACAGCGCCGTGGTGGTGTCGCACGGCATGACACGGTCGCGTGGGGTTACGCGCGCGCCGCCAATGCCTTAGGCGTCGACATCATCGAAAACTGCGAAGTCACTGGTATTAAGCGCAATGCGCAAGGTGCAATCGAAGGCATTGATACCTCACGTGGCTTTATTCGCACCAAGAAACTAGGTGTCTCTGCCGCCGGCAATACCAGTGTGGTCATGGGCTACGCTGGCATTCAACTGCCACTTGAAAGTTACCCGCTACAAGCACTGGTGTCGGAGCCTGTGAAGCCATTGATGCCGTGCGTGGTCATGTCCAACACGATTCACGCGTATATGAGTCAATCAGACAAGGGTGAACTCGTCATTGGCGCTGGCACCGACGCGTATAACTCTTACACGCAACGTGGCGCACTGCATATCTCAAGCCACACCTTAGAGGCGATCTGCGAACTATTCCCGATGGTGCGACGCTTAAAGATGCTGCGCAACTGGGGCGGCATCGTCGATACGACACCTGATCGTTCGCCGATCATTGCCAAAACACCGGTCAAAGGTTTGTATGTCAACTGTGGCTGGGGTACCGGCGGCTTTAAGGCGACACCAGGCTCAGCGCACGTGTTTGCACACACGATTGCACATGATGAACCCCACCCCATCAATGCCCCCTTCACGCTCGAGCGTTTTGAAGAAGGCAATTTAATTGACGAGGCAGCGGCTGCGGCCGTGGCCCATTGAGAGCACAGCGATGCTAATCATTCACTGCCCTTACTGCGGCGATCGACCGGAACTGGAGTTCTCGCATGGTGGTCAAGCCCAAGTGGTGCGACCCGCAGATCCATCGAAGGCAACCGACGCTGAGTGGACCCAGTTCTTGTATCTGCGCAAAAACACGCGCGGTCTGTTTGCCGAACGGTGGCGGCATCTACGTGGCTGTGGGCGTTTCTTTAATGCGATCAGAGACACCACCACGGATCAATTCGTTGTGACCTACCGCGCGGGCGAGCAGCCACCGGCCATCGGTTCAGGTGGTGCGCTGTGAGCACGTTCCGTACCACCAAAGGCGGTCGCGTTGATCGCGCGCATCCACTGCAGTTCACGTTTGATGGCAAAGCCTATGTGGGCTTTGCTGGCGACACCTTAGCCTCCGCTTTACTGGCCAACGGCGTGCACTTGATGGGTCGCTCCTTCAAATATCACCGTCCACGCGGCATCGTAGGTGCAGGCTCTGAGGAGCCCAACGCACTCATCACGGTCATCCGCGATGCTGCGCGTCGCACGCCCAATCTTCGCGCCACTCAAATTGAACTGTATGACGGTCTGGTGGCTGAAAGCCAAAATCGCTGGCCGAGCCTGCAATTTGATGCGGGGGCCGTGGCAGGTTGGTTATCGCCGTTACTGCCAGCTGGTTTTTATAACAAGACTTTCATGTGGCCGCGCGCTGCGTGGCATGCGCTCTATGAACCCAATATTCGAGCGGCGGCCGGTTTAGGTATCGCACCGTCACTGCCTGATCCCGATCACTATGCCCAGCGCTTTGCTCATTGTGATGTGCTGGTGGTGGGCTCAGGCCCCGCCGGCCTTGCCGCAGCGAAGACTGCAGCCGCGAGCGGCGCGCGCGTCATCCTCTGTGATGAACAACCCGCATTTGGCGGGTCGTTACTGGATGATCGCAATGCCACCGTCAATGGTCAGGCAGCGAGTGCTTGGATGGCAGACACCTTAGCCGCACTGGCCAAGAACCCACGTGTGCGCCTACTGTCTCGCACCACTGCTTTCGGTTATTTCCCGCACAACCTCATTGGCCTCTCCGAACGCATCACGGATCACTTAGCGGAGTTGCCCAGCGGCATGCCAAGAGAGCGTCTCTGGCAAGTACGCGCACGTGAAGTGGTGATTGCAGCAGGCGCTATCGAGCGTCCACTGGTGTTCCCAGGCAATGATCGACCCGGTGTCCTGCTCGCCTCCGCGGCGCGCACCTATGCCAATCGCTATGGCGTCCTCGTCGGACGGCGTGCAGTACTCGTCACTGGCTGTGATGCGGGTTACGAAGCAGCACTCGATCTGATGGCAGGCGGCGCGCATATTGAGTTGATCGCAGACGTTAGGCCCCCAGGCTATGTCGCAGGTCCTGCCGAAAAAGCAGCACGCGCAGCCGGTCTTCGGGTCGAGCAGCAATCTACCGTACTGGGTACCCAAGGTACTCTGCGGGTCTCAGGCGTTAAAATCGCCAGTGTCGATGCCAGTGGCCAAATCAGCCGTGGTCGTTCATACGACTGCGATGTGGTGCTGATGTCAGGCGGCTACACGCCATCGGTTCACTTGCATTCACAGTCGCGTGGCAAACTGGTATTCGATGACTCACTGGGCGCATTTATCCCAGGCAAGCCCGCAGAACACAGCCACTCAGCCGGTGCTGCGAATGGCGTGCAAGGCTTGACCGCCCTCCTGCGTGATGGCGCAACCGCCGGGGCCAATGCCGCCGCAGCCGCTGGTTTCACCGCATCCGCCATTATGCATACCGGTGTGGCACTCGATGGCACCATGGCCGGTGTGCCCGGTGTTTTGTCACAGCCGACTGTGCTACCCCCTGCCAAGGCCTTCGTTGATTTTCAAAACGATGTCACCACACGCGATCTAGCGCTTGCGCAGCGTGAAGGCTTTGAATCGGTCGAGCACATCAAACGCTACACAACGACCGGTATGGCGACGGATCAGGGTAAGACGTCTAATCTCAATGCCCTAGCCTTCATCGCAGAACAATCCAATCGACGCATCCCCGAAGTCGGCCTAACGACTTTCCGCATGCCCTACACACCCACCACCTTTGGCATCTTTGCGGGTCACGCGCGTGGTGATTTGTTTGATCCGGTACGTAAAACACCCAGTCATGATTGGACTGTCGCGCGCGGCGGTGTGTTTGAAGATGTCGGTATGTGGAAACGTACCCGCTACTTCCCACAGGCCGGCGAGGATATGAAAGCGGCGATGGATCGAGAGTGCCGGGCGGTCAGACATGCCGTCGGCATGTTCGATGCTTCTACCTTAGGCAAGATTGAGGTGGTCGGCAAAGATGCCGCCACTTTCTTAAATCGCTTCTATATCAATAACTGGTCCACGCTCGGCGTCGGCCGTTCTCGCTACGGCATCCTGCTGCGCGATGACGGCTTTGTGTATGACGACGGCGTCATCGCTCGTTTAGCTGAAGATCGCTTCCACGTGACCACCACCACCGGCGGTGCTGCCCGTGTGTTTGCCATGATGGAAGATTATCTCCAGACGGAATGGACTGAGCTGTCTGTCTGGATCACCTCGACCACCGAACAGTGGAGCGTCGTCGCCGTGCAAGGGCCGCGCTCACGTGAGGTATTGCAAACATTGGTGAGTGACCTAGATATCTCTGCGGAGGCTATGCCGCATATGAGTGTGGCCAACGGCACCATCGCAGGTGCTCCTATGATGTTATTCCGCGTGAGCTTTAGTGGTGAACTGGGCTTTGAAGTGAATGTGCCCGCCCGTCATGGAACCGCCGTGTGGGAGGCTATTTATAACGCCGGCAAGCCCTTTGGCATCGCGCCTTATGGCACTGAAGCCATGCACGTACTGCGCGCAGAGAAAGGCTACATTATTGTCGGTCAAGACACCGATGGCACCATGACCCCTGATGATGCAGCGGTCGCGTGGGCGATCGGCAAGACGAAGCCTGATTTTATTGGTAAGCGCGCGCTCGAGCGGCCAGCGATGAAACGACTCGATCGTAAGCAGCTAGTCGGCTTACTCACAGTGGATCCACAAACCGTGCTGGAAGAAGGCGCGCAGGTGGTGGCCACCGCAGGGCAGACGGTGCCGATGACCATGATTGGGCACATCACCTCATCCTATTACAGTGCCGCGCTCAAGCGATCCATCGCGCTGGGTGTGGTGGCCGGCGGACGCGCGCTCGTCGGTCAAACTTTATATGTGCCCATGCCAGGCCGAGACATCGCCGTCGTGGTGACCTCGCCCGTGTTCTATGACCCGAAGGGAGAGCGCATCAATGGGTAATCATGCCGTTAAAACGACAGCGCCCGTGGCCGTCGACATGAGCTGGCTTGAAACACCAGCCTCCACAGCTCGCCTAAGCTTTAGGGGCAATGCAGCCGCCATCGCTGCAGCCTCAACAGCCTTTGGCGTGCCTTTGCCCACTGAGGCGTGTCGTGCCGCAACCGTTGGCACCCGATCCGCTTTATGGCTCGGTCCGGATGAATACTTGCTGATCGCGCCAGAATCCGAGCGGCTTGCGATTATTCAAGGTTTCGTCCGTGATCTTGCGGCTCACCCACACTCACTGGTGGATGTCAGTCATCGTCAGAATGCTCTCATTGTTAAAGGACCCCATGCGGTCTGGCTATTAGAGAGCGGATGCCCCTTAGATCTTGATCTCAGTCGCTTCCCTGTGGGTATGTGTACCCGCACGCTATTTGAGAAATCAGAGATTACGTTGTGGCGTACCGGAACGGATACCTTCCACCTCGAGGTATGGCGCTCCTTCATGGAATACGTCACCGCCTTGCTGACCGAAACCGCGCACGAACTCCCCGCGTGACGGTCACGCACCTGAGCAGTTGGCTCGCTCTGGCTATCACAGCCTTCAGCGTTGCCGGCTGTCACAGGGCGGCAGATCCGGCCGAGCGCCACCTCAGCATCTACAACTGGGCCGAGTACATCGGCAAAACCACAATTGCTGACTTTGAGAAAGAAACTGGCATCAAAGTCGACTACGACACTTTTGATGCCGACTCTACCCTCGAGGCCAAAATGCTCACCGGTGCCTCGGGCTATGATTTAGTAAGCACCTCCGAAAATTTCTTCAGCCGGCAAATTAAAGCAGGCGCCTACCAGCCCATCGATCGCACCCGCCTCAGCCACTGGAAAAACCTCGATCCTGCGGCTTTAGAAGCGCTGGCCGCCTACGACCCGGGTAACCGCCATGCTGTGCCGTATCTCCATTCATACAATGGCTTTGCTTATAACGTCGATATGATTAAAGCGCGCATGCCGGATGCGCCCCTGGACAGTCTTGCGATGATCTTCGATCCCGCAGTCCTCTCCAAGTTTGCCGACTGCGGGGTGACTTTCCTTGATTCACCCGACAATGTGGTGCAACTGGCGCTGGTCTACCTGCATCTCAATCCCAATAGTGACCGACCGGAGGATTTTAAAGCGGCAGAACAGCTGTTGATGAAAGTGCGCCCCTACATTCGTAACTTCGACTCGGTCGAGTTCATGAATGGGTTAGCCAATCAAGAACTGTGCCTCTCCATGGGATGGTCTAGCGACTTTGGTATTGCCAAAAAGCGGGCACACGATGCGGGGATTGAAGTGAACTTTGCCTTCACCATCCCCAAAGAGGGCACTAGCAATACAATTAACGGCTTCTTGATTCCGATCGATGCGCCACACCCCGTCGAGGCGCATGAGTTTTTAAATTATCTACTGCGCCCCGAGGTCATCGCAAAAGTAACCAATGACACGCGCTATCCGAACGAGAACCCCGCCTCGCGAGCATTCCTCAATCCAGATATTCTAAGCGACGCCGTTTTATATCCACCCGCCAGTGCGTTAACACATGCTTTTGTACCTGGCGAGATCAACGTGAAATCCGAACGCCTACGAACACGCCTGTGGATTCGTGTGAAAACCGCTCTATGACTGCGCACAAAGCCCACACCCACGGTCTTCACGCTGTCCTCACCAGCTTGATCGTTCTAGTCGTTGGTTTAGGCCTCAGTGGGTGTGGCCGAAGCACTCAGCCTACGGCAGCGCCAGAACGGAGTGTTAGCGTTTACAACTGGGCCGATTATATTGGGCACCATACGGTCGAGGACTTTGAGAAGACGACCGGCATCAAGGTCGACTACGACACCTTCGATGCAGACTCTACCCTCGAGGCCAAAATGTTCGCTGGCGGCTCGGGTTATGACGTAGTGAGTACCGCAACCAATTACTTCAGCCGACAAATCAAGGCGGGCGCGTATCAGAAGTTGGATCGCCGGCGCCTCCCCAACTGGCGACACCTTAATTCCAAAGCCTTGGCGATCTTTAACACCGCGGATCCCGGCAATCAGTACGCAGTCCCTTATCTGCATGCCATTAATGGCTTCGCCTATAACGTCGGCATGATCAATGCACGCATGTCGAACGCACCGGTAGATAGTCTTGATCTTATTTTTAAGCCGGAGAATCTAAAACGATTCGCCGACTGTGGCGTGATTTTTCTGGATTCGGCCGAAGATGTGTTTCAGTTGGCACTTAATTATCTACATCTTGATCCGAACACGGACCGGGCAGAGGACTACCAAGCGGCCGCTCATCTCCTGATGACGGTACGCCCTTACATTAGGACTTTTGACTCGGTGGAGTACACGAGTGCCCTAGCAAACCAAGAAGCGTGTATCGCGATGAGTTGGTCGAGTGACTACGCAGTGGCGATAGACCGCGCTAAGACGGCCGGTGTGCACTTGGACTTAGCTTTTTCAATCCCGAAAGAAGGTGCCAATGCCACTTACAGTGGCCTGCTCATCCCAGCCGACGCCCCTCACAGTGCTGAAGCACATGCCTTCTTAAACTATCTACTCGATCCCCACGTGATCGCTGCCATCACCAATGACACCCACTATGGAAACGATAACGCGTCAGCGGATCCCTGGGTGGACCCTACCATCCGACAGGACCCAACACTGTATCCCACCGAGCAGGTCATGCAGCGACTGTATATAACGAATGAAGTGAGTGCGGCGACGGAACG
>CAIYVA010000223.1 GCA_903929455.1 uncultured Pseudomonadota bacterium | reverse complement strand
GGAAAGACCGAAGAAAGCACTTGGCGGTATGACCCCTGCCGAGTACGCGAGACAAATGACCAAAAGAGCAGATATATTAACCGTCAGACTCTAGATGCCCTCAGGACTCAAACAGGGGGGACGTCGACCCAGTTTAGATGGCGCTGATCACTGGTACCGCGGGCAAGGGCTTATCATCCTAGGGAGACGTCGGCTTGGCTGTGGCTTTAACCGTACCGCACTGACTGAGCCAGCCGTGATGCCCACGACCCTAGGATCAAAGTCGCGCCGACTACCCTCCTTTGGTTGAATACAACCGCTAAGGCGCTCTCGCATGTCGTTTTGGTGTAAATCGTTGTTTTGCAGCAGTCCTTAGCTCTTCGCTCCTCAAACGCACCAAACCCCAGCCTAAGCCCGCTATGTCCCGCCAGGCTCGATTTAAAACTCTATAGGTCGGTAGTTCGTTTGAGCGAATGTCAACTGTCGACATTTTGCGGCATATACGCTCTAATCGCCCATTGAACCCATTACCTTTACCGCCTCGGTGCCCTCATGCGTGAAGTCGAAGTCAACGGCCGTCGTTATCGGATGCCTGCCCAACCGGTCGTCGTGGTCTGCGTCGACGGGTGCGAGCCGGACTATCTGGCGCAAGCAGTGGCTAGCGGCGCCATGCCCTTCCTCAAGCGTGTGCTTACCGAAGGGGCGGCAGTCATCGCAGATTGCGTCGTACCAACATTCACCAATCCCAATAACCTTTCGATCGTGACAGGCGCGCCGCCTTCCGTACATGGCATCTGCGGCAACTACCTCTGGGACCCAGAGACAGGCACTGAGGTCATGATGAACGACCCTAAGTGGCTGCGCGCACCTACGATCCTAGCTGCACTCGCAGAAGCCGGAGCCAGCGTGGCGGTAATTACTGCCAAGGACAAGCTGCGCAAATTGCTCGGCAAAGGAATGCGTGGCATCTGTTTTTCATCCGAAAAAGCCGATACCACTACACTCGCTGAGCACGGCATAGAGAGCGTCATGGAGCTCGTTGGTAAGCCACTGCCATCGGTCTACAGTGCCGACTTGTCAGAGTTCGTCTTTGCGGCGGGCGTCCGAATCATGCAAACGCGCCGACCGGATGTGATGTATCTGTCAACGACTGACTATATCCAGCACAAGCATGCGCCGGGCACCCCAAGCGCCAATGATTTCTACCAGATGATGGATGGCTATTTGTCTGAGCTTGATGCCCTAGGATGCATCATTGCGCTGACCGCCGATCATGGCATGAACGCCAAGACCCTCATGGATGCGTCCCCTAATGTAATCTATCTTCAGGACGTACTCGACGGCTGGCTAGGCAGTGATCAAAGCCGCGTCATCTTGCCAATCACAGATCCGTATGTGGTACACCATGGCGCACTCGGCTCTTATGCAACCGTTCACTTATCATCCAGCGTCGACCTACCAGCGGTTATAGCGCGCATCGCAGCACTGCAGGGTATTGAAGCGGTGCTCACCAAAGCCGAGGCTGCGCTACGCTTTGAACTGCCACCCGATCGCATTGGTGACCTTGTGATCGTGTCGGAGCGCTCGGTGGTGATCGGCACTGCGCGCGTCCGGCATGACCTGTCCGCGCTTGACGCGCCACTGCGCTCACACGGTGGCGTCTCGGAGCAACGCGTCCCTCTAATCATGAATCGCCCCATGCCCAATCTCGATCCGCAGCGCCGCTGGCGTAATTTTGATGCATTCGATTGGGTTCTTAACCTCGCCAGATAAATACCATGCACTACGACACACTTAGAATCGGCCGAGAGCGGAAAAAAACTGAGCGCGTCGACTCAGTCATGAATCCTTATGATGACAGCATAGCTGGGACCGTACCTATGGCTACTGTCGAGGACGTGCGCGCCGCCATCGCCGTCGCACGGGCGTATAAGCCCACGCTCACGCGCTACGAACGCTCCCAGATCTGTCTGCGTGCTGCCACACTGCTGCGTGAACGGACTGCGATTATTTCTGACCTCATCACAGCCGAAAGTGGTTTATCTAAGAAAGATTCAATCTATGAAGTGGGTCGGGCTTGTGACGTTTTTACCTTCGCCGCCAATGCCGCTCTAGTCGATGACGGTCAAATATTCTCCTGCGACCTCACCCCACACGGCAAGAAACGGCGCGTCTATACGCTGCGTGAGCCCTTACTTGGCGTGATCGCCGCAATCACACCATTCAATCACCCGTTAAATCAGGTCGCTCATAAAGTAGCCCCGTCTATTGCGACTAATAATCGCATGGTGTTAAAGCCATCAGAGAAGACACCATTAACTGCAATCCTGTTGGCCGATCTACTGGTCGAAGCAGGCCTGCCCCCAGAAATGTTCCAAGTCATCACGGGCGACCCGCGTGAGATCGCAGACGAACTACTGACACACCCAGACGTGGATGTGGTGACCTTCACCGGTGGCGTGCCCATCGGCAAGTACATCGCAGCCAAAGCTGTCTACAAGCGGCAAGTATTAGAACTCGGTGGTAATGATCCGATCATTGTGATGGAGGATGCAGACATCGAGGAAGCGGCTAGTCTGGCCGTTGCTGGTTCCTACAAAAATTCAGGCCAACGTTGCACTGCGGTGAAGCGCATTTTGGTACATAAGGCGGTCGCAGATCGTTTTGTCGAATTACTTGTCGAAAAGACTCGCACAATCCGTTATGGCGATCCGATGGATCCCTCGACTGACGTTGGCACCGTGATCGATGAAGCCGCGGCGCTAGAATTTGAAGCCAAGGTCAACGACGCCATCGCACGCGGAGCCAAACTGCTGTACGGCCACATCCGCCAGGGTGCCGTCTACTCACCTACCGTACTAGATCACGTCACTGCCGACATGCCCGTGGTCAAAACAGAGACTTTCGGCCCGGTCTCGCCCGTGATTCGGTTTTCCTCAATCGATGAGGCTATCGAGCTGGTTAACTCAACCGTCTACGGCTTATCCTCAGCAGTCTGCACCAATCGCCTCGACTACATCACCCGCTTCGTGACCGAACTGCATGTCGGCACTGTGAATGTGCGCGAAGTACCAGGCTACCGACTGGAGGTCACCCCTTTTGGTGGCATTAAGGACAGTGGTACAGGCATTAAGGAAGGCGTGCAGGAAGCCATGAAGAGCTTTACGAACACCAAAACGTATTCTTTGCCATGGTGAAGAAAAATGACGGCGACGACCGTAACGCATACCGCTAACGTCTTAGACGGGGCCGACCAACTAGAGCACAAAAATACATGCCGATTATGCGGCGGATCTATCACCGCTCTCTTTTCCAAGACAGTACTTGGCAAATACGCCGTTACTTATTTCAGATGCTCGGGTTGCCTTTCCTTGCTAACTGAGAGACCCTATTGGCTAGACGAAGCGTATCGAGAAAGCAACCTATCTAATGCAGACACGGGCGCCGCCCAACGCAATCTGCGTAACCTCGCCGCGACCTATGGCATATCAAAACTATTAAAGGCCAAGAACGTTATTGATATCGGTGGCGGAGATGGCCTGTTATGTCGGCTGCTTAGAGATTACCAAATTAATTGCTATCTACAGGATAAGTACGCAACACCCACTTACGCACAGGGTTTCACAGAGCACAACTTTTCGTCACCTGATTTGGTGCTAGGCTTTGAAGTATTGGAGCACTACCCGAACCCCACCGCTGATTTAGACAATTTGTTCTCCTACAATCCACGTGCTCTTTTATTGTCTACTTGTATTTACAGCGACCAAAACAAAGATTGGTGGTACCTAGCGCCAGAGTCAGGCCAGCATGTGTTTTTCTACAGCAACACTGCAATGGCAATGATCGCTAATAAATACCGGTATGAGTTAGTGACGTGTAGCGACTTTATTTTGTTTGTCAAAAACCCATCATTGCTGACAAAACTCGGCGCGAAAATTCTACTTAGAAAAAGTGTTGTGCGTCTATTCAAGGCAATCATTGCGCTGCTGCCAACACCAGGCATATCGATCGATCATGCATTTCAAACTCAAAAATCTAAAAAAGTCAGTCTAAGTCTGGAATAACTAGTCCCGCCTGATCTTCGCGAAAACAGCAGGGCATAAATATGAAGACGCTACCGTATCGTGCAACAAGCAGTGACCTGCCGGCTGTTTCCCGGACCAGCTGAAGCTTGAGAGAATGGTTCCCTTGGCAAGCGAGGGACTATGAAGAAGTCAAGGTTTACGGAAGAGCAGATGG
>CAIYVA010000222.1 GCA_903929455.1 uncultured Pseudomonadota bacterium | reverse complement strand
TCCTAAACATCACAGCAAGGCTGCAGTCAGCATGTAATCTAACGCCAGTACGGCTACCGACGACACCACCACCGTGCGTGTAGTCGCTCGACCTACCCCTTCCGCTGTGGCCACTGCAAAGTAACCTTCAAACACAGCGATACTGCTGCATGCAAATCCGAACGCCACACTCTTTACAACACCTTCGACCACATCTTTTAGCCCAACCGACGAGCGCATCTGCGACCAAAACTGGCCGCCATCGACACCCATGATCACCACACCGACCAGATAGGCACCCAAGATACCCAACACACCAAAAATAGCGGTTAGTAACGGCATCGCCAATACACCGCCAATAAACCGAGGCGCACAGACGCGACGGATAGGATCTACGGCCATCATCTCCATCGCCGCCAGCTGATCAGTTGCACTCATGAGGCCAATTTCTGACGTGAGCGACGTGCCTGCGCGACCAGCAAATAACAAAGCAGTTACCACCGGACCCAATTCTTTTAGCAGACCCAAGGCCGCTGCCGTACCCAACGCTTCTGTCGACCCGAAGCGTCGCAACAGGTCATAGCCTTGCAAGCCCAACACCATGCCGACGAAAAGGCCAGACAGCATGATGATCACCAAAGAGCGCGCACCGGTATTGTTGAGTTGCTCAATGATTAACCGAAACCGCAATAAAGCTCTCGGCGTGACTGCGAACAACCGCGCCGTGAAAATAGAAAACCGTCCCCATTGCCGAACCTGCTCAGCCAACATAGCAAACCAGTCCGCTAACCAATTCACTGCGACACCTCTTGCGCGAGCATCTGCTCAGCATAATCAGGTGCAGGGTAATGGAAAGGCACTGGGCCCTCCTCACCTCCTGTTAAAAACTGCCGCACCATAGGCTCTTTCGACTCATGCAGACCGGCCGGTGAACCCGATGCCACCACGCGACCTTCCGACAACAAATAAACCGTATCGGCGAGTGCCGTGACTTCATGCACATCGTGCGACACCACAATGCTGGTCAGTCCCAAGGCTTGATTCATATTGCGAATGAGACGCAACACAACACCCATGGCGATCGGATCAAGCCCAGCAAAGGGCTCATCGTAAATCAGTATTTTGGGATCCATCACAATCGCACGCGCCAAAGCCACGCGGCGCGCCATACCCCCTGACAGCTCACTCGGCATCAAACGAGCGGCGCCACGCAAGCCGACTGACTGCAATTTCATTAACACAATGCGCGATACCAAGGACTCAGGAAGGTCGGCGTGTTCACGCAGCGGAAACGCGACGTTCTCGTACACATCCAGATCAGTGAGCAAAGCACCGTTTTGAAACAACATGCCCATGCGCTGCCTCAGCGCATACAACTGATCCGTCTTAAGTCCTGCCAGGTCCTCACCATCCACCGACACGACGCCGCTATCTGGCTGTAGCTGACCGGTGATTAATCTCAGCAACGTGGTTTTGCCGGTACCGGATGGCCCCATGATCGCGGTGATTTTTCCACGCTCGATGGACAAATCGAGCCCCTTGAATACGGCATGCCCGCGCACCTGATAGTGAACCTCCGACAAGCGCGCGGCGGCAGACACCGAAGCCAGGGAAGCATCCGCTAAAACCATTGTCATAAGCACCAAGGATACAGCCGCGCAGTGTGCCGCCTTAGCGGTCACAAGACCAGTAAAAAGCACACCGACCGGTAGGGACCGACCGAATCGTCGCTAAAAGCCAACGATACACCGGCCACCGGCAGCGCTCTAGGCTAGGCGACCCACCGCTTTGCCGGTCCCCACCAAGGGCCAAGACAAAAGCTGGCAGCCCGTAAACGTCCTTCTTGGCGATGTGACAGCGGCGCTCGTAGGGATTTTCCAAGCCAGACGCTTGGCGGGAGCCGCCAATAGGACTAAAATGGTACTCAATAGAGTGGAAGGCGCCGATATGCTCCGAATCAGCAAATTGACCGACTATGCAACGGTGTTGCTCGCCCAGCTGAGCGACGGCGATGCCAATGGCGCGCCCCGCACCGCGGTGGCACTCGCCGAACGCACCCACATCGGTGTGGCGACCGTGAGCAAAGTACTTAAAGAGTTACAGCGCGGCGGCTTGGTCCGATCGACCCGCGGCGCCCATGGTGGCTACACACTCAACCGTCCGGCCACCGCCATCAGCGCGGCAGACATCATTGATGCCGTCGAGGGGCCTGTGGGACTCACTGAGTGCGCCACACACCCGGGCCAATGCGACCTAGAGCCTAGCTGCCGCGTAGGCCACGCCTGGCAACGCGTGCACCGCGCGATCCGGGGCACCTTACAAGACATTAGTCTGGCGGAGCTCATCGGCCAAACGCCCACGAACCAGCCAACACCCGAACGATTAGTCAGCCTAGGGGCACGCCCGTCCCTGCGCGTCAGGATTTAAACCGTCATGGCCACCACCCCACAAGACATCAACGCACTGATTCAGCAGAAGTACCAACATGGCTTTGTTACCGACATTGAATCCGATACGGTCGCCCCAGGACTGAACGAAGATGTGATTCGACTGATTTCTGCCAAGAAAAAAGAACCGGCATTCTTGTTGCAATGGCGCTTGAAGGCTTTTCACAAGTGGCTGTCCATGAGCGAGCCACACTGGGCACATGCTCACTATCCCGCGATCGACTATCAATCCATCTCGTATTACTCAGCGCCCAAAACCAATCGTGATGGCCCAAAAAGCCTCGCTGACGTTGACCCCAAACTACTCGCCACCTATGACAAATTAGGCGTGCCACTACACGAACGCGCACGACTCGCTGGCGTTGCCGTCGATGCCGTTTTTGATAGCGTATCCGTCGCTACCACCTTCAAAGACCGTTTAAGCAAAGCTGGGGTGATTTTTTGCCCCTTCTCAGAGGCCGTACAGACTCACCCCGAACTTCTAGAGCGCTACCTGGGTACCGTGGTACCACCCGCCGATAACTTCTATGCCGCATTAAACTCAGCGGTATTTACCGATGGATCCTTCGTGTATATCCCCAAGGGGGTACGTTGCCCGATGGAGCTATCCACCTACTTCCGCATAAACGCCGCCAATACCGGCCAGTTTGAGCGCACCTTGATCATTGCCGACGAAGGCAGCCATGTCAGCTATTTGGAAGGCTGCACCGCCCCGATGCGTGATGAAAACCAACTGCATGCGGCAGTGGTTGAATTGATCGCCCTTGACGACGCAAACATCAAGTACTCGACCGTGCAGAACTGGTACCCAGGCGATGAGAATGGTTTGGGCGGGATTTATAACTTCGTGACCAAGCGTGGCGAATGCCGCGGCCGTAACTCGCGAATTTCTTGGACTCAAGTCGAGACAGGCTCCGCCATCACCTGGAAGTACCCTAGTTGCGTTTTGCTCGGCGACAACTCGGTCGGCGAATTCTACTCAGTCGCCGTCGCCAACCACTATCAGCAAGCCGATACCGGCACCAAAATGATTCACGTGGGACGCAACACCAAAAGCACCATCGTCTCCAAAGGAATTTCTGCGGGCCACGCGCAAAACACCTATCGGGGTTTAGTCAAGATCCTGCCGTCTGCAGAGGGCGCACGTAACTACACGCAGTGCGACTCCCTGCTGATGAGCGACCAATGTGGAGCGCACACGTTTCCCTACGTCGAAGTCAAGCACCCAAGCGCCACCGTTGAACACGAGGCCACGACTTCAAAAATTGGTGAAGACCAACTGTTTTACTGCTTGCAGCGCGGTTTATCCAGTGAAGACGCAGTCAATATGATTGTCAGCGGCTTCTGCAAAAGTGTTTTTAAAGAACTGCCCATGGAATTTGCTGTTGAAGCACAAAACC
>CAIYVA010000221.1 GCA_903929455.1 uncultured Pseudomonadota bacterium | reverse complement strand
GAACTTGGCAAGCCCGGCACAGCCATCGGCGTCTGTTTCACCGTGCTGTGGGCGCTCGGTTTGGAACAATCTCTGGACGCCATGGCCGACCCCGACACCGATGTTCACGGCAAGGCGCTCGAAGCCTCCCGTCGTCCCACCCGCGTGGGCAAGCCGCGGAAAACCGGCAACGACTATGACTTCTGAGCGCGAAGCCTATGTCTACGTCCAGCTCCCCGGCACCCTAGACACCGTGCCGGCGGGGCTGCTGAAAGTACAGACTTTGCCTGACGGCACGCAGATCGGGCGCTTTCGCTATGGCGATCGTTATCTACAGCGTGCCGAAGCGGTAGCACTCGACCCGTATCGACTGCCACTGGATAAAACCGTCTATGAGTTCACCCAACTCAAGGGTATTCCCGGTGCGCTGCGCGATGCGAGCCCAGACGCTTGGGGACGGCGGGTCATCGAGCACAAGCTCGAGCGTGCTGCGGGTGATCTACATGAAATCGACTATCTGCTGCATGGCCCGCAGGATGGCGCCGGCTATCTGAGCTTCGGCCTCAAGGCCGAACCACCTGCCCCCAAGCGTCAGTACAACCGCACCCATCAGCTCGCCGAACTGGTTGCTGCTGCGCAGGCTATCGAGGAAGGCAGGCCGGTGCCGATGCACCTGCTGGAACGGCTCGATCCCGGCACCAGCATGGGTGGTGCCCGACCCAAAGCCACCATCGAGGACGCGCAGTGTCTGTGGCTCGGTAAGTTTCCCGCCAAAGATGATCGCTGCAACTTGCAGCGCATTGAGTACGCCACTCTCGACCTCGCACGCCGCTGCGGCCTGAACGTCACGCAGACACGCCTGCAGGCGGTCGGCGACAGCGATGTGTTGATGCTGCAGCGCTTCGATCGTGAACACACGGACAAGGGCTATCTGCGCTTTGGACTGGTCAGTGGACTCACGGTGCTCGACTGCGACGACAGCTATATGAACCGTGACCGCTGGTCCTATCCGCTGCTGGCTGACAACCTGCGTCGCTGGTCCGACAAGCCCGAAGCCGATTGCGCTGAACTGTTTCGGCGCATGGTCTTCAACGCCGCAGTGACTAACAACGATGATCACCCGCGCAACCACGCGTTGCTGCGTCGCCCAAAGGGATGGCGCCTATCGCCCGCCTACGACCTGGTGCCCGCACCGGTGGTGAGTCTTGAGCGACGAGATTCGGCACTGACCGTGGGCAACTACGGCCGCACAGCCAGTGTCTACAATTTACTATCGCAGTCAGGTCGCTTCGGGTTGTCAGCCGAAGATGCTCGCAGGGAAATTGACCAGATCGTGGCGGTCGCCCGCCAGTGGCGCGAGAGCTTCTTTGCTTGTGGCGTGTCTGCCCAAGACGTGGACTATGTGGCTCCGGCCATCTTGCCTAAGTGCTTCTTCTTTGAAGCACAGCCGGACCGTTGAGGCGTTGAGTGGAACGAGCGACTTCGCAGGAGCGTCATGCGCGTGTAGGAGCAGAACAATATCCACGCCACCCAAGTGGTCGTGCAGATGGCGGGAGGTGCCAAGTTTTAGGAATCCCAGACATGTCTGATAATCCAAGCCGATGTCCAACAAATCGACAGACGTCAAGGGTAGAGGGGCTTGGGATCGATATCCCTGTTTGTACGATACTAGACTGTTCGAAACAGGTTTTTGATTTCTGTCGTGTGACGCAGTTTCCCGCGCTCTATGCATCGACCGCTTTTTTTTGATCGATGGCAAGAGCGCGAGGTTACTCGCATCACAACGAGTCTAAATCCGATAGGCCGAACTCTTCAGTTCAACGTAATGTCGACACGGATACCCTTCGGATCGGCTGATGTCTTTACAACGCCATGCGCACCTGCGAAGTCGCCCGTGCCACCAACGACTGGTCGGGTGGTCACCGGGGGGCCGTCGTAGTCGGGCGCCGTCGAGGTGATCCCCATGTACGCCAAAGTCCCGTTGGGCAGCGTCATGTACACCACCTTGTCGATGACCAGTTTGGTCTTCGTTAACTCGATGACAATCTTTCGCGTGTTGTAGGTTCCGGCGACGCTTCCATTCGGCGCGACGACGTCGCCTTCACTAAACAACATCTGCCCGAGCGACACCGGCCCGTCTGGTACGTGGTGTCGCGAATGTTCCTTGAATACAAATGACATTTGATGGCTCTTCGCGGGAGGCTCCCCGGCTATGGCTGACGTACCCACAGCGAGCGCGAGGCATCCCATAAGCCCGCTTAACAGACGAGTTGCAGTCGATAACCAGTGTCGCATAACCAAAGACCTCACGATGGTTGTCGGCGGGGTCGCCGAATCAATTGGACGAGTGCAGTATAATTACGGACACATCTGTGTGCCAGCTAAGTCAACGCGATATTCCTTTTTACGGGCCTGGCCCAGTACGGAAAACGTTTTCTGCTCAACGGTATGCGGCATAATTTTGATGCGTGACTGAAGGTCTCGCATCGCGAGCTCCGATCGGTGGAGGCCTGGGTCAGGAATGTATGGTACCCGCTCGCATGTGGCCGTGACGCCTGCTATGCGGGCGTGAGTCAGTCGCTCGAGGAGGCTATTGAGCCATCCGCTGTTCGGTTGCCATCACGTTAGGTTTTCGTCATGGGCCAACGGGCCATTCATTCAGTGCGTACGGCGAAGCTCGCCGAGTCGGCATCGATTGGGATATTCTTGGTCACCTCTCAGGGTGCATTTCAGGGTGGTATCCGTGGCGCAGGATGGAACATACCAAGCGATCTGGCCCGGTCTCGAGGCGGGTGTTCCAAAGCCACTGATGCCGTACAGTCCGGCGATACGCGCGGGCGGTTGGTTGTTTGTCGCCGGAACCATTGCCAGTGACTTCAAAACAGGTATTGCCCCAGAGGTAAAATCGGCGGTGCAGGCGAACCCTTTTCTCACCGAGGAACTCGAGCT
>CAIYVA010000220.1 GCA_903929455.1 uncultured Pseudomonadota bacterium | reverse complement strand
GGTAAGGAATCGCAGGGCCCGCGCTGGCATAGAGGAGACTCGCGTGGTGAGCGCCTTTTTCGCGGTAGTACTTCGCGAGGTCGTAGAGCGGTTCGGCACGTTGCGGGCGTACGTTGTAGGCCGCCATCGCCTGCCTAATAAAACTGCTGTCGTCCTTCAGTTCACGAAAGCAGCGTGCTTCTTGTAAGCGTGCGTACCACGCCTCCTCAGGGTAGCCGCCCATTTGCGCGCGCTTGCCATAGGCTTTCGCAGCCGCCGTGTATTGATGGGAAAAACGGTACGATTGCGCCAAATAAAACCAATAGCGGGCGTTGTCAGGCTCTGCCTGCAAGCCTTGTTGCAGCAGGTCAATATCACGCTGATGCTTGTCGGTGCGATTAAATCCGCTGCCATGGTCCTTGAACCAGACGGTGTCTAATGGCGTGTCGGTGTCTGCCAGTAGATCTAAGAACTCGTGGGTCACGCCACGGTAGGTCGCAGGGACCTCGCGTCGCAGTAAGCGGCGATTCCGGTACGATATGCCATCGTATTGGCGCACGCTGTAGCAAGCAGCCGTAAGGGTGTCTTTGAATAAGGGTTTTGCTACCACCAGCTCCATGTCAGCGTCTTGTAGTAGGAGGTAGTCAAACGGCAGCGTCGAGTGACGGGCAAGCTCGAGTGCGTCGTTGCGTGCCTGGCCGAAATTTTGGAACTCGATCTGATGCAGTTCGCCTGGAATACCCGCTGCCGCAAAAAAATCCCGAATAAACGCCTGTGTCCCGTCGGTTGAGCCGGTGTCTGCAATGACCCACGCCGCTAGGTAGGGGGCTACCGCTGCCAGTGCGCGCTCGAGGTTACTGCGCTCATTCTTGACGATCATGTTTAGGCAAAGGCGCATCATCGGTATCACTTGCGGGCTTAGTGGTGGCGTGTCATCGGTCGCGCGACAGTTTAGGCGCACTCTGTGTCGTTTGTGGGGCGTTTAGGCGAGGCGTGCGCCATCGTACTGAATGTCGCTATCCGTTGTGCCATCCATTTGTGCGCACGCAGACGTGACGAGATGCGGTGTTGCGCACAGCACGGTGAGTTGATGGGAGCGATTCTGCAGAAAGCGGTCGATGGCGGTCGGGATGCCGTGGGTCTCCACCAAAGACAGTATCTTGCGTGCGGCTGTCGCCGATAGGATATAAGCGAACATTCCGCCAACATAATCGGCTGGGTTCAAGCGATTAAGCGATATACCCGGGCAACGCTCATCGGTCGGCGGGTGCGCCATGCGATCGCGCGAGGTATAACCTAAGAAAACAATATCGCACTGTGGGTGATCGGTAGCCATTAGGCCGCACAGCTCAATTAACTGTCCCTCGAAGCCAGCGCAGAGCTCGATGTCATCCTCAAAGATGAGGCAGTGACCTGCGTCCTCTGCTGCCAACTGCTGCCACAGCGCCAGATGACTAAGCGCGCAGCCGATCACCGCGCGGCGATAGCTAAAATCGTTTGCTCGAAATAGGTGACGTATGCGATGGGTGTAGCTTAGTTGCTGTCCATCCACCGCGGCGTGTCGTGTGACGCGGGTATAAAAGCGTTCACTGGTCTGTGCGTGCAAAGTGGCTTGAAAGCGCTGTAGGCGATCCGCTCTTCGATCAAGATTAATGACTTTGACGGATAGGCTTTTCGCCAATCGATCGCCACGCACCACGCGCGCGACGACTGGCAGCAGTTGGTGCCGGTTCAAAATCGTTCGTCTGGCCGCTCGGATAAACGGTAG
>CAIYVA010000219.1 GCA_903929455.1 uncultured Pseudomonadota bacterium | reverse complement strand
TAAATCAAAATTACCTTGAATTGGCTCTAAATCTAAAGCGACCAAACGCGAAGCGGACATATCAGACTCAAACGCCTCAAGCTCACTTTGATCTGTAAAACCTAATTTGTTTTTCAGTACCGGAGAACCCGGATAGCAATAAACACTATCTGCGTCGTAGCGCGACATAGCGTTCTTTAGTATCTGCAATGATTTGATCAATTGTTTTTGATCCACCAATAAAGGCATCAAAATCTTTCATCAACTCATTGCTAGGCCTCATCCCCTCTACCCGCAAAGAACCCAAGGCATTGTCAACAATGTCTTTTCGTGACTGGGTAGTTTGATTGTTTTTCATAGGGGCTTTCGTGTCGATACTACGTTATGTTAGGGGATGCTTCCAGAACATTAAACCCTTCATTAAGACCCACCGACGAATAGGGCGTAGGTTGTAGCGTCAGGTCGACGCCCCCTGCTTGAGCCCTGGGGGCATCTAAAGTCTGACGGTTAATATATCTGCTTTTTCGGTCATCTGTCTCGCGTACTCGGCAGGGGCTATACCGCCAAGCGCTGTCTTCGATTTTTCCTCGTTATCGTCGCAACGGCACGCCTCAATCGTCCGCCCCGCCTGCTCCAGACTGATGAGCCAGTTTTCGTTCAAGCACTCATCTCTTAGTCGCCCGTGAAACGATTCGATGTAGGCATTTTTGATTTAGCTTCCCAGGCTCAATGTGGCGGATCGTCACGCCCTGTTGATCTGCCCTAATAACGCCAGGATGCCCACGCTCGGCACAGATCCGATCGAGCACCCGCGTCAGTTGACGGCCACTCATGCTGCGATTAATTGCTACATCAACCACCTTATGCGTGGCGTCATCCACAATCGTTAAACACTTTAGCGCTCGACCCGTTGCTACTCGGTCAAACACAAAATTCATCGACCGAGCCTTGTTTGCTGCGATCAGCCTGTATAGCGGATGGCGTTCAACACGTGCCAACTTGTTGCGTCGACGTTGACGAACTTGCCGCTTTTCCAGGCCATAAAGACGCTCGACATGCGGGTAGTTCACCAACTCACCTTGGTGTCTAAGCGTCAAGTAAATCACCCCAACTCCATAGCGGCGATGCCGCTGGGCGAGTTCAACAATCTGCTGACGACGCTCCCCATGACAGTCCTGCCACGGTAGATATCGGCACGCGCTACCACTTCTAAGGCGTCGGAGACTGCATTGCACTAAAAGACCCTTAATGCTATACTTTTCAGCCTGTTAAATCGCGACCTTCCTCTGTCGCGTACACCGCTCACTGACGCTTAGGATGAGATGAAGCGACTGCGGCACACTGCCCCCATTCTATTGGCTGCCCTCTTCTGGCTCGCACAGCTACAAGGGACGTGGCATAGCATGAGCCATCTGGCGGATGCCACGCACACCCAACAGAGCGTCCACGTGGCGCACACGCCCATCTGCTTAGATTGCGCCGCACTGGCACAGGCTGGCGGCGCACCCATCACGGCACTCAGCAGTGCAGCTCTTTTGTCGCTCACCGATGATCGTCCGATCCTTCTTTCAATCGAAGCCTCCCCGACACGCAAACGCGTCGCCTATCACTCTAGGGCACCTCCACACACTCTGATCTGACTGCGACTGATGGATTGCACTGAGCGATCCTTTGGCTGTTTGCTTTCGTTCGGAGTTCACGATGTCACGCACATCCACCGCTTGGGCGGCATTGATTTTAGTGAGTAGTGCTGAGATAGCACTGGCGCAAGCCACCGCGCCTAAAAGTGCGCCCTTGGATGCTGCGGGCTCCACGCTCGCAGAGATACAAGTTGTCGCCCAGCGCCTGAATGAGGCGCGCAGCAGCATTCAGACACAAACCGGCGCATCCACGTACACGATTGATGCAGCAGCACTCGCCGCAACACCGGGTGGCGATAACTCCTTGCTCAATCAAGTCATCCTACAAGCGCCTGAAGTGACGCAGGACTCGTTCGGTCAGTTCCATGTGCGCGGCGAGCATAACGGTCTGCAATACCGCATTAACGGCATGATTTTGCCGGAAGGCATGGCTGCGTTCGGGCAATCCCTAGACCCGCGATTAATTGCCTCCATGAGCCTGATCACCGGCGCATTGCCGGCCGAATATGGCCTTCGTACCGCAGGCATCATTGATATCAGTACCAAAAGCGGCATTTTAGACCCCGGTGGCAGCGTCTCTTTCTATGGCGGCAGTCATGGCACGATACAACCGAGCGTCAACTATGGTGG
>CAIYVA010000218.1 GCA_903929455.1 uncultured Pseudomonadota bacterium | reverse complement strand
TCTATCGCCTCTATCCGCAGCTACGCAGCAAGCGCTGTCTACTATTTTTGGGTCGCATTCACCCGAAAAAGGGATGCGACCTCTTAATCAAAGCCTTTGCACAAATTGCCGCACAGCAAGACGACTTACACCTCATCATGGCTGGGCCTGACCAAGTTGGCTGGCAAAGAGAGCTCAAGAGCCTCACGCAGAGCCTAAGAGTCGACGATCGAATCGTATGGACGGGCATGCTGCAAGGCTCCACCAAGTGGGCCGCACTACGCGCAAGTGAAGCCCTCATTTTGCCGTCGCATCAGGAGAATTTTGGGCTCGTACTCGCCGAGAGCCTAGCCACTGGGACCCCCACCCTACTATCGAATCAAGTCAATATCTGGCGCGAGATTAGCTCACAAGGCGCCGGCCTCGTTGAGCCGGACACCCTTGAAGGAACCCTGCAACTGCTCGGTCGATGGCTATCGCTTGATGCCGATGAGCGACGCACCATGGGCAAACGAGCGCGCGCCTGCTATGAGCGCTGTTTTTCGCATAATGCCGTCAAAAATCACGTCGAGACCCTCCTTCGCAGCACGCTACTAGACGGACGCACCCCCAACCCATAGCGCCACCCAAGGGCTTCGGCGATTGCAATAAATCCGACACATCTCGGCGCTATGCTCGTTCCTTGCCGGTATAAAAGCCGCTCGGTCGGCATGCACGCCCGCAGTGGTAGCGCACCCAAAGCGGCGAACGGCCCGCAGTCGCCCTAAGATGCTGCCTTGTCCCAGTAAGCGAACGCAGGTTAAACGGCACACATGCGATGACAGGCCCAGACTCACCACAGGCCCCACTGACCACCCAGTCACACGCGCTGAGAACAGGCCAACCTAGCTTCTCTCTCACCAATCGCTGCACACGCGCGCTGTGGATCATCATTTGGTGGACCCTTGCGCGTTGGACACCAAGACAATGGCGTCCGTGGCGCGCTTTCCTACTCCGATGATTTGGAGCGAACATGGCACATGGCGCCGACGTCCGCGGATCTGCCCGTGTATGGCTACCTGCCCACCTGTCTATGGGAATTCATAGCCTATTGGGACCACACGTCAATTGCTATAACCAAGGCCCCGTTTCAATAGGAGATTTCGTCGTTGTATCGCAAGGCGCGTACCTGTGTACCGGCACGCACGACTATGAGTCAGAACAATTCCAATTAATCACGCGCCCGATCGTCATCGGCGCCCATTGCTGGCTTGCCGCTCAGACCTTCGTCGGCCCAGGCACGACTTTGGAAGACGGTGTGGTCCTTGGCGCGTGCGCGGTTGCGAATGGTCACTACGCCGCATGGCAGGTCTATGGTGGCAATCCTGCACGCCCCATCAAGTCACGTCGACGCCTCAATAACAGCACTCTTACAGTCCATGCTTAGCCACAAGGCCGCACGCCCTCGGAGCGGCTGATGTCCTCATTGACAGCAGACATGCACAACCGCCTAACCAAGATCGACCGTCGCTTCGTACGACTGGGCATCATTGCTGCGTCCGCCTATCTTGGTCGCATAGGCACTCTGGTTGTTACCTTAGTCACCTTGCCAATTGCACGACACACCTTAAGCGCCGATGACTTCGGACTTTGGATGATGATCAGCTCGTTGCTCGGTTTTCTTAGCTTTGCTGACTTAGGCATCGGAAACGGCGTGCTCAATGGCACGATTGCAGCCAATGCAAAGCACGACCAGCAGGCTCTCCGAAAGCTGCTCGTCGCAGGCTACCACTGCACGTTATTAATCGCCGTCCTCTTAGGTGCTGCAGGGTGGGCCTTCGCCGACCACGCACTGATCGCCTTAGGCCTTAGTCACCCGTCGGCACCGGCTGACCTAAGTAGCGCAATAGATTCTCTTCGCATCTTCATCGTGCTGATGGCGCTTAACATACCCGCAAGCCTTGCTCAAAAAGCGCAACTCGGGATGCAACAGGGCCATTGGATAGGCGCCAGTCAGCTCCTCACCGCGCTGATCAGCACGACACTGATCGTGCTGATGCCGCGCATGTATATCACGGTACCAAACCTGATATGCGCCACTTTAGGCGTGCAGTTAATAACGAATATTGTCATCACGTTTGTCTGGCTCAATCAGCACATGCCGACTCCTCTATTCGAACAGGCGCAGCGTATCGATTGGACAACACACAAGAATATTTTGGCAACCGGCGCTCTGTTTCTGCTACTACAGATCTCTATGGCGTTTGCGTATCAATCAGACGGCATCGTGATCACGCGCACCCTAGGCCTGTCAGCCTATGGCGACTTCGCACTAACACAGCGCCTCTACTTGGTGATTTCGATCTTCCTAAGCGCCACACTATTAGGGCTTTGGCCGACATTCGGCGACTCACTGGCACGCCGCGACTATCCATGGGCTCGTCGCCTACTAACCCGCACCGCACTGGGCGCTGCAAGCTTCGCAGCCACCGCAGCGGTGATACTGTCGCTGTC
This sequence comes from uncultured Pseudomonadota bacterium, assembly GCA_903929455.1. GTDB lineage: Bacteria > Pseudomonadota > Gammaproteobacteria > Steroidobacterales > Steroidobacteraceae > CAIKZZ01. Next base: position 1,299 of record CAIYVA010000218.1, on the reverse strand, counting down.
TATGCATTGGATATGTCAACACTGGTTAAACGGCAGCCTTACCCCCTCAGTTGGGCTACTGGTCGCACTGTCCGCGTGGACGGTGTTAGAGGCGGTAGGCACCATCGCCGGCGCTTTCCTAAACAGCGCCAACCTGCTCCGTCCACAAATAGTCATCGCCTTAGCAATGGCTGGCGGCGCGTTCGCCCTAAAGTGGGTCGCAACACCCCTATTCGGTCCAGCAGGCGCCGTCTGGGCAACTTTCTTAAGCTACTTACTCATCGCGGTACCCGCCACACTGGTGATCTTGCAGCGATACTTTCATACTGCGAGCACACCATGATTCTGGATCCGCCTGTGGGTAAATCTGCGCATCAGCGCGTCTCAGCGGTCAGTATCCAATGACGCGCGTCGGTGTACTGGGGGATGCGTTTATCACCTGGGGTGGTGGTATTGATTTTCTGCGCACTATAACGGACAGCTTAGGCCACGCCCCCGAGGCGGTAGACATGCACGTGCTGCTGCCCATTCACGGACCCCGCCTAGCGATACGCTCTGCCGTGCGCAGCCTCATCAGACGGTCAACAGGCGCCGCTCGAGTCGGAAACGCCATTACGCGTGATCACGTTGAAGAGTTCATCCAAGACATCCAGAGCTATGCCACCGTTCACCGCATTGATCACGGCGCCAGCGCAGTCGCCGCAATCGGCCAAAAGCTCAACTTACAGGGTCTGGTGCCCGCCGTTCGCCCGCTGCCCACCGCCTTTCCAATTCCTTGGGTTGGCTACCTCAATGATTTTCAGCATCGCTACTACCCTGAACACTTCACGGCAGCTGAGCGTGTTCAGCGAGATCACGTTGTCTCCACCATGTTACAAGCTGCACGTAGCGTGATTGTCAATGGGCGCACAGTTGCTAAAGACGCGGCGCTTTTTTTCCAGACCCCCGCGCGAAAGTATTTCCTCTGCCTTTCAGCGCTGCGCCACAACCAAGATGGTTGGATGCTACTGACCACCAACCGCGTCCCGCATCAGCCCCAGAAAACTACTTGATTACCTGCAACCAATTCTGGAAACATAAAGATCACAGTACTTTATTCACAGCGTTTGCGCGCATCGCGACTGACTTTCCAACCACTGACCTCATCTGCACCGGCGTTACGTCAGACTATCGAGATCCAAACCACTTTCCTAGCTTAATGCAGCAGCTAGAACGCGCCGGCATTCAGGGCCGGGTACACATACTGGGCATGATCCCGAAGTTGCAACAAATTGCTTTGCTTAGGAATTCCATCGCACTCATTCAACCAACGTTATTTGA
>CAIYVA010000217.1 GCA_903929455.1 uncultured Pseudomonadota bacterium | reverse complement strand
TGGCCTGCACCTAATAGAATGATTTTCACATCACCACACGTAGCAGCCGAGGAAGCCTCAGTTTAGCAGGATGAGCCGATGAGCGACCGAGCCACGTCGAAAATATCAGATGGGCACTAGGTTGGCGTAGGCGAGCATGAGCGTCTTACGGCCAGCCAGTTCAAAATTGACTTCAACCTGAGTGCCTTGGCCATGGCCGTCCAAGCGCAGAATGACGCCGTCGCCAAAGCGTGCATGCCTGACCCGTAGGCCCAGTTTAAGACCAGAGTCATTGGGTGCCTCCTCACGGATCATCGGCGTAGACTGACCCGAATACAGCGGGCGAGACACCTGCATTCGCCCACGCACCTCTTCGATGAGTTCCGTGGGCAGCTCACTGACAAATCGTGACGGCATGCCAAATTGATCGACACCATGCAGGCGACGCTGCTCAGCATAAGTAATGAATAGCCTGCGCATGGCTCGAGTGATGCCAACATAGGCTAATCGGCGCTCCTCCTCGAGGCCACCAACGTCATTGATAGAGCGTTGATGTGGGAATAATCCGTCTTCTAAGCCGCATAAAAAAACCATCGGGAACTCAAGGCCTTTGGCGGAGTGCAATGTCATCAGTTGCACGCTGTCTTCCCACTCGCTCGCTTGGCCTTCGCCGCTCTCGAGTACGGCATGTGCTAGGAAGGAGTCGAGTGGTGACAGTTCGTCGCCTTCTTCCATGTTGAATCCACGTGCCGCAGACACCAACTCCTCCAGGTTCTCAATACGCGCTTCTCCACGTTCGCCCTTTTCTTTTCGAAAGTGCTCAAGAAGTCCTGACGCAGTAATGACTCGATCGACTTGTTCATGCAGTGGCAAGCCGGCCGCTTCTTTTGAAAGTCGCTCAATTAATAGTAAAAACGCATGTAGCGATTGCGCACCTTTAGGTCCGAGTGCGCCGCTGGCCATCGCGCTTGCAGAGGCCTCCCACAGGGACAACGCTTGTGCGCGAGCGAGATCACGAATGATGTCGAGCGTCTTTGTGCCGATACCGCGGGTAGGTAGATTGACGACGCGCTCGAACGACGTATCGTCGCGACGATTGGATGTCAGACGCAAGTAGGCAAGCGCATCTTTGATTTCTGCGCGCTCGAAGAATCGCAAGCCACCATAGACGCGGTAAGGCATACGAGCATGAATGAGCGCCTCTTCCAGCGCGCGTGATTGCGCGTTCGAGCGATACAGAACGCCCACCTGTTGTCTCTGTCCGCCTTTATTTACCCATTCGGTAATTTGATCGACAATAAATGTTGCTTCATCGCGCTCGTTAAACGCTGCATACAAACGAATCGGTTCACCCCGTTCGCCATCGGTCCACAGATTTTTTCCGAGTCGTTCTCGGTTATTGGCAATCAGGGCATTGGCCGCTTCGAGAATGGTGGCGCTCGAGCGGTAGTTTTGCTCGAGCCTAAATAGACGTGTACCTGGAAAATCACGCTGATAGCGCTGGATGTTTTCAACACGAGCGCCCCGCCACCCGTAAATGGATTGGTCGTCATCACCAACTACGAAGGGGACGCTTTGCTTGCCGGCGAGCAGGCGTACCCACTGGTATTGAATGGAATTGGTGTCTTGGAACTCATCGACTAAGACGTGCCGAAAGCGGCGTTGATAGAAATCAAGTAGTTCGGGCTGGTCGCGCCATAACTCAAATGAACGCAGCAGCAGTTCAGCGAAATCCACCACACCCGCGCGCTGGCAGGCCGCCTCGTAAGCCGCGTACACTTTAATCATCGTCTGTCGTGTGGGGTCGCCTTCGTCAGATAGATTCTTGGGGCGACGGCCTTCGTCTTTCTGGGCGTTAATGAAGTACTGTAGCTCCTTGGGAACCCATCGTGCGTCGTCCAGCTCTAGCGCTTTGACCACCTTTTTAATGACACGAAGTTGATCATCAGAGTCCAATATCTGAAAGGTCTGGGGAAGCTCCGCTTCACGCCAATGCAGTCGCAGTAAGCGGTGTGCTAGGCCGTGGAAGGTGCCTACCCAAAGGACGCCGCCAGGCAATTCAAGCAGCGTTTCAATGCGCCCGCGCATCTCTTGGGCTGCTTTATTGGTGAAAGTGACTGCCAGGATTGAATGCGGTGACACGCCCTCTTGCGACACCAACCAAGCGATCCGGTGTACCAGAACGCGCGTTTTGCCGCTGCCGGCGCCAGCCAGCACAAGGGTGGGCGTCGCCGGTGCGGAAACGCACTCCCGCTGGGCATCGTTCAGGTCATTCAGTAGTTGCTCTGCGTCCACGCGAAGGATTCTAACGACTTGCAGCCGGTTCGTCTGTCTCTTGCGCCGGAATCAGTAGCCATGAATGCAATCTATGCGGTCAATACGGATCGAAAAATGCGCGCGGTCTGGCTAATTTGCGTTATGGAACAGCCAGTCCTTGTCCTCAACGCCGGACGCACATCGTTAAAAGCCAGTTGGTTTTCCGATGGCGCGGGTACGCGTCTGGACATCGAGGCCCACTTGGGTAGTTCAGAGGGCTTACTGCGGATTGGGTCTGAGGAGAGCAGCATGGCTCTACCGGATATAGAGGCTGCGACGGAGGCTGTCTTAAACGCATTTGAAGCGCAAGCGCTTAACCGCCAGTCATTGGCCGTGGTCGGTCATCGTATTTTGTTCGGTGCAGATCGGTTTCGCCAGCCGGTGGTGCTCGATGAATCGATCGAGCGTGTACTCGCCCAGTACGCGGTCATGGTGCCAGCGCAAGCGGCCGCCTTAGTTGGTATTCGTGCGGTCCGTCGTCGTTGGCCCTTGCTCGTGCAGGTTGCCGTCTTTGATACGGCTTTTCATAGCACACTCCCCACGGAGGCCAAGGTGTATGCGCTACCGCGCACCATGCGTGAGTCGGGCTTACTGCAGCGCTTTGGCGCGCACGGTATTAACCATGCCTACCTTGCCGCGCGAGCCACAGCATGGATGGGTCGGGCACCGCGTCTGATTACCTGCCATCTAGGGGCAACCGCCAGTATTAGCGCAATCCAAGCCGGTGTTTGCGTGGACACCAGTGGCGGGATCAGTGGTTCTGAAGGGTTAGTCATGGCAACCCGATCGGGAGACATTGATCCAGATGTTGTACTTCAGTTGCTGCGCTCCGGTCACAGTGCCAGTGAGGTGAGCCATCTGTTGGAGCATGAGAGTGGACTAATAGGGCTCACCGGTAGCAGCGATATGCGCGTAGTCGAAGCGCGCTCTCGACAAGGCGATAGTGATTGTCGATTGGCCATTGACCTTATGGCGCGCCGTATAAAAAAATATATCGGTGCTTATGTGGCAGTGATGGGTGGCGTGGATGCGTTAGTGTTTAGCGGCGGTATTGGTGAGCGTAGCGCACTGCTACGACAGCAGGTAGTTACAAATCTCGAGTGCCTTGGTCTGCAGTTAGATCACGCCACCAATGCGAGAGCGTTCGTTACGCGCGCTGCACCAGTGGTAGATGTGTCCGCCAGTCACAGTGTGTCGAGAATCCTAATGATTGCTGCCGATGAAGCATTGGCCATTGCGCACGCAGTGCGTCGGGTCTTTCATCAATCCTCTACCGTGTCGGTTTCAGATTTGATTCCCGTCGTGGTGTCAGCACGCCATGTACATCTACGACAAGAGAGCATTGATACGTTATTTGGCCGTCACTATGATTTGGTAAAATTACATCCTGTAGCACAACCAGGGCAGTTTGCCGCGCGTGATACCGTGACGCTGGTCGGTCCTAAAGGACGCATTGAAAGTGTACGTGTCGTCGGTCCGGCGCGTGATCAAGATCAGGTTGAAATTTCTAAAACCGATCAACTGACGCTTGGTTTGGTGGCGCCCATCCGCGATTCCGGTGAGCTTGCAGGCTCACCGGGGATTCGCCTAGAGGGTCCTGCGGGTTCAGTGATGCTTGCGCAAGGGGTGATCTGCTCCTCTCGTCACATACATATGAGTCCGCATGATGCGGCTCATTATGGTGTGAAGCATAACGACGCGGTATCGGTTCGCATTGCATCCACTTGCCGTGATGTCATTTATGAGAATGTGCGCGTGCGAGTAAGCCCAAATTATGTGCTTGAAATGCATATTGATACCGACGAGGCAAATGCCGCTGACGTCGCCGTGCGAAGCACGGGCGTCTTACTCCAACAGAGCGCGCCCGCTAGCTAAGTTGGGCTACCACTAGACAGAGTTTGTAAGCTCATACGAATGCTAGCGGCGTGCTGTTCGAGTTTTGCAGGGTCCGCTTTTGTTCTGGCGTGGTGCTGCAAGCGGCTGGCAGGGTAGGCTGGGATAATATGAAAGTGCAGATGAAAAATAGTTTGGCCAGCTGCCTCACCGTTGAATTGACTGATAATAAGCCCCGGCGCGTTGAAAGCGTGTTGCACGGCTTTGGCCACGCGTTGCGTGGTTTGCATGGCAGCCATGACATCGGAGAGCGCGGTATCCAGTAAATTTTCTCCTGCCCGCTTGGGGATCACTAGGGTATGGCCGTCGGCCTGCGGCATGATGTCCATGAATGCCAGCGTATCGGCATCTTCATAGACACGGATACACGGAATGTCACCTCGTCCGATGCGGGCGAATAGATTATTGGGGTCATATGACATGATGGGAGCTCCCGTGACTAATTCGATCATAGCGCGACTAGGTGACGATCCGGTAAGGTGTCCGCTTGATAAGCCGAGGCAATAGGAATGGCTGATCGTCAAGCAGGACACGCAGATGCGCCTCGTCAGTGTGCGAGTGCGGTGGTGATGGTGCGTCCCGCCACTTTTTATAGCAATCCCGAGACCTCAGATACCAATCAGTTCCAGCGGGCCATCCCTTCATCTGCGGCAGAGACATTGGCATCAGCGCACGCTGAATTTGATGGGGCAGTGGATCGATTGATGCAGGCGGGTATTGAGGTGATGGTGATGGCAGCGGATCCGTTAGCGGATACGCCAGATGCGTTGTTTCCGAATAACTGGTTTTCAACGCACGCCGATGGGCGACTCTTGTTATATCCCATGGCTGCCCTCAATCGTCGTCGCGAACGGCGGCCTGACGCGTTGCAGGCGCTACTGCTGAGCCACGGTTACTCGGTGGCTTCCGTTTTGGATTTATCGGCGTTAGAGCAGGTGGATTGTTTGGTGGAGGGGACCGGCAGTCTGATTTTTGATCGGCGGACGGGTCTAGCGTACGCCTCGTTGTCAGCACGCACACATCCTGAAGGGGTGACTAGGGTGGCGCAGGCGCTTGGCTATGACGCCGTGATTTTCCAGGCGCATGATGTGCACGGAAGACCCGTGTATCACACCAATGTGATGATGGCCGTGGGTGATTCCGCGGCGTTGTTAGCGGATGGTTTGATTCAGGATCCGGCTGAGCGTGCGCGGGTGGTCGATACATTGGTGGCCAGTGGTAAAGAGGTCCTGTCCTTGTCGGCATCACAAGTCGATGAGTTTGCGGGCAACGCCTTGTTTTTGGACAGCCCCACCCAAGGCCCTTGCATCGCCCTATCTGAGCGCGCTTATAAAAGCCTGGATGGTCGACAGCAGCAGTGGCTGCAACGACAGGCGAGTCCGCTCATCGTGACAGTGCCGACCATTGAGCGCTTGGGCGGAGGCGGCATTCGTTGCATGTTGGCAGAGATCTTTTTGCCTAAAGCCGCCCCACGATTGGCCATGCCGCCATGAGACGTTAGATATGACGACAATGCCGATTCTGGATGTGGCCGCCTTGCGTCGCGGTTTTGATCAAGCGAGTGCTCACTACGAACAGCATGCGGTGATTCAGGCGCGCGCTCGAGAAGAGTTGTTGTCGCGGCTGTCGCTGTTGGCTTTTCAGCCTCGTCACATTCTGGATTTGGGCTGTGGTACGGGTCAGGGCGTGATGGATTTGCGCCAGCGCTTTAAATCAGCCCGGGTGACCGCTTTAGATAGCGCCCAGCAGATGCTGGTGGCGACCCGACGACGAGGCTCCTTTTGGAAGCCCGTCACGTGTGTGTTGGGGGATGCGCAGCGACTACCCTTTAAGACTGGCTCCATCGATTTGGTATTTTCCAATCTTTTAGCCCCATTTTCACCGAATTTAGACGCATTAATGCGTGAAGTTAGGCGAGTTTTGTCTCCTCGCGGCTACTGGACTTTCAGTACGTTGGGTCCGGATACACTCAAAGAACTTCGCGCCGCCTTTTTAAGTGCTGGCCGTCAGCCGGCCATTCACCCGCTCTTTGACATGCACGATGTGGGTGACGCCTTGGGGCGCGCAGGTTTTGCGGACCCCGTGATGGACGTGGATCGTTGTTTGCTGACCTATCCCTCACTGATGGCTCTCCATCAAGACTTGAAGGGGATGGGGGCACGCAGCGGACTCGCCACTCGTTCAAAGGGCTTGCTTGGACGTCAGGTATTCGCGCGCATCGAGTCACACTATCAGCGCAGTGGCGTGGACACCGATGGGCGGTTGATGGCTAGCTGTGAAATTATTTACGGGCAAGCGTGGTGCCCAGGATCGGAGCCGCCGATTCGTGGTCGACGTCAAGAGACCGTGGTTCCGTTGAGCGCGCTCCAGCGTACGCGTTGATGGTGACCCGCTGTTTGTTCGATGAACAACTGTAAGTCCTTGTCATTGCAGGATTTAACCTTCACCTGTACACTTCGCAGGGGTGCGAGGGTCGATCACAACATCGGCGTGATGATGGATGGATCACGGGCTCGGCGTGCTGTGCTCTGGTTTAGGTGAGCGAGGCGGCTGTGGCGAGCGCTTAAGCGCTGGTTCACGAGCACTCGTTCCAAGGTTACACTGCGCCGCCGTTTAGGCGTGGGTTTGATTTAGATGACAGGTAAGGGGCTTAGATGTTCAACCGTAAATTTGTCAGCGCACTGGGGGCATTAATCACCTCCGTGCCCGCGTTGGCCTATGAATCGAGCTACAACATGCCGGTGGGCGTTACGCCCGTTTCGCACGATGTGTATGCGCTTCATATGACCATGTTCTGGGTGTGTTGCGCGATCGCCGCCGTCGTTTTCGGTGTGATGATTTATTCGCTGATTAAGTTCCGCAAATCGGTCGGTGCTATTCCCGACAAAACCTTGCTGCACTCCACCAAGATGGAAGCAGTCTGGACCACTATCCCCGTGTTGATTTTGATTGCGCTAGCGATTCCGGCCGCTCGTACCCTGGTGACCATTGAAGACACGCGTAATGCTGAGTTGACCGTCAAGATCACCGGCTATCAGTGGAAGTGGCAATACGAATACTTAGGAAAAGACATTTCGTTTTACTCAACGCTGTCCACTGACTCAAATGAAGCGCGGCAGCTCAATTCGGGAATCGATGTCCACACCGTAAAAGATTACCTGCTGAGTGTGGATCACCCCTTGGTGGTGCCGGTCGACACTAAGGTTCGTCTGTTGCTTACGGGCAATGACGTGATTCATTCTTGGTGGATGCCTGACTTTGGCGTCAAGAAAGACGCCATCCCGGGGTTCATTAATGAAGCGTGGTTCAAGGCCTTGAAAGTAGGCCACTACACCGGCCAGTGCACCGAGTTGTGTGGGCGCGACCACGGCTTTATGCCCATCGCCGTTGATGTGCTCTCAAAGGAAGACTTTGAGCGTTGGGTTGCTGATCAGCAGGCGGCATCTAAGGCTGCAGCTACGGCGGATACTTCGCAAGCCACGGCCTCCACTGTCGCGGCGCCCTGATTAAGAATTGACGGAGCTTTATATGAACGCTGTTACTGCCACACATGCAGGCGATCACCACGATCACGATCATAAGCCCAAGGGCATTGGTCGTTGGTTGTTTGCAACCAATCACAAAGACATCGGTACGATGTATTTGGTGTTTTCGTGCATCATGTTTTTTATTGGCGGCGCCATGGCGCTGGCGATTCGTGCAGAGCTTTTCCAGCCGGGGATGCAGTTCTTTGATCCGGGTTTTTATAACCAACTGGTCACGAACCACGCGCTGGTGATGATTTTCGGCGCCGTGATGCCCGCGTTCGTTGGTCTTGCTAACTGGATGATCCCACTGCAGATCGGCGCGCCAGACATGGCTTTGCCGCGCATGAATAACTACAGCTTCTGGATCTTGCCCTTCGCCTTTACCTTATTGTTAGGCTCGCTGTTTACCCCAAGCGGTGGCCCAGCGGGTGGTTGGACCATGTATCCGCCTTTGTCATTACAGTCGGGCAATAGCTTTCCGATGATGATTTTTGCTGTTCACTTGATGGGTGCGTCCTCCATCATGGGTGCGATCAACGTCATCGTGACCATCTTGAACATGCGTGCCCCTGGCATGTCTCTGTTGAAGCTGCCGCTGTTCTGTTGGACGTGGTTGATCACGGCTTATTTGTTGATTGCTGTGATGCCCGTGTTGGCTGGTGCTGTCACCATGCTGTTGACGGATCATTACTTTGGCACCAGCTTTTTCAATCCCGCAGGTGGCGGTGACCCCGTGATGTTCCAACACATCTTCTGGTTCTTCGGGCACCCAGAAGTGTACATTTTGATTCTGCCGGCCTTCGGCATCGTGTCAGAAATCATCCCGACCTTCTCGCGTAAGCCGATGTTTGGTTACGACGCCATGGTGTATGCCACGGCTTCGATTGCGTTCTTATCGTTCATCGTGTGGGCGCATCACATGTTCACGGTGGGTATGCCGCTGGCTGGGCAGATGTTCTTCATGATGAGCACGATGTTGATCGCCGTGCCCACCGGCGTGAAGGTGTTTAACTGGACCACGACGATGTGGAAGGGCTCTTTGTCCTTTGAGCCACCGATGCTGTTCGCGTTGGCCTTCCTGTTCCTGTTTACCATCGGTGGGTTTTCAGGGCTGATGCTTGCGATCGTGCCGGCTGATTATCAATATCAGGACACGTACTTCGTCGTAGCGCACTTCCATTACGTACTGGTGCCAGGTGCTGTGTTCGCCATCATGGCGGCCGTCTACTACTGGCTGCCTAAATGGACTGGCACCATGTACGACATGACCCTTGCCAAGTGGCACTTCTGGGTATCGACTGTGTCCGTTAACGTTTTGTTCTTCCCGCAGCATTTTCTGGGCCTCGCGGGTATGCCGCGGCGTATCCCTGACTACAACGTGCAGTTCACCGACTGGAATGTGGTGTCATCCGTGGGCGGGTTCGTTTTTGGTTTCTCACAACTGCTATTTGTGTGGGTCATCATCAAGGCAGTCCGCGGTGGTCCACCAGCGACCGCCAAAGTGTGGGATGGCGATATGACAGGTCTTGAGTGGTCGGTGCCATCACCCGCGCCGTACCATTCGTTTGAAACACCGCCGGATATGCATTGAGGTTGATGGAATACGTTCATGGCCGCTGAACCAACAGACATGGCGCGACAGAAAACACGATCAAAGCGGATCGTGTTTTTTACTGTGCTGATTCCGATTGGGTTTTATGCGTTTTTTATTGCCATGAGCATTTTGCGCAGCCAACACTAATATGAAGCAAACCAGTAATCGTGGGCTGGTGTGGCGACTGGTGCTGTTTACCGCCGGCAGTTTTGCGTTTGGCTTTGCATTAGTGCCCTTGTACAGCGTCCTCTGCCAAGTATGGAATACCGGCAACCGGTGGTACGGCAAACAAACCGCCGAAGCCTCGGTCATCGAGCGGCCTGTATCTGATCGTGTGGTGACCATTGAGTTGGTGGCCAATATCCCGCAAGCCGGGGCTTGGGAATTTAAGTCGCAGGCGCCTACGATGAAAGTTCATCCGGGCAAGCTTTACTCCACCAGTTTTTACGCGCGCAATCTGACGGATGGCGCTGTGGTGGCTCAAGCGGTGCCGAGTATCGCGCCACAAACCATTGCGCGGTATTTCCGTAAAACGGAATGTTTTTGTTTTACGCCACAGAATTTTGCGGCAGGCGAAGGGCGAGATATGCCCGTGCGTTTTATAGTCGATCCAGATTTACCGCCGGATATTGATCGCATTACGCTGGCCTATTCTTTTTTTAGTGCGCCGCAAGTCGCTGCCGTTTCTCGATAACTTTTTAACGACGTTTTTTCAGGAAAGCCCATGGATCACGCCCAACCTGCAACTGCTCACGATAAGTACTACGTTCCTCACGGGAGCCCCTGGCCATTCTTCGGTTCAGTGACGCTCTTTATTCTGATGGCAGGTGCCGTCATGACCTTAGAGAGTGGTGGCATTGGTCAATACGTCCTAGGACTTGGTTTCCTGCTGTTGTTTGGCCTGTTCTTCGGTTGGTTTGGAACGGTCATTAAAGAAAATCAGGCAGGCATTTTTAATATGCAGGTAGATCGGTCATTCCGCATGGGGATGAGTTGGTTTATTTTTTCTGAAGTGATGTTCTTCGCGGCTTTTTTCGGCGCTCTGTTTTACGCGCGTCAATTGGCCTTGCCTTGGTTGTCGGGCGAAGGTGCTAAGCACTTGACCAGCGTTTTGTTGTGGCATGACTTCGAGGGTGGATGGCCTTCGAATGGTCCCGCCCATTTGGGTCCGAGCGGTGCCGGTAGCGCCTTTGAGACGATTCCAGCATTGGGTGTGCCGCTCATTAACACGGCACTGCTATTGACCTCTGGTGTCACCTTGACGGTGGCGCACCATGCGTTGCGTGCGGGTCATCGCTCCATCCTTAAGGTGTTTTTGGCGCTGACTTTCTTGCTGGGCTTCTTGTTTGTGTTTTTACAGGCTCGCGAGTATCACGAGGCGTATACCGAGCTCGGATTGACCTTAAGCACTGGCATCTATGGATCCACATTTTTTATGCTGACTGGGTTCCATGGTTTCCATGTGACCGTTGGCGCCATCATGTTGCTGATCATTTGGTTGAGGACGATGAACGGGCATTTCACGCCAGAGCGTCATTTCGCGTTTGAAGGAGTGGCCTGGTATTGGCACTTCGTAGACGTGGTGTGGTTGGGTCTTTATATCTTTGTCTACTGGCTATAAGCCAGTTGCACTGAGTTAGGTAAGATGACGGCCGCCTATGCGGCCGTTGTTTTTTGAGGGCGGCTGCTGTCGCTTCGCTAGACTGAACTGTCCAGCTTAATGCGCAAAGGCGTGTGGTGTTATCCAGCCTTGATGGCTTGCGAACACCAGCAGGGCCAACAGTGCAACCGATAGGCTGATGCGCCACGTTAAGGCGCGAAGCATCTTGGATGAATCGCCTTTGCCGGTTGTCAGATGAAACAGTGCGACGCCTAAGCTGCCGAGAATGGCGAGCAAAGCGGCAGTGACGACGAGTTTGAATATGTCCAAGGTGTTGGCTCCAGTGGAGACTCATTATAGTGCTAAGTATCCGGTTGGGTTCGCGCGTCTTTAGACCCAAGTGGCTACCCACGCTCTGTGTGCTGCCGCTGCTGGGTTTGTTGCTGTGGCTTGGATCGTGGCAAGTGCATCGCGCCGCCGAAAAGCAGGCGCTGTACTCTGCTTTTGAAAAAGGCAGTGGCGCGGCCGTGCCTTTGGCCGATGTGCGGATACCGCAGCGGTACTTGCACGTGCAAATAACCGGTCACTTTGTTGCGGACCACCAGATATTGCTGGATAACATGCCGCATGCGGATTCGGTGGGTTATCGGGTGTTGACGCCTTTTGTCAGCACAGCGGGTCAATGGGTCTTAGTGGATCGTGGGTGGGTGCCAGGCGGTATTAATCGGACGCGCTTGCCTGATGTGAGCGTGCCAGAGGAGATGCGGACACTGCTCGGTCGCGTAGATGAGTTTCCACGTCCGGGCGTTCGTTTGGGCGCCGCTGAGGAGGCGGGTTGGCCGCGGCGTATGAACTTCCCGACGCAGCAGAGTCTGCAGCGTGCGTTAGGGAGGCCAGTGTTCGAACGGCTGGTGTTGCTAGATGCCAACGAGCCTGACGGGTATGTGCGTGATTGGCATCCGGGCGGTTTGCCCCCAATGCGGCACTTAGGTTATGCGATTCAGTGGTTTGCGTTAGCACTCACCTTGGCGGTGCTTTATGTGTTCACGCAGTGTGTACGAGTGGAGTTACGAACATGACAGAGTCTGTTAAACAGTCCCGCACCGTGATCCGTCGGCGTCGCGCTTTATTGTTGGTCGTTGCTGCGCTGTTTTTTGGGCCTTTGGGCCTGGCCTTTTATATGTATTACGGCGGCGTCTCGTGGGTGCCGCATCACGGCGTGCAGCACGGCCAGTTACTGAGTGTGGTGCGACCGGTGCCGGAGGCGCGTTTGCTCATCCCGCAGGGGGGAACGACCGAGCCTGCGTTTTTGCGTCATCGGTGGACTTTGTTGTACGGCGTGACCGACCAATGCGATGCCCGTTGCGTGCAGGCGGTGGCTGACTTGCGGGCGATTCGTCAGGCGCTCAATCGAAACCAAGGGCGGGTGCAGGTGGTGGTGCTGGGGGCGCCTAATTGCTGCGCCGCTGTGCAGGCGCTGCCAGCGCAAGATTCGAGTGTGATCGTGGCGTGGGTGGATGGGGCTCAGGCTTTGCCGGTGACGGCTGCCCTGACCGTCGGTCAGGTGCCTTGGAATGCCGCGGGCAATGTCTATCTCATTGATCCTATGGGGAATTTCTTGATGTTCTATGGCCCAGCATTCGTTAAAAAAGACATTCTGACTGACCTCGAGAAGCTTCTTAAGCTGTCGCACATCGGCTAAAGGATCGCGCGCGCTAGAGCTTCCGTCTAGGACGGCAGCTGAGGCCGGAAAAGCGCAGATAACTTTGGCGACAGAAAGTGACGCTTTTGGCATTTTTCTTGTGTAACCAATGATTTATTCTTGCGGCGCGCATGCGAAAATAGTGAATTGCGTCAGCTTAAGATCTTGGGGGTGTTGAGTGTCTATTGTTGAGGCCAATGAAGTCGAACAGGCCGCCGTTGAATCTGCCTTGCAGCGTTTTGGCCAGGAGCCCGGTCCTTTGCTGGTCGTGCTCCATGCGGTGCAAGACCACTTAGGTTACATCCCGACGACCTCAATCCCTGCGATTGCTGAGCGGCTTAACTTGTCGCGCGCTGAAGTGCATGGCGTGCTGACGTTTTATCATCATTTCCGAACCCATCCCCAGGGTCGCCGTGTGGTGCAAATCTGTCGAGCCGAAGCCTGTCAGGCGCGCGGCGGCGAGGCCCTAGAGGCGCATGCGAAACAGTGCCTCGGTGTTGATTACCATGGCACCACAGCAGATGGCGGGACCACGTTGGAAGCGATTTACTGCATGGGTAATTGCGCCACCGGGCCGTCGATTCGTATTGATGGCAAGCTCCACAGTCACGTCACAGCGGCGCGTTTTGATAAATTAATGGCGACGCGAGGGACGCACTAATGGTCACTCGCGTTTATGTTCCGAAAGACTCGACAGCGCTGTCCCTAGGTGCTGACGAGGTGGTCGCTGCTCTGCGTAAGGCCAAAGCGCCGATCGAAATTATTCGCACCGGTACGCGCGGCATGCTGTGGCTTGAGCCGCTCGTCGAGGTAGAAACCTCTGCCGGGCGTATTGCGTATGGCCCAGTCAGTGCAGACGATGTGCCGGGCTTACTAGCTGCAGGCCTTTTGACGGGCGCGTCGCACGCGCTCCGTATCGGTAAGCCTGAAGATCACCCCTATCTTAAAACTCAGCAACGGCTGACGTTCGCGCGAGTGGGCATTGTCGATCCGAGTTCGGTTGAAGATTATATTGCACATGGTGGCTATCGCGGCTTAGAGCGCGCACTGACCATGGCGCCGGCTGACATCGTTAAAACCGTTGCTGATTCTGGCTTGCGTGGTCGAGGCGGCGCCGCCTTCCCAACCGGTATCAAGTGGAAAACCGTGTTAGATCAGAATGAGCCGCAGAAATATGTCACCTGCAACGCCGATGAGGGAGACTCCGGTACCTTCGCGGATCGCATGCTCATTGAAGGCGATCCGTTGACTTTGGTTGAAGGCATGACCATCGCAGGCTTGGCTGTGAACGCCACCATGGGCTACGTCTATCTTCGCGTTGAATACCCTGAAGCGATTGACACGCTTCGTGCCGCCATCGCAGCTGCTTACAAGGCTGGCTATTTGGGAGCCAGCATTAAGGGCAGCGGTAAGTGCTTTGATTTGTCGGTCCGTGTGGCCGCAGGCGCTTACGTATGCGGTGAAGAGACGTCTATGCTGGAAAGCCTAGAAGGACGTCGTGGCGAAGTGCGTGTTCGGCCCCCGCTGCCAGCGATTAAGGGTTTGTTTGGTAAGCCCACCATTGTGAACAATGTGATTTCGCTAGCGTCTGTCCCCGTAATCCTAGAGCGTGGCGCGGACTTTTATAAAAATTTCGGTGTTGGTCGCTCGATGGGCACGCTCCCGATTCAGTTAGCAGGCAACCTAAAGCAGGGCGGCCTCGTAGAGCGCGCTTTTGGCGTCACCTTGCGCGAAGTGCTCTATGACTACGGCGGTGGATCAGCCAGCGGTCGACCCATTCGAACGATTCAGATGGGCGGTCCACTCGGCGCTTATATCCCGCCTTCGGATTTCGATACGCCGATCGACTATGAAGCATTGGCAGCCGTCGGCGCGCTGGTGGGTCACGGTGGCATCGTCGCCTTCGATGACACGGTCGATATGGCAAAGATGGCTCGCTATGCGTTTGAGTTCTGCGCAGTAGAGTCGTGCGGTAAGTGCACGCCGTGTCGCATTGGTTCAACGCGCGGCGCCAATCTGATCGACAATTTATTGGCAGGCAATAAGCCGGCGGAGCAACGAGCCCTCTTAGAGGGGCTGTGTGACACCATGTTGCAAGGCAGCTTATGTGGATTGGGCGGTATGACGCCATTTCCCGTGCAAAGTGCCATGAAGCATTTTCCTGAAGACTTCGCGCCGCGCGGCCGACACTAATTTTTTGAGGCATTCGCTATGTACGCCATAGATCATCATGACCTTGGGACCCCTCCTTCACCATCGACCAAAATGGTATCCATTGAAGTCGACGGTCGGCCAATTTCAGTGCCTGAGGGCACGTCCGTCATGCGCGCATCCGCACTGGTGGGCATCAGCGTCCCCAAATTGTGTGCGACTGACAGCCTCAAGTCCTTCGGTTCATGCCGACTGTGTTTGGTAGAGATTGAGGGTCGTAAGGGTTACCCCGCCTCATGCACCACGCAGGTCGCAGAGGGCATGAAGATTCGTACGGAAAGTGACAAGTTGATGGCGCTTCGCAAAGGGGTCATCGAGCTGTACGTGTCGGAGCATCCGCTAGAGTGCGATGGTTGCCCGGCTGAGAGCCATTGTGAGCTGCAGGATATGGCGG
>CAIYVA010000216.1 GCA_903929455.1 uncultured Pseudomonadota bacterium | reverse complement strand
CGGCTTCGGTTGCCGCTTTCCTTCTTGTGCAGGTTAATGCCGAAGCCGTACGCAGCACCTGGGCACACGCCGCCGGTTGATGCACGACCATCAGGGCAAGGACCGTTACCATTTGGGTTGGTAAAGGTGCCACCAAATGGAGTGCCGTTTGGTACGTCGAGAATGCTCGACGTCGCGCTGTAGTACTCAGAGCCCTCTTCGTACTCCGTGTAGCTATAGTGACGAATACCATAGGTTGCCGTCAGTACTTTTGGGATCAGATCAACGTCCCATGACGTGAAAAATGCCGTCTGCTTGTAGCCGCGGCGCACATCTTCACCGAACGCCGTCTGCGTATTAACGCGAAGGCTCGGATCGGTCGCGTAGTAGCCTGGCTTAGGTCCTACCGCCTCAACGCAATCCGCGCCGCCCGCCAACATCGCTGCATAGTTCGCAGGCGTACATTGAGGAATCGGCATGTAATTAAAGTTCATGTTGTCTTTAATCTCGAAGCTTTCCCAGTAAGCGCCGATGGTGCCGCGGATGCGACGATCGTCTGGTGTTGTCAGACGGAACTCATGACTTTGGTGCGTGTTGGCAACTTGGTCGTTCCATGAACCAACGGGTGAGTAACAGCTGGTGTCCTTAGGCGATCGGAAGTACGCATAACCCGACCCTACGCCCGAGCATGCGTAGTACGAACCGTGCTTCGAGGTCATGTAGTTCGAGTAGTCCTGCTGCGCTTCGATATGACGGACCATGTAGCTACCGGCATACACAGCCTTCAGGTCGCCAATCTTGCCATTAATGGTGAGTGCCGTGCTCTCGTACTTATCCTTCGAGAAGTTAGGCGTGAAGCTAACCACCTGGTTGGGTGCGAGCGTCTGACCGGCTGGGTTGATAGGCATCTCATAGAACACCCCATCCGCCTCGAAGTTTTGGTAGTTCTGCTGCAGCAGAACGCTCCAATCGTCGTTGATCTGATAGAGACCCGACAGCCGGAAACCGGTGGTCGTCACTGGATTGAAGTTGTGCTGAGGGTTGCTGTTATTC
The DNA here is from genome assembly GCA_903929455.1 of uncultured Pseudomonadota bacterium. GTDB lineage: Bacteria > Pseudomonadota > Gammaproteobacteria > Steroidobacterales > Steroidobacteraceae > CAIKZZ01. Next base: position 12,445 of record CAIYVA010000216.1, on the reverse strand, counting down.
ACATACTCAGAGCTACCTGGGCGTTGCGGTGGGCTGTCGCCTGAGGTCACGGCTGGAACAGAGATCGTTCCTGGCACGTTGGTGATGTAACCACCGCGGTGATCGCTGAAGAAGCTACCACGCAGCGCGAACTTGTCATTGATTGGCAGGTTCAAGGTCATGTTGACCAAGTTGTTCGGATCGCCGCCGGCAGTGACGCCGTACGCCGCGTTCACCGTGCCTTCGGTCACACCGAGCTTAGGCTTGTTGGTGATGTAGCGAATCGCGCCCGCTTCTGAGCCGCCGCCGAACAAGGTGCCCTGAGGACCTTCGAGGACTTCGACGCGCTCCATGTCGACCATGTACACATCGTTGTTACGAGCAGGGAACTGCATGGACTGATCGTCCAAGTACAACGCCACGTTCGGGAACGGTGCCGTTGTCGACTGTGACTGGTTACCTGAGCCGCCTGAGCTTAAGCCGCGCATGAAGATGTTGCCGGTGCCTGGGCCGTTACCGCTGTAGGTCACGTTTGGCGTATAGCGCAACAGGTCGCTGAAGCTAACGACGCCTAATTGGCGCAGTGCATCGCCACTGATGGCTTGAATCGTAATGGGCACGTCTTGGATGGACTCGTTGCGACGCTGTGCCGTCACAATGATCTCGTCGATACCGATGCTTGAATCGGCCGCATAGACAGTACCCGCGCTGGCGCTCAAGGCGGCCAGTACAGCGTACGCAACTTTCTGATTACGTTTCAATTTCATCTCCTTATCAACCGTTACATAACTCAAGTCATTATTCGACGTTTCGATGCCACTGTGGGCAAAGCGCACCAATGGCCTTTTGCTGTTGGTACACCCTTTCTCTCACGGTACCCCATATTTGGGGGGTAACGCAATGTAGAACCCTAGTGTGACCCGCGTTTGTTGCAAAATAGTGACAGATTCTTGCCGCCCTGCCACCGGCCGGCTCGGCCTAGCAGCGCGCCCCCCATTGGCTCTATCCAGTGGGCGCTTTGGCGTGGTCTCCCTATCGCTCCCTAGCACTCCCTATCGCTGGGGTGCGCATGGCACCCACCGGACTGGGTTGCCTATCGGCTCTGTCGTTTTGGCTGGCCTTCATAGCGGACATGATGGGACGGCGTTTCATGGCGATCCAATAACAAAGGAGCTTATGAAGATCATAAATGGTGATTAGATAATGTATGCGGATAGCGGATGCCAGACGTTTTCCGGTGTTGAAACAGTCGTGTGGCCAATGTAACGCAGCTGCCGACCTACTATCCCTTGTGCTGAAAGAGCAGCGCTCACGATCCGATATGAGCGATACCGGATGACGTGCACGCCCGACAACGGTAGGGGTGTGCAAGGTTTTTCGTGAGTGGAGATTGCAACCGAGCGGCACACCCTGGCTACCCGACTGGCGCTTGCTGCGCAGAGGTCTATGAGCGGACAAGGTCTTTGCGTCTGTCTACGAGCTGCGCCCACGAGCAAGCGGCGAGGCTCGCCATTAGTGTGCTGATACTGTGTACCCAAGAGTCACTCGAATGAGCGCACGCGCGGCAAAGAGAGCGTCACTCCACCGTGTCGACGCCTGATGAAGGCAGATGGCGCAAAGGTAGACTTGATAAACTAATCAGCCCCAATCCCAGCCTAGTTTGATTGCCATCCGTTATGCAGCAAGGTCCAACAGAGGTCTTTCGTCCGTCCGCGCCGCTCGTTTTCCTAATGGCAGCCGCTTGTGGGCTGACGGCGGCTAACATTTATTACGCGCAGCCCCTCATTGGACTGATTGCGCCAGCACTCGGCATAGACCCGAGTCGCGCCAGTTGGATGGTCACATTGACTCAATTAGGCTACGCCAGTGGCCTGCTGTTGCTCGTGCCATTGGGCGATATGCTTGAAAACCGGCGACTTTTGGTCGCCACCGTCGCCGCATCGGTGCCCGCTCTGCTCGCGGCTGGGCTTGCTCATAGCAGCGCCGTTTTTCTGATGGCGGGCATTTTTATCGGCTTAACCTCTGTGTCTGTGCAGATGCTCTTGCCGCTTGCCGCCCACTTGACCTCCGATCACACGCGTGGCCGCGTGGTTGGCAACATTATGAGTGGCTTGCTGCTCGGTATTTTGCTGGCCCGACCCGTCGCTAGTCTGATCGCAGATGCTTACGGTTGGCGTGCAGTTTTTGTATTGTCATCCGCGCTGATGGCTGGGCTCGCGTGTGTGTTATGGCGCTTCCTGCCGCACCGACAGCCTGAAGCTACGCACCATTATGGTGATCTATTAAAGTCATTGGGGCGATTGCCAGTCGCTTACCCGATCTTACTGCGTCTGGCGATTTACCAAGCGGCTGCCTTTGCATGCATCAGTCTTTTTTGGACAGCCGTGCCGTTATTTTTGATGCATGAGTATGGGTTTCACCAAAGAGGCATCGCAGGCTTTGCACTGATCGGTGCGGGTGGCGCGCTGTTTGCGCCCATCGCGGGACGATTAGCGGATCGCGGTGTGGGTCGAGGCGGCTCGCTCGCGGCTATGCTCGCCATAGTGATGGCTTTTCTGCTGGCTGGCTGGGGTGGATTAGTCAGTCATTCGGTGTGGCTATTGGCCGTCGCGGGGGTGCTGCTCGATGCGGGTGTCCAGTTCAACTTGGTGTTCTCCCAACGGACCATCTACGCGTTGGCGCCTGCGCTGCGGTCTCGGCTAAACGGTGTCTTTATTGCTATTTTCTTCGTGGGCGGCGCGTTTGGATCTGTGCTGGTGAGTCCCCTACTGGCTAGCATTGGCTGGGCAGGCATTTGCGCTGTTGGGATAATACTGCCGCTGTCGGCATTGGCATACCTATTGACCGAGCGGCCAGGCATGCGCAGTGGTGGAGTGAACTGAGTCAGATGCCGGATCATGCTACGCGCAGCGGGTCAGACATCCTGTCTATACACAAAGAGCGCGGGTTACACTGTGTGTTGCAACACTCACTGTGTAGTTCCTCCTGACCATGCTTGGCTTACCCCTCTCTCTGAACGCGCGCCGTCGGTCGCTTGATCACTCGCATCGGGGTTGGGTGTCGGTGTGGGTGGTGCCCTTTTTGTACTTGATGTCAGCCAGTGTACGGGCGGCGTCGGTACCAAGCAGTGGTTTGCAGGATGTGGTGATCTCCGTGTCACCACTGCCAGGCCTCATGATCGACGCCAGTAAAATACCTAGCAACCTACACGCACTTGATGTGTCGGATCTGACTCGGCAAGGGTTTGCAAGTGTGAGTGACGCACTCAATGGTGAGCTTGCAAGCGTCAGTATCAATGACAATCTAGACAACCGTTTTCAGCCCGATATTTTATATCGTGGTTTTGAGGCCTCACCGGTTTTAGGGACACCTCAAGGATTGGCGGTATATCAAAACGGCGTGCGTGTGAATGAAGCGTTTGGTGATGTCGTCAACTGGGATCTGATCCCTGATGTCGCAGTCGATCACCTTGAGGTCACCAGTGCGAACCCGTTGTATGGACTCAATGCCCTGGGTGGTGCCGTGATCATGAGTATGAAAGACGGGTACCACTACCAAGGCACGGAGTCACAGCTCAGTGTGGGGTCATTCGGTGGTCATACCATGACCGTGCAAACAGGTGGCCACCAACAAGCGGTGGCTTGGTATGTCGCAGCGTCAGGCTCTGATGAAGTGGGTTGGCGCGATCAGGCAGATACGGTCGTTCGTCAGATGTACGCAGTGACCAATTATCACGCAGATCGCTGGTCCGCTGATCTTAGTCTCACGTTCGCTGACAATCGTCTCAGTGCTTACGGAGCGACACCGGTGCAAATGCTGGCACAGACGCGATCGTCCGTGTTTACCGGCCCGCAGTGGAACGAAAATCACTTACTGTTCTCAGTCATGCATGTGGAGTTCACACCCACACCGACGATGGCCTTGCAGTCCGTTGGCTACGTCCGTCATTTCATGCAAGACATCTCCAATGGAAACACGACGGCCGATACGGCGTGTCTATCGGATGAATTGATAGGCACGCTGTGTCAGGCCGATGGATTAACGCCCCTCAGGAGTACGCAAGGTGTATTCATTCCTGACTTATCCAGTGGCGGCCGTGTCCTCATTGGGGAAAATAATGCGGTGTCCATCGCAAGTTTAGGTCATGGGCTTAGCTTGCAGATGACGGAGCGGGCGAAGTTGTTCTCACTTAGTAATCAGCTAGCCGTCGGTGTGGCCGTCGACGATGCGCATGTCGACTACCGCGCGAGCACTCAGATCGGCGTGTTAAATCCGTTACGGTTTGTAGATCCTTCGCCGTGGTATGTGCAAACACCAGAAGCGTCACCGTGGACTGCGACGCCCATCGCGCTTGTCAGTCAAAATCGTGATTACGGAATCTACGTTCTAGATGTCATCGACCTATCGAGTGCTTTATCACTGACCGGCAGTGCGCGCTATCACGTGGCTAGACGCGACCTGTTGGATTTACGTGGCACTTTGCTGACGGGTCATAATCGCTACAGTCACCTGAACCCAGCGGTGGGTGCAAGCTATCAGTTAACACCCGCACTAAACGCCTATGTGGGATGGTCAGAGAATAGCCGCACACCCACTGCGAGCGAAATTGAGTGCTCGGATCCGACACATCCGTGCTTGCTGCCCTCTAGCCTCGCGGCAGACCCGCCAACCCTTAGACAAGTAATTGCTCGCTCTATAGAGGCCGGTCTACGGGGACGGGTACGACTGACTGAGCGTGCGCGACTCGATTGGAATGCGGGCATTTTTAAAACGGATGTGCACGATGACATCTATGGAGTCGCCACGTCACTGAGTACGGGATTTTTCACTAACATTGCCCTCACGCGACGCGAAGGTTTTGAGGCTGGCCTTAAGTATTCAGATGATCGCTGGTCTGCGTCTGTTCAGTGGAGTGATCTGCGGGCTACCTTTCAGAGTCCGTTTACGGTGAGTTCGCCGTCAAATCCCTATCGCAGCGAGAATGACACGATTGCAGTGGTGCCTGGTAACGAACTGCCCGGTATCGCGCGTACACGCTTAAAATACAGTGTGTCTTACCAGCTCAATAAAAGATTAGACGTGGGCGTTATGGTGTCCTTCGTTGGCGGTAGCTACTACCGCGGTGATGAGTCAAATCAAAACGCCAAGTTGCCCGGATTTCAGTTAGTGAATGTGCATGCTTCCTATCGCATGAGCGAGCAGTTGCAGGGTTATCTCATGGTGAATAATGTCTTAAACAAGCGATACGCTAATTTCGGACTATTTGGCGACCCGACCGGTGTCGGTGCACCTGGTGTGCCGGAGACAGGTTATGTTGATCCTCGTTTCCAAAGCCCCGGCAGTCCTTTTGCTTTGACTGCTGGCGTGCGGTTTACATTTTAAAGCAGGCGCACGGCCCACGCAGCGCGTCATCATCAGGTAACATCGTCACCTAAATGATCGTGAGTACTAGTGTGATGGATACAATAGGTTCGCCGGATGTTCCCCGTGTTCACGTGCGCTCACTGTCTTCTACCTATGGCCGTCTGCCGGATCACTTTTATTCGCCTGTGGTGCCGACGCCTGTCGCAGCACCTCAGTTAATCGCGTTCAATGTCGATTTGAGCCGCGCGCTTGGCTTGGACCTTGATCGTTTAAGCGACAACGAGCGCTTGGCGTTGTTCGCTGGCAATGCGATACCTGAGGGTGCGACGCCGATTGCGATGGCGTATGCGGGTCATCAGTTTGGCAATTGGGTTCCACAGCTCGGTGATGGGCGGGCAATCCTGATGAGTGAGGCAGTCGATGCCACGGGAGCTCGGCGTGATATCCAGTGGAAAGGCTGCGGGCGCACGCCCTACTCGCGTGGCGGTGATGGGCGTGCGGCCATCGGTCCTGTGATGCGAGAGTATGTGGTCAGTGAGGCCATGCATGCGCTCGGTGTGCCAGCCACACGGGCTTTGGCCGCAGTCACGACAGGTGAATCGGTTCGTCGTGAAACCAGTCTGCCCGGCGCTGTGCTGACGCGTGTGGCCGCGAGTCATGTGCGTGTTGGCACTTTTCAATACTTCTCTGCTAGACAGGATGCTGAGGGTGTTCAGGTGCTGGCGGACTATGTCATTGCACGACACTATCCATCTGCGGCACAGGCCGCTAACCCCTACCTCGCGCTACTGGAGGGTGTCGTTCAGCGTCAAGCGGCCTTGGTCGCGCGTTGGATGCTGCTGGGATTTATCCACGGCGTGATGAATACCGACAATATGACCATCTCGGGCGAGACGATTGACTTTGGGCCGTGCGCATTTATGGATGCGTACGATCCTGACAAAGTCTTTAGTTCCATTGACTCGATGGGACGCTACGCCTATAGCAATCAACCTAAGGCGGCTCAGTGGAACTTGGCTCGCCTAGCAGAAACGTTACTGCCGCTTATCCACCCAGACCAAGTGACAGCGGTTGAGCGAGCAACGTCCGTGGTGTCAGACTTTATGCCGCAATTTGAACAGCACTGGTTGAGCGGCATGCGAGCAAAACTTGGGTTCGCCACGGCGCAGGCGGGTGATCTCGAGTTAGCGCACGTGTTACTCGATATCATGCACGGACAAAACGTCGACTACACCTTGGCTTTTCGCTGCTTGTCGGGCGTCACACAGGATGATGCAACGCTTGCGCCGCTATTGGCATTATTTTCGTCACCTGCGGCGATAGAGACATGGACTCGTCAGTGGCGCCAGCGACTGAAGGCAGAGCCGATGTCATCGGGTGATCGATGTGCGCTGATGCGTCAGGCCAATCCGCAAGTCATCCCTCGCAATCACCAGATTGCGGCGGTGATTGCAGCGGCCGAAGCCAGCTTGGATTTTGCGCCATTTCATGCGTTACAAGATGCGTTGGCGCGGCCGTATGAGGAACGCTCGGATGTGTACGCCTACACCCTTGCGCCGACCGAGAGTGAACGGGTGCGTCGTACCTTCTGTGGTACCTAAGTGTAAGGCTTCCGCCTGCTAATTATCGGAAGCGATAACCGATACCGAGGTTGACGCTTTGGTACCAGTGCTGGTTGTTAAAGCCACCGTCAATGTTTTGCGCCAATACGGGCGCATTTATTTCGGCCCCTGCACAGTAAGTCGCTGATTCAGCCGTGCACGTTGCCTTGACCGTGGTGTGCGTCCTATCCCCATCACCAAAGCCCGCCATAACGGAGACTCGACCGCTGTGCATTGCGAGACCACGTGGTGCGTCTGCGAAATGGTCATCCTGAGCGTCCCACGCTAGCTGTAGATCTTGAGTATGGCCAACATGTGTGCGCGTGTCGGCCGTTAGGTCATTGGTGTCATCAAACTTGTCATTCGCTTGAGCAGATGCGAACGAGGTGTGTGCTCGTGCCCGGCTATTCCACAGCTTCCAATCGGTTAGCGAATTAAAATACTTCGGTTTCTTTACCGCGTCGATGCCTGCGGTGGCGTGAGTGAATACGCCAAACGCCTTGATAGCACGCACATGGTCCCACGATTCAGTGACCATCTGGTGCAGATTGCTTTCAAAAGCATACAACCGTTGCGGAGCTGTGATGTTGCTGCTGAGTGACGTCACACTGCTGTTGGTAGTCGTCACGAGCGCGAGTTGGCTATAGGCGCTTTGCGACATCGCAGTGAGCGCGAACACGAAGAAAAAACCGGACAGACAACGATAGCGCAACATGAATGTTCTCTATAAATGATGCAAACGCGTAATGGGTTTAGCCAGTGGCTTGGTCGGACTATAGGCGGCCAAGTGGGTTCAGAATGTGACGCGCCGACATTATTTTGTGTCTGACCACACCCAAATGGGGGGTGCCAGATTATGTCTAATAGAATCCACGTTAAATATCAGAATGGCGTCACAGTAATGCCCACGGCGCACCACACGGCGTTGCGGCTAGTAGTTATTGGCGTCGCCGATTTGTTTTGAGAGTGGCAGGTGGCTGATGATTTGTCGCCGACTCTGAGTCACTGACATCAGCGGGGTTTGACGTGCTCTGTGCACGTCCTCTGCTACAAAGGCAGTCCAACCAGGTGTTGGTGTGTCCAGTGTTGCGATCAACCAATTCAATACAGCTGCAAGGCCTTGGTCAGAGAGTGCAGAGTTGGCAACGCCTGGCACGCGTAGCAGAAAGTCACGCCCTTCCTCACTGCTCACGAACAACGGCAAGGTTTTCGTGAGTGCAGGTACTTTATGAGGAACGCCTTTTGCGTTAAGGCCATGACAGCCTGCACAAAACAAAACGTAGTTTTGAGCCGGTTGTGTTGACTCTGGACGTTCTAGGCTAGCAGCCACGCGACTGACCAGTAGCAGGCCAAGAGCCAACCAGAGTGTACTGGTCGTGAGGCGTTGCATTATGGGACGTTGGACGAGAGCACCTGAGTCCGGTGCGCTCTGACCGCGGCACCGTCCACAGGATGATTACGCTCCGCTGCTAGATCAGCAGCCGTTAGCGTGGTGGTAGCAGCGACCTGCGCTAAGTCATGGGAGACATAGTTCACTAGGGCGGCCAGTACCTCATCCTCGAGTTGCGAGAAGGCAGGCATCTTGAAGTTGTAGCGACGCTCATTGACCGTAATCTCACCATACATCCCGTAGAGGACTGTCATGGCAAGCTGCCGACGGCCCTCGGACGAGGACATGAGAACAGCGGGGATATCCGTCAGAGGGGGTGCAAGGCCTGGTGTGCCAGCACCGGTGGGACGGTGGCAGACGGCACAGTTTGCATTGAATAGCGTTTTGGCATCAATCGGTGTTGGCGCATCAGCTGCTACCAGTGGCGAATACACGGCCACCAGTAGCATGGGAAGCCACAGGCAGCGCGCGACTCGAATGCGCGAACTCACTGACCAGCAACGCCTAACAGCACCGAGACCGAGCAGTGATAGTTGGGATTGTCGTTGGCCATACACCAGTTGGCGTCGTTATTGAGTGACAGCCGATACATCGGCTTCTCACCTTCGTTGCGATTGCAGCTGCAAGCACCGCAGCTGGTTTTACCACAGCAGTCATTATAGGAGACCATGTAATCGCGACCATCTGCCGGGTTGTGGCAGGTGCCGATCCACGTGATGGGGGATGGCGTTGTTCCAGGCGGGCAGCTGGAGGACGTGCCGCCACAACAGGCGCATAAAAACCCATCAATGGCGCAGTACTTCCAGTAGTCACAACTGGCTGGGTCGTCGACTGCGTTGGCGCCGGTGGGTTCGGCGGCCATTGCCTGACCGCCTCGACTGACGGGTAATAGGGGTAGCAAGGTAGCACCGGTCAGTGCCGCACCAAACAAACCTAAAAAGCCACGACGCGACGTACGTTGTGCAACGTGTCGAGAGGCGCGTTCCAGCAAGCGATCAAGCCGCTGCTGCATCGTTATGGGTTGATCAAGTACCACGGTGTTTGCCCCATTTTGGCCTCTGCATGCAGAAGGCGGCCGGTCTTTCCATCGAGTGTCAGCAGTGTTGATGTCTCAGTCGAGACGAATAGCAAAGGCTTCTCATCCTGTGAGACTTGCACCGCAATCGCTGTGCCGTATTTAGCAAGATCGATCGTCCAGCGCGCGATGCGACGATGGGTGTTGGCATCAAATACCCAAATTTGCGAGCCACCGACTTTGTGGGACCCCTCTCCGCCTTGATGCATCGTCACATACAGCGTGCCCAAGGTTTTATGCAAAGCAATCATCTGCGTACCGCCTGGTCGCCAGTGCCCTCGCTGGGCCGCATTGACTAATGACCAGGGTGTTGGGAAGGTGGGTTGCGCCGTTTTGAGATCGACGGCGTGAACCATCCCGAGAAAGGAGACAAAGACCATGCCATTGGTGGAGGGTGCCGCCTGGATGAAGACGGGGTCTTGGTCGACATCGAAAAAACGCTCCGAGAAGTCGCGCGCGATTTCGTGACCGGTGTCATCCACCGTCACAGACAGCAATTTGCCGTTTTCACAAATGGAGGATACGCGCCGCTCGAGCGAGGCGTAGGCCTGCACGCAACCATCGGTATCGAAGTCGGCAACGACCTGTTTCTTGGCAACATCAATCACAGACATAGATGCTGCAGGCGTCAGGTTAGTGCTATAGATAAATCGCTGGTCTTTGCTGTAAGACAAGTTGTAAAACGTAGGCGGCCCTTGGGTTCGTGTCGGAGCGAGCACGACCTCACCAGTGATGCTTAAGGATCGGGTGTCTGTAAACTCAATGACATCCGTGTGTTGACCGTGACCGCCGCGTGACCAATAGGTGGTGGCCACCGCCATGGTGTGACCATCGGGTGACAGTGAAAACCCTGGATAGTAACCGGTGTCAATTTGACCCAGCAGCCGGTGGGCGTCGCCATCATAAAGATTAAGACGCGAATCCGTCTCGTTGTTAAATGCCTCGTCGTAGACGTAGATCCAGTGTGGCGACGGAGCGGGTAACTGAGCGATGCTCAGATGATCCGGCGGCAGTGGCGCACTCATTGGAGCCGCCAGCGCGATACGGACAGGCGCCAACAAGAGGATGACAGCCAAGCGAATAAAAGAGTCGATACGCATATAGCCGCGCCTATCTTCAACCGATGCATCATTGTGCCATAGAGCGTTGCTTGATCGAGTGTCTTGCACGGTGGCCACGAGCGCTTTAGAGGCGCGTCCCTTCGAGATAATCCTGAAGCGAGGCGACACCGAGCCGTTTGGCTTCAAAAAGACTTTCGAGGTGTTCACGGGAATTAATCAGACCGCGCGCGCGGAGCACGCCGTCGGCGTCTATTAAGGCCGCAAAGGGCAGTCTGCTGACCTGATAACTGATGCCCAGTGGGGCAGAGACCACGTATCTGAAGTCGTGCAGCTCTTGACTGCTCATATAGGCGCGCTGCTCAGTCACCTCGCCATCGCTCGCCAGCACGATTTCAACCCAGGCCTGTTCCGCTCGTTTCGCAGACTTTATGAGTGGAATCAATGCTTTACATACGGGGCAAGTCGGTGACACAAACAAAAGCAAGGTGCTCAAGCCATCTGCCCGCGCCTCGCCAACCACTAAGGGCCGCTCGGTAAGGTCGCTCACGGCGACGATGGGGGCTTGCTCGCCCACTTTAAGACCCTTCGCTAGCATGAGGGCACCGACCGGTGAGATGCGCTCGTGCAAAACACCGATTTGTCTGGTGAGTGCAAGCACCACCAAGGCCAAGGCGCTAACCAGTATCCACAGCACCAAATTAGACAGAGCCAGTGGCGTCATATTAAACCTTGTAGGCGGCGTGCAGCCGGCAGCACCCGGCCGAGTAGTTGATCCGATGTTTGGTACAGCAGTACCAGAATAAAAAAGCCACCGCTTAAGGTAAGCGTGTCCACGAGTGTCCAGTCGCGACTCTGCCAAGGGTACTGAGATGTGCCTAGCAGGATCGCCAATAAAACGTTACGCACGGCCATCCAAGGCGCAATCGGTCGGCGATTGAGTGGGCCTGAGCAGCCACAATCGAGGTCACGACGACCTCGGTACAAGTTCACTGTAATCGCTAGCGCATACAGCAACAGTAAACTCGTGCCCGCCTGAGCAGCGATCGCACGAAGGCTAGGTAACCACAGACCCAAGGCGACCGCGGTTTCGATGGATGGTATGAGGATGGCAGTCGCGGGACTCGCACTCGCTGGTATCAGACGATAGCTTGTGAGTGTGGCGCTAAAGCGCGGCACACTGATCCATTTATGATATGCCGCCTCCAAATACAACAAGGAGAACGTGCTCACCATCAGATAACCGATCACAGGATCAAGTGCGTGCATGGCGATGAAAGGACTCAGCAGATGGTTGCGGGTATGCTAGTCGAATGACGGGTGGTTTGTCATAATTATAGCCACTCACCCTACATAGCGGCGGGGTCTAACCGGCATCAGCTCATGAGGACCAGAGCAAATACGGCCTATGCTGTCTCTGTGCGTTAATGTGCACATAATGGTAAGCCAACCGAGTGCGACGCGGGACTACAATTTCGTGAGCGCCTCGAGCGGCTGCTTGAATAGACGCACCTTGAGAAAAATGGATTGGAGAGAGACATGACTCGTGACTGCCGTACGTACCTACTCTCCGCGGTCTTGTCTTTATGTACCAGCCTAATAAGCCCCATGCTAAACGCGGCGGCTGTGACTCAAGACTACGTAGTCGATGTCAAAGAAGTGTGGATCCCATTGAAGGATGGCGTGCACTTATCGGCGACCGTATACGCGCCCAAAGCCAAGCACCCTGGCGAGAAATTTGGTGCCATCCTCGAGTTTTTACCCTATCGCAAGGATGAGTCGAACAATCACGCACCTGTTCATCACTATTTCGCAACGCACGGCTATGTGTCCGCCCATGTGGATATGCGGGGCACCGGTCGAAGCGAAGGTCACGCCCCCGCACGAGAGTATTCACAGCAGGAGCAAGTGGACGCTGAGCAGGTGATTGCGTGGCTGGCACATCAGGATTGGTCAAATGGTGGCGTTGGCATGTTCG
>CAIYVA010000215.1 GCA_903929455.1 uncultured Pseudomonadota bacterium | reverse complement strand
GCAAGGTTGGATTAACGATCGTCTCTATATTTGCATCGAGTCTCGCGGTGACACTGAGCACATCACCGGCCAACCCAAAGATCGGATTAAGTCCAGGCGCTTGGCCATTATCAGTGCCCGCATAAAGACCTCCGCCCGCCGTTAGGCTCACCCCACTGCCCATACCGAGGAACGTCCCACCGTAGATGCTACCGCCAGCACGCACTGCCAATATCCCTGAGCCAGTGGCGACCGTGGTCGTGCCTGCCTGAGTGCCATCGCCGATCGGTATGCCGATGCTTGGCACGTTCGCGCCCAAGTCAGTGATATCACCGCCCGCTATGATCGTGAGATCACCGCCGCCGATGGCCGCGACGCCTTGTTGAAACGCACCAAAGGACACGCTCCACGCCGCCGGCGAATAGCCTCGACCACCAACCGGCGCGTTACCCGCACGCCATAACCAGTCGTTAAACAACTGATCGCTCTTGGCGCCAATAATGTCTTCGCCGACGTGGATGCTGATGTCACCACCAGCCACTGGGTAAGCGAGACCGCGAAAGCCCGACTCTCGATCAGATAGTGCCAGTGCTTCCGTGCTAGCGGTACCCGCGGTATAGATCACCGAAGCCTCATTACCTAGCTGCAGATTACCGGCAGCCGCCAGATCAATAAACCCAGTGCCGGTTCGCACGGCAATCGGCGCACCCACCGATTGACCCTCCAAGGGAACGCCAGATGCAAGGACAATATCACCCGCTTTGCTTGCATCAGTGACCGACTGAACACTGAGTGGATTGGCCGCTGATAAATCCGCGCCAGCAGCCAGTCGATACGACCACGACGACCCAAAACCCGGCGTCAGCGCATTCGACGTCACACTGGCAAAGCCATCAGAGATCGACTGATTAATTAAAATATTTCCCGTGGCTCGCACGGTCAGCACTCCCGGTAGCGTGCTGTCTGTCCCAAAACGCCAGGCGGCCAAATCCCACGGTGCCGACACCGTTGCATCACCGACCACATCGAGCTCAATGCCGGGGATCACGCGCGCATTCAATTGAGGCTGAAGATTAAGCGCCGTCAGCACAGCGGATGAATTCAAACCAAAAGCCACTGCATCCGCGTATAGCGGGTTCAGCGCGGACGCACTGACTGTTGAACTATCAATCAGGCCATTTGAGACATAGCTTTGCACGCCTTCAATGGTCAACTGACCGACGCCGCTTAATTGCCCCTCGACCGCCAACTGATGTTGCAACGCATCCGCATCGAGCGCTGACAAGACGGCGGTGCGTGGTAGACGAATCGTGATGGAACCTGTATCTGTCATCACAGCTGACGCACCCGAGCCACTCGTGCCACCGACGGATAACAGGGCGCTTGGCAACACATAAACGCCACCTTGCGCTGCCGTCAAGTCAATAACGCCACCATGATCCGCGCGCGCCGTCGCATTCGCCAGAATGGTGCCATCCACAATCACGTCATTGGCTGCCGCCAACTGAACAACGCCACCGGTCGGTGTGGTGGCATTGACTGTCCCATGGATAGCCACAGCGCCTTGATCTGCCTCGAGCGAGAGACCGGTGACCGTAAGCGTCTGACTGACAGGCACCACCACATCACCTAAGCCTCGCAAGCGGACATCCCAAGTGCCGGTAAAGCCTGGTGCGCCATTGAGCGCTTCCACATCTGCCACTGAAAATGCCGCACCATCGACGGCGAGAGAGGCGCCGACTTGCTGTGCACCGCCTGCGCCGAGCAACTGACCACTCAGATCGATGTTGCCGCTAGCCGCTACTAAATTAAGTGCGCCGCCCGCACCTTTGCCCGTGCCTGCAGACACATCAACCAGCGATCCTGCGTCCATCGTGAGACTACCGCCAGCACGTAAGCTCACGGTGCCGCCGGGTGCACTCATCACATTGCCATTGAAACTCTTTTGAAAACCAGCCACATCCAACTGGGCCTGAGCACCTAACGTCAAATCGCCGCTTAAGGCAGTCACGTCGATGAGACCGGCCGGTACGTGAATCGACGTGTCTATACTGACATCACTACCCGTGAGGCGATAAGACCCAGCTGCTGCGGGCACAAGCGTGTTAGCCACTGGATTGGCCGGCGTGGCCAGTACCAAATGGCCCGTCGCTGTCACGCTCGAGTCATATGCACCGCTCGCAATTAACTCCGGTGTGCGAACCGTCAAATCACTAGCTGCAGTCAACACGGTGTTGGCCTCTGCAACCACCACGGAACTGGCCGTTAGACTCGTCTGTGCCATCCCGGACACGGTAAAGCTCCCACCGGTCAAGCGAACCGTGTCTGCCGTGAGTGACAGCGCACCATCACCGGCGACAGGCGTCGCCGCTTGTTGACTCAATGAGCCAAGCGCAATGTCGTGCGCGCTCACAGTTAGGCTCGTACCTGAGCCCTCCGCAACGATACCTGGGGCTGACACATCGAATTGATCCAGCGACAAGCTCGTGACACCAAACACTTCAATCGCGTTACGCGAGCTCAGCTCAAGCTTTGCGCTACCTAAAGTCGCTAATAGCGCTGGAGTGAGCGTGAGCCCCTGAAATCCGCTCGGCGTACTCCCCACAGCGATATTGCTAGAACTCAGCTCAACGGTCGCACCAGCAGCCGACACGTGACCTGACAGATCAATTTGGCCGGCGGAGTTAATCGCCAGTGCGCCTGATGTCGCTAACGTCGCATCCTCGCCTAAGATCACAGCACCCACGCCGTTCGCGGTCGAGGCAACGGCGAGCAATTTAGGCGCAGCACCGGTAGTAACCGCCAAAAGCGCCGCGCTGTCCGGCACACGCAACACAGGCTCTGCGGCGGTTACAGTACCAACCGCACTGACGCTTGCGGTACCCACGACTTCGACGACATTCTGGGCAGCCAAGATAATCTCAGCACCTTGCAGATGAGCGTCACCTGTCACAATGACATTATTGGCAGCCACCGTCAGCTGAGTGCCCTCCGTCGTTGCGGTTTCCTCAGCACCCAACACCAAAGTCTCGGCGCCTAGGGCGTTGAGTTCGGCCGCACTTAATGCGATATACCCGACTGGTGTCGCTGCACCGTCCGCAGTCACAAAAATACCTGGCCCCACGATTTCCACCACACCACCACGCGAGCCGCTCGTCAGATGCGAACTATCAATCGTCGCCTCTAAAGACGCAGCCGATGTCGCCGCGACCACCACGGCGCCAGCATCAACGGGCAGGCGAGGCGCAGTGACGCCAGCCGTGGCTGCCTGATTGGCAAAGAAGGTGTTAGCCGAGGTCGTGGTGTAACTCGCCTCACGCAGCGCGTAACTGCCGGCGATCACATCAAAGCCAGACGCACGAGTAGACCCGAGCCCAGTGACACCATATGTTAGGGCGCCGGCCATGATCACGCTGCCATCTAACTGCGTCACGGGATTGGACGCGGCGATATCTGAAAAGCCGGACACACTTTTGACTAAATAAGCGCCCGGCAGCAACGCGTAGCGCGCCGGCAGCAACGTATACACACCCGCCGCCAGACCACCGCCCCCGGCCAAGTACACACTTTGACCAACGCCTAAGGTGAACCCCTGCGAGTACAGCGGATCAATGGGTGCGGCATCCAGCCCAAGCGACGGCAAAATAGCAAACAAGTTCGGATTGACGACATTGGACAATACGTCCGTTGACCCACCTAACCCGGCGGTGAATTCGAAAGCCTGGAGATCACCGCCACCGGCCACATTAATCTTTGCACCCGCATCCAGATGAACCGTGTCGCCACGAATCGTAATCTGCTTCTGCGGCGGTAGCAGACTGTTAGCAGCCGCTACCGAGTAAACCTGTGACACCGATGCGCTCAGAGGATAAACCCAATCCAGACCACCCTGGGTTTCACCGAACGGCACCACCAATCCGGCGCCAGACACGGAAGTCGTGCTGCCGGCTAGAACATTAACCACGTCGCCTTGCAGGTTAATCTGACCGAACGGCGCCAACAGCGTTCCCGCATCATCGATCAGCGTCGCCTGGAAGGTCATCACCCCCGCTGCCGATAAAATAGCTGGGGCGGCACCGGCCACACTGTTAATGGTTAAGTGCCCAAAAGTTGGATTCAGAGAAGGCAAATTAATGGTGTAGTTGCTCAGCGTCGTTGGGTAGACCTCCGTAGCCGCCAGCGTCAACGCGCCACCACTCCACAAGGCACCATCGAACGTCAGTGCACTTTGCGGCTGCACACCCACTAGACGCATCGCGCCGGATGAGGAGAGCGTCGTACTTTCGAAGCCGGTGATATCAAACGATCCAACTAGGTCAATCAACCCTGCTTGCACCACCAAACTGGCATTGCCGGCCTGCGGCGTCGTATTAAAGTCCTGAGCGCGCACGTCACTCGAGCCAAGCCGTACCACGGGCGCTGTCAGCGAAACGACACCCGACCCAAGTCCAGCAATCTCCGCACTATTCACGCTCAAACTAATGCGCGGATCTAAACTGACCCCAGACTCAAACGCAACCGTACCAATTCTCGCCGTCTCCACATTCGCGCCCGAACTGACGATAAGATCAGCGGCTGACAGCGTTAACTGATCAAATCCGCCACGCTTAATCAGATCAGCCGAAATACGTCCCTGTCCTTGCAATGCGACCGGCACAGCCGCGCCGTCTGGTAGATCAATTGGCGTGTCCGTTGCGGTCACAGTC
>CAIYVA010000214.1 GCA_903929455.1 uncultured Pseudomonadota bacterium | reverse complement strand
TTGGCGGAGAGAGAGGGATTCGAACCCTCGAGGGGATTACTCCCCTACGCCCTTAGCAGGGGCGCGCCTTCGACCACTCGGCCATCTCTCCGGAACCCTATTCGCCGGGAGCATGATGATACGGGGCTATGGGAAGACCGGTCAAAAGAATTACCGATTTTTGTCTGAAATTCGCGTTTTTTTGCTTTGCTAGGGCTGATACACGCTCATCAAGACCATAAAAAGCCCCTAATGGCTTTGGCGGGCCAATATCTCCACTCAATAGGGGCGGTGATCACGAACACGCCACACAGCGCATCCATGCAACGTCAGTTGATCCCCTCGACCATCGGCAACACAAGCGCTAAGGCGTCGTCTAACTTAGTTGCATCAGACCCACCGGCTTGCGCAAAATCAGCGCGCCCGCCACCCTTGCCGCCCACCTGAGCGGCTACGCGAGAGGCGATATCCCCCGCCTTAATGCGCGCAACTAAATCCGCCGTGACACCAGCCACGATGATCACCTTGGAATCTGCATCTGCCGAACCCAACACAATCACCGCCGATCCGAGCTTCTCTTTTAGCTGATCGACCGTCGTACGAAGCGCTTTGGCATCTAATCCATCTAATCGAGCCGCAATCACTTTAATACCGCGCACATCCACCGCAGTGGACGCGACGTCAGTACCCTGCCCACTCGCCAAACGTGCCTTCAGCTGATCAAGCTCCCGCTCTAAGCGCTTGGTGCGATCAAGTAGACCTTCGACTTTATCGAGCACCTCCGTGCGACCGGCGCGCACCGCCTGCCCCACCTGACGCAACCACTGATCCGACTGCAGCAAATAATCAAACGCCGTGGTGCCCGTCACCGCCTCAATGCGTCGCACACCAGCGGCCACGCCCGTTTCGGCGAGCACTTTAAATACGCCAATATCCCCAGTTCGAGTGACGTGCGTGCCGCCACAGAGCTCCGTGGAATAGTCCCCAAAACTAAGTACACGTACCGTGTCGCCGTACTTCTCACCAAACAGCGCCATAGCCCCCGCCGCCACCGCCGCGTCATAGCTCATCAACTGCGTGCTGGTGGCTACGTTATTTAAGATTTCTGCATTGACCATTTTCTCAACCGCCGACAGCTCATCGACGGTCATCGGCGCACCATGCGCAAAATCAAAGCGCAGTCGATCAGCCTGCACCAGAGAACCCTTCTGCTGCACATGCAAACCCAGCACACGTCGCAACGCCTCATGCAGCAAATGTGTTGCTGAGTGATTGCGTGCGGTCGCAATGCGCGTGTCTTTGGTCACGTGTGCGCTCAAGCGATCACCGACCGTCAACGCGCCTGTAGCCACGCGTCCCCGATGCGCAAAGGCATCGCGTATTTTCTGAGTATCCTCCACATCAAAGCGACTGGCGCTACTGGAGAGCACACCCACATCACCGATTTGACCGCCACTTTCCGCATAAAAAGCGGTGCGATCCAGCACCACCTGGCCGATGGCACCCTCCGCCAAGGTCTTGACCGACTGACCATCCACATCCAACAGAGCCAGTACCGTCCCGTCCGCACTTAGCTGGTCGTAACCCTGGAACTCGGTGCGATGCACCATATCGCTTGGCACACGCAGATCAACTGCAAAGCGGCTAGCGGCGCGCGCACGATCCCGCTGACGGTTCATCGCAGCTTCAAAGCCAGGCTCATCAATGGTAAAGCCACGCTCACGCGCCACATCCGCCGTGAGATCGACCGGAAAACCAAAGGTGTCATACAGCTTAAAGACCGTCTCGCCCGGTATGACACGCGACGCGCCCGCCGCCGCCTGCGCTGCAATGGTCTGATCCAAGATTGCCATACCGGAGGTGAGTGTCTCAGCGAATCGGCTTTCTTCTTGCGAGAGCACCTGACGCACACGGGCCGCATCGCGCGCGAGCTCCGGATACGCCTCTCCCATCTGTGCCACCAGTGCATCGACTAATCCATGGAAAAACGGTCCGGTTTGACCCAATTGGTAACCGTGACGAATGGCGCGGCGAATGATGCGCCTGAGCACATAACCACGACCCTCATTAGACGGCGTTACCCCATCGACGATCAAAAAACTACAGGCACGAATGTGATCTGCGATCACTCGAAGACTGGGCGAACTCAAATCGCCCACACCCGTGGCTTGAGCTGCAGCCGCAATCAGCGCCTTAAATAAATCGATATCGTAATTGGAATGAACGCCCTGCAATACAGCCGAAATACGCTCAAGACCCATGCCGGTATCCACCGATGGCTTTGGCAGCGGGGTGAGCACACCATCACTACCCCGATCGTATTGCATGAACACCAAGTTCCAAATCTCAACGTAGCGATC
>CAIYVA010000213.1 GCA_903929455.1 uncultured Pseudomonadota bacterium | reverse complement strand
GGCCCAACGGGTCCCGGCGGCACAGGTGCGATCGGACCTACGGGTCCACAGGGTGAAGCTGGCGCGACTGGATTTGGATTTACCGGTGACACCGGTGCGATCGGCGCCACGGGTGACGCAGGTGCTACCGGTTCTACGGGCTATACCGGTTACACCGGTGCAACGGGCTATACCGGTTACACCGGTGCAACGGGTGATACGGGCGCAAGTGGGCTAGCCTCAGCGAACGCTTACAGTGACCAGATGCCTATACCGCTCGGGGGCACTGGCGGTACCGGCGCGTACCTGGTGTCGGGCACGCTGTTCTTAAATAACGTCAACAACGAAATAGCTAACTGCGAACTTCGTGACAGTGCTACGTCAATACCGATCGCAAAAATGTCTAACCTCGCGCTGCAAGCGCTGACCGGAATTACCACGAGCTATGCCTTCAATGGTGCCGGCAATTTCAACCCACAGAATCTAGAGCTTGACTGCTTGAACGCAGTAGAACCCACCGTGCCTTCTAATTTCGGCGGCACCGCTGTGGGTACTAACTGGCACATCAATATTATCTTGACGCAACTCACTCAGTTCGCGGGAGGAACTTCCGCATCGGTAGCGATTCAGAGCGCAACGGGCATGATTGCCTTCACCTCTGCCGGTGGCATTAATAGCTATCAGGGCGCAGGCGGCCCGACGGGTCCCGCCGGAGTAGCTGGCGCGACTGGCGCCACTGGCGCCACTGGCGCCACTGGAGCGACTGGCGCCACTGGAGCGACTGGCGCCACTGGAGCGCTCTGATGCAGCGTCTGATAGCGACCATTTTGTCCGCACACTGCATCAATCGCTCGCCAAGACGTCTGCACAGCTATTTTCGCAGCGAGTGGGGCTCCGGTAATCCGCGTACCAACGCCACGGGTCACTTTGCCGCTTTCACCGTATCAGTCGGATGACACGCTAATATCGGCGCCAGCTGTTAGGTGAACCTAATATCGGCGCCAGCTGTTAGGTGAACCTAATATCAGCTTGATAACCACCTAGCGTTTGAGAACAACACCGTGTCACAGCACACGCCAACGCGATAGAATGTAATCGTCTATCCCGCTTTAATTTCCCTTGGCCATACTACGCTGCAAGATGAAGCCGACCGTTTGCCTAAGCATGATCGTCAAGAACGAGGCGCACGTCATTGAACGTTGCCTACGATCGCTTCTGCCCTTCATTGACACATGGGTGATCTCAGATACCGGCTCGACCGATTGCACGCAAATCATCCTGCAACAGGCACTCGCCTCTCTACCTGGCACTTTGATTGAGCGACCGTGGGTTAATTTTGCGCATAACCGCAATGAGGCC
Organism: uncultured Pseudomonadota bacterium; assembly: GCA_903929455.1. Lineage (GTDB taxonomy): Bacteria > Pseudomonadota > Gammaproteobacteria > Steroidobacterales > Steroidobacteraceae > CAIKZZ01. The sequence continues at coordinate 3,786 of CAIYVA010000213.1, read as the reverse complement.
TTAGCGCTGGCTCGCACAAAAGCGGACTACACACTAATTATCGATGCTGACGACTCACTGCAGTATGCGACTGACTTTAAACTCCCAGAACTGACGGCAGACGCCTACACGTTCGAGATCCTGCACGGCACCGTCCGCTATCGGCGCCCTCATCTGCTTAAAAATACACTCCCGTGGCGTTGGGTCGGCGTTCTGCACGAGTACTTAAGTGCTGATGGCATCAATGGCATTAGCCATTTAGACGGTCTCGCCATCAGATACAACGGTGACGGCGCGCGATCGAAGGACCGCGAAAAATACATTCGAGATGCCAAAGTACTCGAAGACGCTCTTAAAGAGGAGACGGACGAGGGACTGCGCACGCGCTACCTGTTCTATCTGGCCCAGAGTTATCGCGATGGTGGCCGCCGTGAAGACGCTCTTCGCTACTATCTGATGCGCGCCGAACGACCAGGTTGGCCTGAGGAAACGTATGTCAGCCTGTTGGTCGCTGGACGACTGCAAGCGGAACTCAATTATCCGATTGACGACATACTCGCGACCTTTGCTAAGGCCACGGCACTGGTCCCAACACGCATCGAGGCGCGTCAAGGTGCCGCACTGGCCTTACGTAATGCCAAGCGGTTTCAGGAAGGCTATGAGATGGCCGCGGCAGGCCTACAGATCGAACCACCCGCCGGCGGCTTGTTCGTTGACCACTCTATTTATGAATACGGACTACGCGATGAGTACGCGGTTAATGCGTACTGGGCTGGCCACCACGAAGAGTCACTGGATGCGTGTCTTACCCTACTAGAGAGCGACAAGACGCCAGCAGCCCAACACAAGCGATATATCGCCAACGCCCGCTTTGCCTTTGAGCAACTAAGAAAACGGCCGAAGGTGACCGCAGCCAGCGGCAGTAGTGCCGACTCACACGCGCTCGTGACCGCACCAAAAAACCTTATTCCAAATGTGTCCTGGTATGCAGTTGACCAAAACGCGTTAGCTGCCTACGCGTCAGGCGCCTATGACGAGGCATTCGAGGCGTGGATGAGCTTACTGGATCATCCGAATACGCCGACCAGCGAAAAACCTCGATTGGAGATGAATCGAGACTTTGCGGTCGCGCATATCAAAGACCAATATCTTGAGTATCCGACCAACCTGATTCAGCAATTATCCAAACGGTCGCCTGCGGCTGATCCAACCGTCACATTGACGATTACGAGCTGTCGGCGCCTTGATCTATTTAAAGCGACGGTATGTTCCTTCCTAAATGCCTGCATTGATATTGACACCGTCGACCGCTTTATTTGCATTGATGATAATTCATCAGCCGATGATCGCGCGCAGATGCAAGCGCTTTTCCCGTTTTTTGAATTTGTATGGAAATCAGAGGCGGATCGCGGTCACGCTCGCAGTCTTAATGTCTTACAGAACATGGTGACCACTCCATGGATCATCCATCTCGAAGATGACTGGCATTTTTTCGCGCGCCGCCGGTACATATCGCAATCATTAGAAATTATGAACAGTGACCTAGCCTTCGGGCAGGTACTCTTTAATCGAAACTATGCCGAGATACTGACAGACCGTCACATCGCTGGCGGCATTCAGGAATTCCTGCCAGACTCACTCACACCCTTCGTACGCCATCAGTACTATCCGGCCGACAGCGACAGCTACCGGGTCTTTAACGCAACGCATCCGGATCGAGGCAACAATGTGTATTGGCCGCACTACTCTCTGCGACCCGGCGTGGTGCGCCGCGCGGCTTTGGATACGGTAGGTTCTTATTCTGAATCACCCGGTCACTTTGAGATGGACTACGCCTATCGCTATACCGATATTGGCTACAAAACGGCATTCCTAAATGGCATTTATGCGCTGCACACCGGTCGGCTGACCGCAGAACGTTTCGATAACACGCGTGCCAATGCGTATCAGCTAAACAACGTAGCCTACCCAGCCGACGCCATCACATGATGCCGTTGATTTTAGTGATTGGCCCCTGGGGCAGTGGCACCACTGTGGTCATGCAAATCCTATCGGAGCTCGGTGCACTGGTCCCCACCCCACACGTAGTTACCTTCGATGAGCGCACACCCAACAGCTGGGAGACCACGGCCTTTAACCGATTTGTGGGTACGGTCGCAGCCGAAGATACCGCCACCCTGACACAACCAGAGGCGATCCTGCCAGGGTTGCAGGTGATTCACGCTGAGCTACAGGCACTCAGCACGTCTATGCAGCGACCGATCGCGCTCAAATACGCGTTGGCGGCCACGATATTGCCGCAACTCAGCGCGGTGTTTGCGCTTAAATTAATTTACGTCACTCGCCCGATTGAAGGCATCAAGGCTACCCACGCGCGCCGCGGGTGGTATCGACATCTTGGCCCCGAAGGGGCGATCCGCATCCAAAAATGCATGGCCGACTACGCAGCGCAGGCTAAGCACCCGATACATCGCATTCACTTCCCTGACTTGATCGAAAGGCCAAGCCAACTGATTAGCGAGTTAGCAGCGTTTGTGTCATTACCGGATAGGTCAAGCGCGCAACAAGTCGTCCGCCGCTCACCTACCAGATAGCCACACAGGGCGCTTATTATTCATAAATGACCACACCGGTAGATGCCACGGAACCCATCACGTGTACATGCGGCATCTCAATCAACGGTTTGGCGCCTAGGTGTCGAAACAGCAGATGCTCCATGTCGGCGAAGTGTGCCGCCTGTCCACTCTGCACATTCAACAACATCGCATCGAACACAGCGGTGACCTCAGCTAAGCTCGTGGCATCAAAGCTCCAGAGGCAACTCGATAGACAGTACTCGATACCTAATTTTTCGAGGGCATTTGCCATCCAACTGGGTCGGCGGCAGGCGAACACGTACCGCCCCCTCGCGGTGTCATACCGTCTGGGATCAAAGAGGGGCGCTAACTGATAGCGTCCACTGAGCTTGAAAACACGCCCACCCTGCGCGCCTGACTGCACTCCCGCAAGCACGCGCAAGGCGCCTGCCATCAACACCAACTCCGCCATGGTCTTTGCAACGCCTATGCTACCGCCCTGCTGCGTCGGTGACTGCGCAACACTAAAGGCGAGTTCGTGCAAGCGGAGGATTGTTTTATCCGTCGTCATATCGAGCAAGCCATCGACAGCACCCCGCAGTTCCGTCCACCCGAGCGGCATGTCATGCAGGCGTGCGCCGCCCTCTACCAATAGAATAAACGCCTTTGGATAGTGCTGGCGGATACTGCGGATGGTTTGCATCGTCTGCGCCAAGCGGACGGTGGGTGAATAAACGCCCGCGCTAGTCACAATCGCACTGGTCACAACGAAACGATCGATTGCACGCTCGATCATGTGTAATGCACCCAGTGAGCGGCACCGCTCTGTGCAGCCATCAGCTCCCTGATCTCGCACCGCACGCGTGGCAGTAGCCGCGGGCGCATCGTCATCATGCCCCCCGACCGCGGGTATGCAGCAAAGCACCGATGACCGATCGCCAATCCGCAGCACGCACCGACCAATCAAGTTTTGCGCGCGCATATGCCTGTTGCTCCAGAACACGCGCCGGACTACCCAACCAAGGGTCACTCATCTCGGATCGCAGTAGCGCCGCGAATTGCTGTGCATGCGCTTTCTCATCCGGCAGGGCTATGTACTCGCGAGCGAACCCATGTGTTGTTTCCGGCAGTGCGCCGCTTGAGGGACAAATCACGCGACAACCCGCACTCATAGCCTCCATGACAGACAGACATGAGGTCTCCGCGAAGGTACACGGGTAGGCAAGAAAGT
>CAIYVA010000212.1 GCA_903929455.1 uncultured Pseudomonadota bacterium | reverse complement strand
GGCCTCTGGCGCAATCTTCAAGTAGCCACCGACGTGGTGGGTGGCGAGTTCTTTAACGTACTCAGGTGACTCCACTGCCAAGTCATAGCGCACGCCTGAGGCAATCAAGATTTTTTTAATTCCTTTCAATGAACGTGCACGCCGATAGAGCTTAATGAGCGGCGCATGGTCCGTGTTTAAGTTTGAACAGATGCCCGGGTACACGCAGGAGGGTAAGCGACACGCCGCCTCAATGGCCGGCGACTTACAATGCAGACGATACATATTGGCAGTTGGCCCACCGAGATCGGAGATCACCCCGGTAAAGCCTGGAACGTGATCACGGACCTGCTCAATCTCTTTGATGATCGAATCTTCCGAGCGGCTCTGAATGATGCGGCCTTCATGTTCGGTGATCGAGCAAAACGTACAGCCACCAAAACAGCCACGCTGAATGGTGACTGAGAATTTGATCATCTTGTAGGCAGGTATTTTCGCGTCGCCATACACCGGATGCGGCACGCGGCTGTAGGGCAACTCGTACACGCCATCCATCTCTTGAGTCGACAAGGGAATCGGCGGTGGGTTTAACCACACATCCACATCACCGTGGCGTTGCACCAGCGCTCGCGCGTTGCCTGGATTGGCTTCCAAATGCAGAATGCGTGAGGCATGCGCATATAACACTGCGTTATCACGCACCGCCTCATAGCCTGGTAGACGAATGACACTGCGCGCTCGATCCTCCGATTTCACGCGCCTCGTCAAGCGCACCACCGTGACACCGACTTCGCTGGTGGCGGCACTCGCTGCATTGGCCGCTTTAATCTCAGGCTCCATCGCATAGGGATCGATCGCAGGATTTAAGGGACCGGGCGTATCGAGTTGGGTGGAGTCGATTTCGATCCAACCGGCGGGTGTGCTTTTTTGAATAAAGGCTGTACCGCGGATATCGGTCAGATCAGCCAGGGTCTCCCCCGCACCTAGGCGATGGGCGATCTCCACAATCTGACGCTCACCGTTGCCAAACACCAACAGATCCGCACGCGCATCGAGCAGGATGGAGCGTCTGACCTTCTCGCTCCAGTAGTCAAAATGGGCAATACGCCGCAGTGATGGTTCAATGCCACCCAGCACGATCGGCGCATCAGCAAACGCTTCCCGCACCCGCTGGGCATAGACGATTGAGGCGCGATCGGGCCTGCGCCCCCCTGCGCCATCCGGTGTGTAAGCATCGTCACTGCGCACCCGTCGATCGGAGGTGTAGCGATTGACCATCGAATCCATGTTGCCGGCGGTGATCCCAAAAAACAGGTTGGGGCGACCAAGCTCGGTGAAGGCCTCCGCACTGTGCCAGTCCGGCTGACTGATGATGCCGACCCGAAAGCCTTGCGACTCCAGCAATCGACCCACAATCGCCATACCAAAACTCGGGTGATCCACATAGGCGTCGCCTGTGACCACAATCACATCGCAGGAGTCCCACCCTAACTGGTCCATCTCCGCCCGTGACATCGGCAACACCGGCGCCACACCAAAACGACGCGCCCAATACGGACGACGTGAAAACAAAGCAGGCGGCGGACTGATGAGCGGTAATGACATGCCGCTATTGTCGCTGATTTACGCCATAAATGCCGCTCTGATCAGCCATCGCCTGCTCATTTTTGCGACGAAGGCGACGGCCTATAGGTGTTTTCACGGGTAGCGGCCGGCCACCAGCTCCCTACACTGGCCCGCAGAGACAACACAAATCCGCGCACCACGCTACCGATCCTTGGAATCAAGCCCCATGCACAGACTGACCGCTCGCCGATCGACCCTCACGCTGTGGGCTGCCATAGGCCTCCTGTGCGCGCTGTCACCCACCGCGCAGGCAGTCCCCAGCTTCGCACGCCAGACCGGCGTCGCGTGTGAGGCCTGTCATACGGTCTTTCCGGAATTGACCCACTTCGGTCGCCTGTTTAAAGCCAATGGCTATGTGCTCGATACCCGCACTCAAGTGAAAGACGTCACCGCAGAGCGTCAGGAGATGCTCTCACTGGCGAGCCTTCCGCCGCTGTCTTTGATGATCCAAGCCTCGTACACGCAGCTTGCCAAAGCCTTACCCGACTCTGCCGGTCATGGGAGCGCGCAAAATGGCGCGGTCGCTGTGCCCCAGCAAGTCAGCCTTTTTTACGCCGGGAAGATCGCCCCGAATCTCGGCGCTTTTTTACAACTGACCTACGAGAACGACAGCGGCACGATCGGCATTGATAACGCAGACATCCGTTACGCGAGAACGGTCTTACTCGCAGATGACCAATCGCTGATCTACGGCCTATCGCTTAACAACAACCCAACGGTCCAGGATCTTTGGAATTCCACACCGGCCTTTGGCTTCCCCTATGCCGCGTCAGGCAGCGCACCGGGCAGTGCGTATGCCACCCAAATTGACGGCACGCGAGGTCAGGATGTCGCAGGGCTTACTGCCTATGCATTTTGGAAGGAGTCCCTGTACGGCGAACTCGGTCTGTATCGAAGTGCCAAGCAAGGCACTGCCTCGCCCTTAGACAGCACGAGCCCGGGTGGTGTGTTAGCCAGCTCTGCGCCCTACTGGCGCGTGGCATACGAGCACAACTGGGGCGCGCACTCGTTGGAAGGCGGACTGTATGGCGCCAACTTTAAAATCTATCCTGATCTCGGTCAGGGCTATGGTCAGGAATTGCGTGGACCGAGCGATCACTATCGCGATGTTGCCTACGATCTACAGTATCAATACATTGGCGATCGCGATCTGATCACGGTGACCGCCACACACATCACGGAGAAGCAAACGCTGGATGCGAGCTTTAACGCGAGTATCGCTGGACAAGCGGCTAACTCGCTAGACACCACGCGCGCCTTTGCCACCTATTACTACCAACGAAAAATCGGTGGCACCGCCGGTGTATTTCGCACCCACGGCAGCACCGACAGCTTGCTTGCCCCCCATTCACCTGACACCCAAGGCTGGGTAGCCGAGCTTAACTACATGCCGTGGCTTAACACGAAGTTTGCAGTGCAATACACGGCATTTAGCAAGTTCTCAGGCTTAAGCACCAACTACGACGGTGCTGGCCGTAGCGCGCGTGACAACAACACGCTGTATGTATCCGCTTGGCTGTCCTACTAAAGCTCACCGATCACCACCCTATGAACAACACTCAGACTTACCCAGTCTACTTAAGCATGCACGCACTGCTGCTCACCTGCAGCCTCGTGTTAGGCGTCAGCGTGAGCGCGGCTACACTGGATGACACGACAAGCCGCACTGCTCGCCACGCCACGCGATTGGCCTTCGAAGTCTGCGGCACCTGCCACGGCGCCAAGGGGATCAGCGAGTTGCCCAAAATCCCTAATCTCGCAGGCCAAGACCCCGATTATCTCAGCGCCCAGTTGAAAGCCTTTCGCAATCAAACACGAGGCGATCCGGATGCGGTTGGCTACATGTGGGGCATGGCCGCCGCCTTAGACGATGACACCATCAGCGCCCTAGCCTTGCATTACGCCGCTCGACCCGCCAGCGCAGGCCAAGTCTCTACGCCTAGCCTGCTACCGGCTGGTCGCACGCTCTATCAGGAAGGCCTGCCCGATCTCGGGGTGCCGGCTTGCAGCGCGTGTCATGGGATCGATGCGCATGGCATGGCAGGCTTCCCACGATTGGCCGGACAACACGCCCAGTACCTGATCAAACAGCTGCGTTCATTTCAAAACAACATGCGAGATGTCGCGGTGATGCACGGTGTGGCCCAAGGCCTTAAGGTGAAGGAGATGGAGTCAGTGGCCGCGTACATCGAAAGTCTGCGCTAAGCAAAGTCTCTCTAAGGCTTACCCACCTATAGACACGCTTCAGACGAGCGTGGCTAGCGTACGATGGGCGTAGCTGGCGGCGTGTTTTAGACGGCCGAGCCCTCAAGCCCAATGATCCGACTCGAATCGATCCCAAGCCACGCCAGTGCCGCTATCACCGCACAGCCCGAACCGATAAAAAACGCGGCATCCCACGCGCCATGTCCAGACAGGTAAGCCACGATCGGGATGCAGATGATCCCACCCAAATTGCCGCCGGTATTCATCACACCGCACACCGCCATACTGTCACTGCGCCCGAAGGTAATCGCGGCACCCCAGTACGATCCCTCGGTCAACTCGACAAAACCAAAGCACAATGCCAAAGCGGCCACTGCCGCTAGCGGGCTACTCACGGACACCGCGACGATGAGCAGCACGGCTGAGACTGGCAACGCGATCAGCGGGATGAGACGAAAGCCCCAGGCCGCGCCAAAACGCGCGCACAGGCGACCGGTCAGCGCACCGCCTAGGCCCGCACCGATGGCTGACGCCAACGGTGGCACGCTTGCCAATAACCCACTGGTGAGGACCGAGAAATGCCGCTCTTGCACCAAATACAAGAAGCACCAATTCGACAGCAAATAAAACGCGTAGTTCATCAAAATATAAGACAGCGTGATGAGCAACAAATTTTGATTGAGCAGTAACGCCTGCACGCGCGACCAACTGATCGTTGAATCAACCGTCGCATGCGACGCAGGCCCAATCTCTGAAAGCTCAAGCGCAGTGACTTTCGAATGTTGCCGCGGGGTATCTCGCCCGTACCACATCCATCCGGCGATCAACGCGAGTGCCGGCACACTGGTCCAAAAAAGCGCCGCCTGCCAACCAATCACCAACATCAAACTGGCAATCAGCGGCGGTGTGATAGCTGCCCCTAGACCTAAGCCCGCGGTTTGCAAGCCCTCCACAAAGGCCCAGCGCGACGGTGGAAACCAAGCTTCAAACACGCCTGCTGACACCGGGAACAGTGCCGCCTGCGCCAAGCCCAATAACAACTGAGCACACAGGAGCGCTACAAAAAGCGCTTGCCCTGAAAACATCACGGGTGCGAGTGGTGTCATGATCACGGCCAAAAAGGACAGCACACCCATCCACATCATGGTGCGGTGCGCGCCGTGACGCTGCCCGAACACGCCGGCGGGTAACTGCAAGGCGCAGTAACCGATCACGAAGGCCTGCTGCAACCAGCCTACTTGCATTTGGGTTAGCCCCAATTCCGGCATCATTTGTTGCGCAGCGACCGTTAGGCTTTTTTGCTGCATATACGCCAGCAAGCCAAAACCAAACATATACGAGAAAATCCGCCAACGGACCCGCGTCATTGCGATCTTAAAAGGGGACTCTGCAAACACGGGGGTAGCTGTATTCAACGTGACTTCCTAAGGAATGTAGAGCGG
>CAIYVA010000211.1 GCA_903929455.1 uncultured Pseudomonadota bacterium | reverse complement strand
TGAGAGGGCTGTGTCCTGGGCCTCTAGACGATGGGAGCGCGGATCCGCTCCGGGAGGCCCCCATGAACGGTAGCCTGCTATTATACGAAGCTTGGCCAGAACGACAAGCGAGAGTGCCTCTTATTACAGTTTCCTCAAGTGCCGCGCCTGATGGTAATCACCTGCCGATAAGCCCCCGAGGGGGTCCGGTGATCATTCCACGCGCTGAGCACTCTATTTCCAGAGCTCAGATCTCCCCACAAGCCCTCAAAGTGCTGTACCGGCTAAAAGAGTCTGGGTACCAGGCCTTTTTGGTGGGCGGCAGTGTGCGCGATCTCTTGTTAGGCGTGACGCCTAAAGACTTCGATGTGGTGACCGATGCCTCACCGGAAGAGGTGAGGCGCCTATTTCGTAACTGTCGACTGATTGGCAGGCGCTTTCGGTTAGCGCACGTGCATTACGGCGATGAGATTATTGAAGTAGCAACCTTTCGTGCGGCGGAGTCACCCCCTGAGGTTGATGATGAGGATCATCGCGAGATGGATGACGCGCGCGTACAAAACGACAGCGGCCGCATTCTGCGTGACAATCTATACGGCTCTATTGATCAAGATATTTGGCGGCGTGATTTTACGGCGAATGGGCTTTACTACAATATTGCTGACTTTTCGATTTGGGATTATGTCGACGGCGTTACGGATGTGCATGCACGTGTGCTACGCCTCATCGGTGATCCGGCTGTTCGCTATCGCGAAGATCCGGTGCGCATGCTGCGCGCCGCGCGCTTTGCTGGCAAGTTAGGCTTTAGCCTACATGAGGCCACCCGTGCGCCAATGCGTGAGCTTGCTCCGTTGTTGGCGGATGTGCCTGCTGCGCGCTTATTTGATGAATGTTTGAAGCTGTTTTTAGGCGGTCAGGCGGTAGCGTCCTTTGACCGTCTGGTTGATTTTGATCTGTTGCCACAGTTGTTTCCAGCTGTGTCTGCAGAGCTTCAGCGCGATCCGAGCGGCGGGCATGCGCAGGTGCTTCGCCTCGGTTTGGTGAACACCGATGCACGCGTAGCCGCCGATCGTCCCGTGACACCCACCTTTTTGTTTGCCGTTCTTTTGTACGCACCGATCATGCGTCGTCTCGCAGACAATATGGCCGCGGGAATGCCTGAGAGTCACGCGGTGATTGACGCCATCGATACCGTGATGATGGCGCAAGTGAGACGTGTGGCGATCCCTAAGCGCTTTACCTTACCCATGCGCGAGATGCTGATATTGCAGATGCGCTTGGAGCGTCGTGACGGTAAGCGGGCGCTGAGTCTATTGGCGCATCCACGCTTTCGTGCTGCATATGACTTTTTGTTGTTGCGCGTCGAGGCAGGCTTGGTGCCTGCTGACGTCGGCACCTGGTGGACTGAGATTCAGACGCTCGGTGCGGAGGAGCGATTAGAGCGAGTCGCTCAGCTAGCACCTGCCGCGTCACTGCCTGAGGAAGAGGGTGGTGCACCACGTGCCCGGCGGCGACGTAGACCGCGCCGTCGGCGCCCAGCCAATCCAAGCCCTGAGCCGATCGCGGAGTGACGCCCGTGTGGATGCCTGCCTATATTGGTCTTGGCAGCAACTTAGATGACCCCCCGACGCAATTGGACCGCGCATCGCAGGCGCTTCGCTCAATACCCGGCTGTCAGTGGGTAGTGGAGTCGCCTCGTTATGGATCCGACCCTGTGGGCCCGCAAGATCAGCCCCGATTTCTCAATGGGGTGGTCGTCCTATTGACCACTTTGTCAGCTGACGCCCTTCATCGGGCGCTGCAAGCGCTGGAAGTGCAGTTAGGGAAAGTGCCCCCGTGCGAGCGTTTTGGGCCACGTCGGATCGATTTGGACTTGTTGGTATTCGGTGGGCAGGTGATTCAGACCGACACCTTGCAAGTACCCCATCCGCGTCTGCACGAGCGCGCCTTCGTCCTGTATCCTTTGAATGCGGTGGCGCCTGATCTGTGGATTCCGGGTCACGGTCGGGTACGGACACTGAAGTCGCATCTTGGGTCTGAAGGGTTATCAGCGCAGTGAAGATCAACACGTGAATACCGCGCAAGCAACGGTCGCCACAGCGACGGCATTCCCGCATCGCCATATCGTGATCGAAGGTCCGATCGGCGTTGGCAAGACCAGTTTGGCGCGGCGCCTAGCGGCCTTGTCTGATGCAGAGTTGGTGCTTGAGCAGGCTGAGGAAAATCCGTTTCTAGAGCGCTTCTATCGTAGCCCTCGAACAGGCGCTTTCCCCGCGCAGCTGCATTTTTTGTTTCAGCGTGCGCGTCAGATGCAGGCGCTTCGTCAAAACGACTTATTTTCAGCCTTAAGAATCGCTGATTTCTTATTGGAAAAAGATCGGCTGTTCGCGCGTGTGACCTTGGATGATGAAGAGTACGCGCTGTATGAACAGGTGTACGAGCGTTTAGCGATTGATTCGCCGCAACCCGATTTGGTGGTGTATCTGCAAGCGCCGGTTGAAGTGCTGCAAGAGCGCATCGCGCGTCGCGGCATTCGTTACGAGCAGGGCATGGAGCGCGAGTATCTTGAGCGCGTGGTCGATGCCTATGCGCGACTGTTTCATGTGTATGACGCATCGCCCTTGCTGATCGTGAATGCGACCGATGTCGACTTCATTGGCAATGAGGCGCATTTCAGTCAGCTGGTCTCAGAGATCAGTCGCCCTCGTCACGGTCGCCATTACTTCAACCCCTTTCGGGGTTAGGTGAATTCACGGTTGCTGATTGGGTGGGGCCGTTGGCCTCCGAAGCGGTGTTCTTTGCGGACACAGAGCGCACCTACGTGCGCATATTTACATTTCGATCAATGGTTTAAGCGATCTATCTCGACAGTGCGCGATCGGTGAGTTGCGCGGTCTGCTTCGATTCGAACGTGATCGTATCCTGCCTAGCCAGCGCCCACTGCACATGCTCTCTGACCAGCGCGGATGGATCGGACAGGCGCTCTTGCAGCGCTTCGCGCACCGCGGGCGAGGGCGGTGCATTGCCCAGGGCAATCGCAATGTTTCGCAGCCACCGTTCATGGCCGATCCGACGAATCGGACTGCCTGCCAAACGCGCTTCGAATTCCGCTTCAGTCCACGCGAACAGTTCAGTCAGGCGTGGTGCATCGAGATCTAAGCGCGGATTAAACCCAGGCTCACGCGTGCCCGTGGCAAACGAATTCCACGGACACACCAGTTGGCAATCATCACAGCCATAGATGCGATTACCCATTAAGGGGCGCAAGTCTTCTGGGATGCTGCCTTTTAACTCGATGGTCAAATATGAGATGCAGCGTCTGGCATCCAGTTGATAGGGTGCGACGATGGCTTGGGTCGGACACGCCGGTAGACAAGCCTCACAGCTGCCGCAATGTGCGGTTGCTGGCTGATCGATGATTAAGGGGTAATCAATGTAGATTTCCCCTAAGAAAAAATAACTACCGGTCTTGGCATGAATCAGATTGGTGTGTTTTCCGATCCAACCGAGACCCGCGTTTCGTGCGAGCGGTTTTTCAAGCACAGGCCCACTGTCTACAAAAACGCGCGCACCTAAGTCGCCCACGCGCGCTTTGATTTGATCAGCGAGGGTCTGTAGGCGATTGCGCATCAGACGGTGATAGTCGCGACCAAGCGCGTAGCGTGAGATGTAGCCTAAGCTGCCATCCGCAAGGGTAGGCCACGCAGGTGCTGCCTCATTGGGCCAGTAATTTAAACGCACGGAGATGACCCGAATGGTGCCCGGCGTAATCTCAGCCGGGCGCGCGCGCCTGGTGTCAAAGCGCGCCATGTAATGCAGTTCTCCGTGAAAGCCCTTGGCCAACCAGGCCAATAGGCGCGCTTCGTCGTCTGCCAGATCAATACCCGTAATTCCCACATCGTCAAAGCCCAGCTTTAGCGCTAGGCTTTTGATTTCCGTGGTTAAGGTGGCCTGTGCGCTCATGCGGGCCAGTATAAAGCGGCTTTCTCAGGGATAATCAGCGAATGGATCGACTCCCCCTACCTGTCTACTCGGTGGCCTCGCTACGCGCGCTTGAGCGGGTAGCGGCTGTGGGTCTTTTGGGTGAGACGCTGATGGCGCGGGCCGCGGCGGGTGCTTTTCGGGTGGTGCGCAGTGAGTGGCCTACCGCACAACGCCTGTTGGTGTTGTGTGGTCCTGGCAATAACGGTGGCGATGGGGTTCTGTTGGCCCTTTTGGCCAAGGCCGCGGGTCTTCAGGTGGTGGTGTGCGCGCCGGGTGGTCTGCCCGTCAGTGGGGAAGCGAGCGACGCCTGGGCACGGTGGGAAGCCGTCGGTGGTGTGCTCACCCCGTACTCGCCTGCGTTGTTAGATCAGACGTCGTTAGTGGTTGATGCCTTGTTAGGCATTGGACTGGCGCGACCACTGGAGGGTGCCTTACGTGACATCGTTCTAAGCCTCAATGCGCACCGAACGCCTGTGTTGTCACTGGATATTCCATCGGGGCTCGATGCGGATACGGGCGAGATACTCGGTGTGGCGGTGCAGGCTACGGCCACGGTCAGTTTTTTAGGTCTTAAGAGCGGACTGTTCTTAGGCGGCGCTGTCGATCGGGTGGGCAGGCTATGGGCAGATGGGTTGCAAGTGCCTGAGACCTTGTCATCGTCCTTCATACCGACCCTGCGACGCATCGTGAGTACTGATCGGGATGCGTTACTGCCGCTACGTTCGCGCAGCGCGCACAAGGGGCGACACGGTCGTGTGCTGATCATTGGCGGTGCTGCCGGCATGGCGGGCGCCGCGTTGCTTGCTGGGCTATCGGCATTGCGTGCGGGTGCCGGACGGGTGGTGGTTGCCACACTGCCATCGCACGCGGTGGCCATGGCGATGGCGCAGCCAGAGTTGATGGTCATTGGTGTTGAACAATTCGGCGATGTGTTGTCGGCATTGGAATCAGCTGATGTCGTGGCGATCGGGCCGGGCCTTGGGCAAAGCGACTGGGCGCGTGCGCTATTTACGGCGTGCTGTGAGAGTGGCAAGCCTTTGGTAGTGGATGCCGATGCGCTTAATGTGTTGGCTTTAAATCCTATAAAACGTGCGCGCTGGTGTTTGACGCCACACCCCACAGAAGCTGCGCGCCTGTTATCGATCAGTACAGAGGCG
>CAIYVA010000210.1 GCA_903929455.1 uncultured Pseudomonadota bacterium | reverse complement strand
TGGCGTGTACTCCAAGCTAAAGCCCCGGGCGCTACACTCCGCCCAGCGAAAGCCACTGGCATCATCTGCCTCCATCACGGCATGCAGGCGCGCCGTGAGCTCTTGCATCCGCCTGACGCACTGCTTGATCGCCACCTCCTCCAATGCAGGATCATCCAATCGGCTGGTCAGATCAAGCAATGCCCGTGACAAATCAGCCGCACCTTCAAGCACCGTATCCGGCAAGCGAGCCCAATCGACGCGCTCCGCCAAGCCCTGCAAGGCACGCGTCATCAACGCCACTGGCCGCTCGATGGCCTCCACTAAGGTACGTGTCGAGGCGTCCAATAAACCTGCGCGCGTTAACTCAAAAGCGATGTCACGCGTGAGATTAAGCAACCCGCGTGAGCCAACACGCACACCGAAAAACTGCGCTGCGATATCCGGAAATTGATGCGCCTCATCTAAAATCACCGCGTCAACGCCCGGTAGCAACTCCCCAAAACCCTCTTCACGCAGCGCCATATCGGCCAACAACAGATGATGATTGACGATGACAATATCGGCGGCCTGCGCGACTCGCCGCGCGTTAGCCACATGGCATCCCTGATACTCAGGACATTCCATACCGAGGCAATTCTCGCGCGTGGAAGTGACCGCCATCCACACCGGGTCACTGTCCGCCACCACCTCACACTCACTGATATCACCAGCAACCGTCACTTGGCTCCACGCCTCAATCTTGCCAAGCTTTACGCCGCTGGCGGCCTCAAGTCCTGGCAAGGTTGGGATGGAGGAAGCCAGCGCCAGTCGATGACGGCACAGATAATTAGCGCGGCCTTTTAATAACGCAATTTGTACCGGTCGCCCCAACGCTTGCGCGACCACGGGCAGATCGCGGTGAAATAACTGATCTTGCAGATTGCGTGTCCCGGTCGACACAATGATTCGTCGACCAGACAGCAACGCGGGCACCAAGTACGCAAACGTTTTACCGGTGCCGGTACCGGCTTCCACCACCAAAGGCTCCAAGCGATCGAGCGCATACGCCACCGCCGTCGCCATAGTCAACTGTTCCTCGCGCGGACTAAATCCAGGCAAGACCTCCGCTAAAGGTCCAGACGCGCCAAGCAAGTAAGAATAGTCAGACAAATAGGTATCTTAAATATTTATTTAAATCAGGCAATTAACACACGTATGGTGAATGGTTATGCGCGCAAGGTCAACGCGCGTGATACGCGCATCACGGGTACGTCACGCACGTGCAGCCACCCATGCTGGGGCGTTCTGACGAGACTAAAAAGCCCTAAACCGTTATCATAAACGATCGCTTTTACCGTGAGCATTTGATCCGCCCATGCCTGCTACCCCACCAACCCATCACGCCCCCACCATCGCGATACCCTTGGCGCTGCAACAATGGATAGACAGCGCCATTGCCCTGACGACGCCAAGCGCGGTGCACTGGTGCACAGGCTCTGACGAAGAGGCCGCGACCCTCACGCAGGCACTGGTTAAAGCCAAAGAATTTCACCCGCTGCCCGCCGAGCGTTTTCCCAACAGCTACCTGTACCGATCAAACCCCAACGATGTGGCGCGTACCGAGCACCTGACCTTTGTCTGTACGCAAAAAGCGGATGACGCTGGTCCTAATAACGTGTGGATGGATCCCACCGAAGCCCACACGAAGATGGATGCGCTGTTTGCTGGCGCCATGAGCGGGCGCACGCTGTATGTGATTCCATACTGCATGGGCCCGATCGACTCCCCCTACAGTCGCTGTGGCATCGAAATCACAGACAGCGCGTACGTCGTGCTTAATATGCGCCTGATGACACGTATGGGCACCCAAGCGCTGGAACGCATTAGCCGCGATCCCAGTTGCGTGAAGGGCCTGCACTCAGTGGGCGATGTCAATCCTGAGCGTCGCTTCGTGATGCACTTCCCGGAAGAACTCGCCATTAAAAGCTTTGGCTCAGGCTATGGTGGCAATGCATTACTCGGCAAAAAATGTCATGCCTTGCGTATCGCCAGCTGGCAAGGCAGAACCGAGGGTTGGCTCGCCGAACACATGTTGCTGCTCGCCCTAGACAGCCCAAGCGGCGAAACACACTATGTCGCTGCCGCCTTCCCCTCGGCCTGCGGCAAAACCAATCTAGCCATGCTGGTGCCACCCGATGCCTTACCCGGCTGGAAAGTACGCACCTTGGGAGATGACATCGCATGGCTACACCCTGGACCTGACGGCCGCCTATGGGCCATCAATCCAGAGGCTGGCTACTTTGGTGTCGCACCCGGCACCAACGCCAAGAGCAACCGCAATGCGTTTGAGATGATTAAACGTGACACCCTGTTCACCAATGTGGCGCTCAGTGAAAATGGAGATCCTTGGTGGGAAGGCCTGAGTGGTCACCCGGTGACGGACTGGCAGGGGCGCCCCTACACGCCCGACAATGGCCCAGCGGCTCACCCTAACTCACGCTTCACCGTCTCTGCCAAGAACAACCCCTGCTACGCGCCTGAGTCAGATGATCCCAACGGCGTACCCCTATCTGCCATTATTTTTGGCGGCCGCCGTCGTTCGTTAGCACCACTCGTATTTGAGACGCGCGATTGGGCGCACGGTGTGCTGATTGGTGCATCGGTTGCCTCAGAGACCACCGCGGCGACCACCGGCCAAGTCGGCGTGCTGCGCCGTGACCCCAT
>CAIYVA010000209.1 GCA_903929455.1 uncultured Pseudomonadota bacterium | reverse complement strand
CTGTCGCGCGACACGCACATTGCATCGAATGTGCCGCGGGTGTTGGTGTTCAAATTGGGTGCTCAGGGTGCACTGCCCCCGCTGTCCAAAAGTGCCATGCGCCGTCTTCATCCGCCTGCGGATACTGCCTCGGCAGCCGATCTAATAAAGGGTAAAATGGCCTATCACACCTACTGCGGCACGTGTCATGGTGACAGTGCGACCGGTAATGGGGTGCTGCCAGATCTGCGCTATACCGCCTTGCTGAATGATCGGGCGGCGTGGGACAGCATCGTGCGTCAAGGAGCGGACACTGCACGTGGCATGGTCAGCTTTAAGGCGGAGCTTGATCAGGCCGCATCCGAGCGGATTCGAGCCTATATAATCCATCGTGCCACCGAAGATCAAACACTTGAGGCGACAAGCCATGAGTGATCCTTTGTTTGCCACGCGCCGACTTGAAAACCTATTCGCAGGTTCACCTGCATTCTGGCGGGACGATGTTGTCCGCGCGCTCTTTAAATTCTAGAGGACTTAGCCATGACCAGTACCCCAACTGTTTCCCCATCCGATGATGTTTTCACGCAGCGGGCTTACTCAGCCGCAGCGAAGAGCGTGTTGGCGCGTAAACCCGCGCTATTTATTAATAACGAGTGGGTGCAATCCACCCACGGTGCCACCATTGCAGTGGAAGATCCATCGACTGGCAAAGAAGTCGCGCGCATCGCAGACGCGTCCGAGGCCGACGTCAATCGCGCTGTTGAGGCGGCTCGCAATGCTTTTGATGATGGTCGCTGGTCACATCTGCCGCCGAACCGGCGCGAGCGCATTATCAATAAGCTCGCTGATCTGATTGAGGCACATGCCGCTGAATTCGCAGAACTCGAGGCGATTGATAACGGCAAGCCCATGGGTATGGCTGCGGTTGTTGATATCCCCGGGGCGATTGATCACTTGCGCTATATGGCGGGATGGGCCTCCAAACTCGGTGGTGAGTTGATGGAGCCGCAGGGCTTGCCGCGTGGCACCGTGTTTAGTTACGTGTCGCGCGATCCAATCGGCGTCGCCGCCCAGATTGTGCCGTGGAACTTTCCCTTGTTGATGGCCACGTTAAAGATATCGCCAGCGCTCGCTGCAGGCTGTACTGTCGTTCTTAAACCGGCTGAGCAAACGTCGCTGACTGCCTTGCGGTTAGCGGATCTGGTCGCTGAAGCGGGCTTTCCTCCTGGTGTCGTGAATGTGATCACTGGCAACGGCCACACGGCGGGTGATTTTTTAGTTAAGCATCCGGGCATCGACAAGATTGCGTTCACCGGTTCGACTGAAGTGGGAAAAATTATTAACCGCAATGCCACTGAAACCTTAAAGCGCGTGACGCTTGAGTTGGGTGGTAAGTCGCCGGTCGTGGTGATGCCAGATGTCAATGTAGCGGAGGTCGCACCGAATGCGGCGGGCGCCATCTTTTTTAACTCAGGACAGGTCTGCATTGCCGGCTCGCGTCTGTTTGCACACCGTTCTATTTTTGACAAGATGATTGAAGGTATTTCCGAGGCCGCCAGTTTCTGGCAGCCGCGCCCATCACTCGATCCGCAGGCGCACATGGGTCCGCTGGTCTCAAAAGAGCAACTCGATCGCGTCATGGGTTATATCGAAGCGGGCAAGAAAGATGG
>CAIYVA010000208.1 GCA_903929455.1 uncultured Pseudomonadota bacterium | reverse complement strand
TAAGCCTCGCGACCGATCAGTACTTGACGTTCAAGTTGATGCCGAAGGTCCGCGGCCATGCCCGTGCAACCGCTTGGCCGTAGTAACCGGCCAGTGGGTCGCCGTTGCCAATGACGTGGGCTGGGTAGTCCTTGTCACCGCAGTTCTTGCACCACAGCGAAACCATCACGGTGCCGCCGCCTGTCATGTCCGCCGTGTAACCTAAGCGTGCATCACTGGTGGTGTGACCAGGTGTTATGTAGTCACTGGTGTTAGGCACAGCAGGACCCACCGTCGACGTACCGTAAGAGGCGTCGTGGTGATTGAGGTCGGCGTGAGCAAAGAAGCTGCCCTTAGCTGACTTCAAGAACGTGTAGTCCGCTCCGAACGAGTAGTTGTTCTTAGGCAAGTACCCGAGTGAGAAGCGATCCGTTGGTGCTGGGGCGCCTGGTGCGCAAGTGGTCGTGTCCGTTAGGTACGGATTGAAGATTGTGCCGCAAACCGCATCGACACTTTTCACGGTGCCCTTGAGGTACGCGTCACTGAAGGTCAGCTTCAAATCGTCTATCGGCACGAGGGTCAGCTCCAGTTCACCACCGTCGATCTTGCTGGTACCGGCGTTAAACGTACCGGTCTGTGACAGATCGCTGGCATTCACTGAAATGTCCAACTGCTGGTTCTTATAATCGCTGTGGAACGCAGCAATATTTAGTTGCGCACGGTGATCGAGCCAAGCCGACTTCAGGCCTACCTCGTAGC
The DNA here is from genome assembly GCA_903929455.1 of uncultured Pseudomonadota bacterium. GTDB lineage: Bacteria > Pseudomonadota > Gammaproteobacteria > Steroidobacterales > Steroidobacteraceae > CAIKZZ01. Next base: position 2,070 of record CAIYVA010000208.1, on the reverse strand, counting down.
TGGTGAGCTTCTCAGGCTGGAAGGTCAACAAGAACACGGGTGTGGACTCATTGAAACCACCGGCACGGTAACCCGTTGCAAAACGGAAGTAGGTGTCGAGATCTCGTGACCACTTGTAGTTCAGCGTGAAAGCAGGGTCAAAGTGGCTTGAGGACACTTCGCCTGAGCCGTTGGTCACGCCAGGCTGCGGTAGGGTCGCACCGCCGCATCCGCCACCAATGGGCGTACCGTACAGCAAGTTCTGTGTGCTCTGCATGTTGGGCTCGTTATTCGGGCCACAGAGCACGTTATAGGTGCGATCCGCAGTACGCTTGTCCTTGGTGTAACGGGCGCCGAAGATCAGATCCATCTTGTCAGACGCCGCCCAAGTCATCTGGCCGTACAGTGCCTCAGACTTTGAGGACGCATTGACTAATCGATCCGTGACATCGTCTAGGAAAAACGCCGCGATTTTGACGTTAACAAACTCTTCGTGTCTGCCGTCTTCTTTCGAGTAGAAAGCGCCCAATACGTAATGCAGTGAGTCGCCAATCGAGCCGATGGCCTGCAATTCCTCGGAGAAGGTTTTGCTGGTGATCGCATCGGCTGTTAAGAAGCCGGTCGCAAAAGCGATGCCGTAGCTAGGTATGGCGCTTAAGAATACGTCTGCGTAATCCTGATAGTACTTGGTATCGAGTTTGCGGTAGCCGGTCAATGACTTGATCGTTAGTGTGTCAGACACTTGATAGTTCAAGGTCAGCCCGCTGTTTTTATAGTTGGCTCCGCTCAGGGGTAAGTTAGACGAGCGCCATGTGCTGAAACGATCCGTGTTGTAACCCAGTTGGTCAGCGGGTGTAGCGAAAACCGGATAGTTTGTCCCGTCTAGGAAGCTTGACCCTACTGAAACGATACCAAGTCCCGGGGCGCCGTTCGCGCAATGTGCTCCATACGGTAGTATGCCCACGCCTGCGACTGGCGCGCAGCCAGTGGCGATTTGCGCGTTCTGGTAGTACTGCGGCGTGCTTTCTAGGTCGCCTGTCTCGAAGGAGTACTTACCGGACAGCGCGCTGCCGGCTGGGGCGTATTTCACATCAATACGACCGGCGTTGTTTTTGCTTATGTTGTAGTTGTTTTGGTTGTCGACTTTCGCGCCCACATTCTTGACGAAGCCGTCATTTGAGCTGGTCACGCCGGTGACTTTGATCGCGAAATCATTGATGGCGGCCATATCCACCGAGGCCAATGCACGGATCGTCCCGTAGTTGCCGTAAGTCACATCACCCTTAAAACCAGACTGACCGGACGGGTCTTTGGAAATGATGTTGACTGCACCACCGGTGGTGTTGCGGCCGTACAGGGTACCCTGGGGGCCGCGCAGAATTTCGATACGGTCGACGTCTGCAACGTCAAAGGTCGTTGCCATGAGACGCGGCACGTAGAAGCCATCGACGTAAAGACCGACGCCGCCGTCCTTGGTGATTTGACCCGCATCACCTGCGCCCTGGCCACGCATGAACACCGTCAAGGTGTTGGTCGAACTCGGATAGGGGGTTGCTATCAGTGAGGGAGAATTGCCAATGATGTCGGCAAAGCTGGTGCCACCCATCTTGGCGAAATCAGCGCCTTCAAAGACGCCGATTGAAATAGGGGTTTCTTGTAAGCGCTCTTCGCGCTTTTGCGCGGTCACGATCACTTCTTCAATGCCACCGGTGCTTTCAGCTGCGGCGACAGCGAGTGGTGTGGCAAGACCTGCCAGTACGCCGTTAATGCTAAGGGCGAGCAATAAATGCTTGCGCTGTTTGCTTTTCAACATGAAACGTCCCCCGAAAATTAAAATGTTATCGATATCTAAACGCGTTCAAACCGTTCTCGGGTTGATGTGTGCGAGGCTGGAGATTGTTGTTTTAAAACAACATCTCAGTCTCATCGTTGTTTCCCCCCGAGCCTGCGCCAGTTTGGCCCCACTCGTCGTGAGCGCGTACTGCACAGTCAGGCCTTATTAATATCACAAAATAACTGGAATGCGTAAATTTTTATGAGTTTGCTTTCGCAGGCGCAACGCTGGTTTCTGTGCCGCATTTACCCCTGCGG
>CAIYVA010000207.1 GCA_903929455.1 uncultured Pseudomonadota bacterium | reverse complement strand
GCCGCTTTGCCCGCCCCCACCACAATCGTCCGCCCACGTGGCTTTGGCGGTAAAGCGGCGGCGATGACTTTGCTCGGATCAGCCGCTGACACCGCCGCCAAAAATAGAGCGCGTAATAAATTAGCAGGCGTGTAAGACATGCTCACTCCGGACTCACAACGACCAGTCGTCTGCTGATCTTAACGAGATACCATCCTCTGCGGGCGCTTAGTCGAGCACAAACACCGGTTTTTAACCCATAATGCACGCTTCAGGATCGATGACGGCTGGATTCCTATGTCAAGTCAGAAAGTGGCGTGTCCACTAACTTTGCCAACATACCAGTAGAGGTTGTGCCGGACCATGAGGCGCCTCCAAAAAAGAGGCCGCGCGTGCAAATAGCCATCGGCATATGACAGGGCGTTCGTTACTCATTTGCTCCTACTCTCAATAAGGGTCCATCGATGCGCGCTGTTTTTCTAGACCGTGAGTCACTACCAGTACGCTTTACTCGACCTATCGGCGTCACTGACTACGTCGAGTATGCTGAGACAGCCGCAGATCAAGTCGTCACTCGCTTACAAGACGCAACCGTAGCCATCATCAACAAAGTGGCCTTGCGCGAGCCGGCTCTGGCACAGCTGCCTAAGCTCAAACTAATTGCCCTCGCGGCAACCGGGCATGACTGCGTTGATACGGCCTATTGCAGCGCAAACGGTATCACCGTAGTCAACATCCGAAATTACGCCGTGAACGCTGTGCCAGAACACGTATTCGCACTGATCCTCGCCTTGCGACGCAATCTATTCGGCTACCGGCAGGCTGTCTCCGATGGTGTCTGGCAGCAAGCCCGCCAATTTTGTGCATTTAACGGAGAGATCCGCGATTTGAATCAATCGGTGCTCGGACTAATCGGCCGCGGGTCGATTGCCAAAGCGGTGGCGCGCATCGCTGCTGGGTTCGGTATGCAGGTGATTTACACCCACCCAACAGCGGCAACTGGTGACGAGGCAAGCAAATCACTTGCTGAGCTTTTAACTACTGCTGACATTGTGTCTTTGCACTGCCCACTTAATGCTCGAACACGCAACCTCATTGGCGAGGCTGAACTACGCAGCATGAAACGAGGTGCGTTACTCATCAACACAGCGCGCGGCGGACTGGTGGACGAAGCCGCTCTGACTCGCGCACTCACTGAGGGCTGGATTGGCGGTGCAGGATTTGACGTGTTAGCGACCGAGCCACCTCGCGCAGGTAATGCATTGCTCGACCTTAACTTACCCCACTTCATCTTGACGCCGCATGTGGCGTGGGCCTCAATTGAGGCAATGGAAGGACTTGCGGACCAACTGACGGGCAACATAGAGGCGTGGGCTTTAGGAATGCCTCGCAACGTGGTTGGTCAATAATCACGCGGGCGCGCTCTCAGCCAGGCGAGTTAAATCGGTTGGCACCAGACTGAGCAATCGTGCTCAGTGGAGCTCCTACCAGCGCCGGCTCTATATTCCGCGCTGAGTAACCCGTATGATGACGCGACGAACAAATCGTTTTGACGGTGGCTAACGCTATGAGACACGAGCACCGACATCCCCATCATGAGGAATTGGGTGAGACATCTGAGGTGCGCACCCCTGCGGTCCGTCGCGCCCTCTGGACGAGCACGGCCGTGAATCTCGGTTTGTCTTTAAGCAAGGTATGGGTGGGGCTCATCGCCCACTCCGCAGCGTTAGTAGCTGACGGCGTGCATTCACTATCTGATTTGATCGTGGACTTTATCGCGCTCGCAGTGAGCGGCGAGAGTCAAAAAGACGCAGATCCAGAACATCCCTACGGTCATCAACGTTTTGAAACAGGTGCCTCGCTCGCAGTGGGCGCTGCGCTCATCGGTGTTGGTCTGAGCATGCTGTACAGAAGCATCACTCAACTACAGTCGCCCTCCGACATTGCTCCCGTACAAATCATTGCTCTGTGGATGGCCTTGGGTGCGCTGGCCGCGAAGGAACTGCTATTCCGATATATGTTCAAAATCGCAACGCGCATTAAGTCAAGTTTGGTCGCCACCAATGCCTGGCATGCACGCTCGGACGCGGCCGCGTCTTTGTTAGTCGCTGTGGGCATCGTGGGCAACCTAGCCGGCTATCGCATGCTTGATTCGATCGCCGCCTTAGTGGTTGGGTTAATTATTGCGAAAATGGGGTGGACTTTTGCATGGGATGCGCTGAACGATCTGATGGATGGATCAGCTGATACCGCAGAGGTGGAGGCCATCCGACAGACCCTACTCAACACCCCTGGTGTCTGCGGCGTACACGATCTACGAACACGCAAGATGGGCGATTTAATTGCCGTCGACGCGCACCTGGAGGTAGACGCCGATATCACCGTAGAGGCGGGCCACGAAATAGCCGTGGAGGCGCGTGTGCGCGTACTTAAGCGACACCGCGTACTGGACTTAATGACGCACCTTGATCCGTTCCGCCGACCAGATCTCGATCATGACGTCACGCCACGTCGCTAGCATGGCTATTTAATGGCGGTACGGCGCACTACAGGCCTAGCAAAGCCGGTAGCTCAGAAAAGTGATTGATCAAGTAATCGCCTGATAACTCGTCCATGGCTTCGCCCTCGTTATACCCATAGGGAACGCATACCACCGGTATCCCGGCTGCACGTGCTGCACCCACATCATTCATGGAGTCCCCCACCATGACCGCAGCGCTCTCTGCAATGCCCAACAGTGAACACGCATGAACCAGCGGCATCGGGTGTGGCTTTCGATGGGCGCAGGTGTCTCCACCGACGACATGTACGAAGTACTGCAGCACACCGACATGACGCAACGTCGCGCACGCGAGGCTTCTTTGCTTATTGGTCACGACTGACAAGGCCAGACCCGCAGACTGCAGGCGAGCGAGCGCACTGAGCACGCCTGGGTATAGAGCAGCTGTCGACTCATGCTGCTCGTGTATCCGCTCATAATGCGCAATAAATTGCGTGAAAACGTCAGATTTTAGCGCGTCGCTTAACGGCATGTCGGCACGCTCAAAAGCGCGTGCGATGAGCCGAGGCGCGCCTTTGCCGACCCAAGCGCGCACAACCGCCAAGGGCACCTGCTCCAGATTATGATCTTTAAGCGCCCGATTGAGCGCAAGTGCAATGTCACCGATCGTGTCGACCAACGTGCCATCGAGATCAAACAGCACGGCGCGCGTCGCTCCGGGACTAAGCTGCAACCTAACATCACTCATAAATTCGTATCCCTACAGACAGCTACTAGGTGCTGACAAAAGAGCGCGCACAAGCGCCTCGATAGCCGCCGCACTATGCAGTCAACAGCCCATCTCACAGCGCAGTGTAGCGCCCCGACACGCCCTGCAACACAGGGCACCCACCAGTTCGTGTTCTGCGGTACGCTACAAAACAGTAGGCGCTGGCCGAGCCACATTAAATTGCGCTACCATTATTGCCACAAGCCGCTTTCGCGCGCCAATGACACATTACGAGGGATTTATGCGTTACAAGACTCTAGTCGTGACTCTCGCTTTATGTCTGATCAGCAATCTAGCCTGCGCAGCAGTGGCCGATGGCGCCGCGCAGCGATCACAGCGCCTAAACGCTCTGATCGCAGACCAATGGCAATACACCATGGAGCAGTCTCCTGAATGGGCGACCTCGGTAGGCGATTATCGATACAACAACCGCTGGAGCGATATGTCGCTTGCTCATGTGCGAGCGGACCGGCGCGCCAATGAGACGTTTTTGCGTCGCTTTCTGGCAATCAACACCGTAGGGCTTTCAGAGCAAGACCAACTCAACCATCGACTGATGGTGCAGCAGTTGCGCGAGTCAATTGAAGCGACTGACTTGAAGCTGTATGAGATGCCAGTAGACCAGTTCACGGGCATACAAATTGGACTGCCTGGGGCAGTGCCGACGATGCCCTTCGATAACGTCAAACACTACGAGGACTACATCACGCGCTTGAATGGAATTCCAAAATTGCTGCAGCAGGTAACCGGCGTACTGCGGCAGGGGCGTGCTGACAACATGATGCCACCGCGCTTTTTACTTAACAAAGTGGTGGCGCAGACCATTGCTATTGCAGCACCGGTCGGTCTTGATAATGCATTCGGCCAGCCCGCGTTGCAGTTCCCGGACTCTATTCCAGCGGCGGAGCAGCAGCGTCTTAGAGCGCTGATTATTAGAGCGGTGAACTCGAAAGTGCGGCCGGCTTACGAGTCGTTTGCTCGCTACCTAGAGAAAGACTATGCGCCGTTCGGGCGGGCCGATGCAGGCATCTGGTCGCTCCCAAACGGGGAGCGCCTGTATGAATTCCTAGTCCGTCGACAGACAACCACCACCATGAAGCCTGAGGAAATCCACGCACTCGGCATGAGAGAAGTGGAGCGCATTGAAGGCGAGATGACCGCTATTGCCCACACACTCGGATTTTCGAGTCTTGCAGAATTACGCGCATCGGTTTCGACGGACGCCTCTCAACATGCGACTTCTCGGGAGCAGATCCTAGAACTGTATCGACACTATATTGCAGAGATGCAACCAAAGCTTCCGACTCTCTTTGGACTCCTACCCAAGACACCGGTTGAAGTACACGCAGTACAAGCGTACCGAGAGAAAGGGGCTGCCGGCGCTGAGTACAACCCGGGCACAGCCGATGGGTCCCGGCCTGGCATGGTCTTTGTTAATACAGGTGACTTTGCCCAACGCGAACTGCTCACAGTGGAGTCAACGGCTTACCATGAGGCAGTCCCCGGACACCACATGCAAATATCCATCGCCCAGGGCTTGGGGGATCTGCCCCCGTTTCGACAGAACGCCGGCTACACCGCCTACGTCGAGGGCTGGGCGCTATATTCAGAGCGTCTAGGAAAAGACATCGGATTCTTTCGAGATCCCTACAGTGACTACGGCCGCCTAGTCAGCGAACTACTACGTGCCGACCGATTGGTATTGGATACGGGAGTCCACTTCAAGCACTGGACACGTGAACAAATGATCGACTTTTTTCACGCACACGCCGCAGGCGACGAGCCAACCTTCCAAGCAGAAACCGACCGATACATCGCAGCTCCTGGCCAAGCGCTCTGCTATAAGCTTGGTCAGCTGAAATTTCTAGCCCTACGAGACCGTGCAAAAAAAGAGCTAGGCGATCATTTCGACATACGAGCATTTCATGATCAGATGCTGAAAGGCGGCGCGCTACCTCTGAGCATCTTAGAAAGTGAGTTTGAGACCTGGCTTACCCAAGCACACCATTAGGTGCCTCGCTGGCGTCGCCACTTTTGCTACCAGCAGCACCTCCACACCACCTCAACTGGCAGTGACAGTCACCTTCTAGGTACGTCGGATTGTCCTGCCGGCACTTGAGAGGCGCAGGCGCTACCGATTGGCTAGTTCGATGCGCGAAGGGCGTATACTGCGGTGTCGGCTGTTACATGATCCAAGCGACTATTCCCACGCACCACCATCAGAGAGAATTTTATGTCAGAGTTCCTCCCTTCCCCTTGGGTTATTGTCTTCATCGTCGTCGTTATTTATATCGTCACATCAATGGCGCGAACAGTTGCGCAAGCTACCGTCGGTGTGGTCACGGTGTTCGGGAAATATCATCGCACCATGCGAGAAGGTCTGAACTTCAAACTGCCGTGGGAAAAAGTAGATTACCGCCTATCGCTACAGAACCGGGCTCTGCAGCTCGAGTTCCAAGCCATCACCCAGGACCAAGCGAATGTGAAATTTGCAACCATGGTTCTTTACGCGGTCGGCGGATCAGACGAGGAATCGATTAAGAAAGCGGTATTTAGCTTCGCGTCTATGCAAGAGTTTCAGTTGGCGTTGCAACGCACCATTGACGGGTCTATCCGACAGTTTGTAGCCACTACCAAGCAGTCTGATATTTTGGGAATGCGCGCTGAGATTGTTGATCACACCAAGAAGAATCTCGACGAAGTAGTGCTCGCGTGGGGTTATGTCGTGCGTGACATCCAAATCACGGATATGACTTTTGATAAGGAGATTATAGACTCCATGGCGCGAGTCGTCTCGTCAAAGAACTTACTGGCAGCCGCCGCCAATGAAGGAGCGGCTCTACTCGTTAAGCGCACCAAGGACGCAGAGGCTGAGGCGGCTTTTAAGACCATTGGTGCCGAGGCCGAGAAGAAAGCATCGGCACTGCGCGGTGAAGGCTTGGCCCTGTTTCGGAAGAACATAGCATCTGGCATGAAAGATGCGGCAGACAGCCTCAAGGCGGCAGGTGTGACGGCTGAATTTCTATTGTTTTTGGAGTATACCGACGCGCTTAAGTACGTCGCTGATCACGGTCAAGGCAAGGTCATTTTTATGGATAATGGCGCAAGCTCAGCGGCACGCGTCATGCAGGGAATTTTGAGTATGGGAGCAGACACCACTCAGCGCGGTGATAACCCACTTACCGAGTAAAGACGCGCGCTCCGCCCGATTCGCCAGCAAGGTAATAGCTCGATGGGACAGCTCGGTCGCACGAAACGCATGCTGCTGAGTTGTGTCGTTGCAGTGCTCGCCCTCGGCGTGCCGCATTCTCTCGTCACTGCGAAACCCAACACGAAGTCAGATGCAATAATTGTCTTCGCTGCAGCCTCGCTCAGCCCCGCCTTGCAGATACTCGGACCACAATTTACGTCGAACACCGGGATTGTTGTGACGCTCTCATACGCAGCAAGCTCACAACTCGCCAGACAGATCGAGGCGGGAGCGCCTGCGGATATGTTTTTATCCGCAGACGAGGAATGGATGGACTATCTGGAGCGGCGGGCTCTCATTCAACCAACCACACGGCACGACGTCGTTGGCAACCATTTGGTATTGGTTGCGCCCTCTAAGAGCCATATCGTCCTGACGGTGTCACCTCATTTTCGACTGGCACAAGCACTTGGCCACGAGCGACTCGCTATGGGAGAGCCGCTATCGGTTCCCGTAGGTCGCTATGCGAAGGCCGCGCTGATCTCATTAGGCGTCTGGGATCAGGTGTCGGACCATATTTTGCCGGCAGACAACGCGCGGACTGCTCTGATGTATGTTGAGCGTGAGGAAGCGGCCCTTGGAATCGTTTACGGATCTGACGCGCACTCGAGTAAGAGCGCGCGCATCGTGGCGACATTCCCTGATGATACCCACTCGGCCATTCGATATCCGATGGCACTTACCCAGCACGCGCATCCCAACGCAACGCGCTGGCTTAACTATTTGCGAGGTACTGAGGCGCGCAGGGTTTTTCAGGAGCAAGGCTTTACAGCGCCATAGCACTCGTCGCGTTGCCACGTGTTGAGGGCCGCACCATCGTCGCTAGACGCCTGCGCCACGCCTAGCGAATCGTCGCTTGTTTAGAATCCGGTACGAAATCCAATATAGCCAGCTCGGCCAGGCGCGCCAAACTGATACGCTGTTTCATAATGCGTACCCGCGGCGTTTTCGACCCGTGCGTAGACTTCCAGATGGTCACGGATGAAATAGGACACCCGCCCATCGATCAGAGTGTAGCCACCAAGCTTTACGGTGTTCGCGGCGTCATCGAAGCTCGATCCAGAATAACGCGCGGCAAGCGTCGCGCTCCATTGACTCTGCGACTGATAATTAATAGAGACGTTAGCCGTATTCTTAGGTCGACGCGGCAACACGTTGCCATAAGTGCTAGCACCCATTGAGCGATCCTCCGTCGCGCTATAGGTGTAGTTAGTAGCCAGGGTCATGGCAGTATTGAGGTGCCAGGCACTCTGCAGTTCTACGCCATGGGCAACTGTCTTACCGATATTGGCGTAATAACCGCCGAAAACACTACACCGCGGGTCAACATCTGAGTAGGGACAGGAGAAAAAATCAATCAGACTATGGCTTGTGGACTGAAAATAAGTGGCCGATACCATCAAACGATCATCCAGAGAGTGGCGCTCCACTCCCGCATCCCACGTATGCGAGGTTTCGGGTTTTAGACTTAAATTCCCGTAACCGGGCGCATAGAGCTGATACAGCGCAGGCGCTTTAAAACCTTGCCCAAAGCTGGACCTGAAAATCGTGTGATGGTCATCGAGCACCCAAGCTGCAGCTAACTGTCCAGTCGCGTGCCCGCCATATAGATCATGATGATCATAGCGCTCGCCAGCTGTCAGAGTAAGACCCTTGAGCAGCTCGCGTTGCACTTGCGCATACGCGCTGGTCAGGGACACGTCAGCTTGTATTGGCGCAGGACCATCAAAGTCAAACGCAGGTGTATCGGCATTTATCGTTGAGGCTTCATGCTGCACGCCAAATACCCAATGCGTCGCCTCATTGAGTGCCCACGTGCCTTGGTATTCTTCACGCCTATTGCGTCCAATGCCATAGAACGTTTCGTTACTTGCGCCGCTATAGCCGGAGTAGGGGATCTGCGCATAGCTGATCGCCGCAGGATCATAAAACCGAGTTTGCGAGTCCGTATAATGCACCGCCACGCGATTGATAAGCGAATGATCGGCGGACTGAACAGTGAGACCTGCGTATGCCACTAACTGTTGGTTATAGCCGTACTCACCGTCATCGACAAGCACATAATTTGGTGGTGGGTAACCATTAAAATCAGTTCTAGATTTCATGAAATAGCCACGGACATCTAACTGCACCAACGGACTAAAGTCGTAGCGCACGCGCCCTGATGTCTCAGCAACTTGTGCGGCACAATCACGCTTGCCACCGAAGGCCTCATCTATGCATGGAATGCCACTCGATCCGTAGTAATCACCGGCTAATCGCCACAGCAGTCCATCGGTTTTTCCGCCAATGGCAGCGGCCCCCTGGCCCGTCCGAAAGGAACCCGCCTCAGCACTGAGGTTGCCACCGAAAGCCGTAGTAGGCTCGGCGGTCACAATATTAATCACGCCCCCCATTGCCTGGCTGCCATAGAGGGTGGATTGCGCGCCACGAAGTACCTCAATACGCGCAATGTCGCCCATCATCAGATGTTGAAAGTCAAACCCACCGCTAGTCACGGAGGGATCGTTAATCTGCACACCATCGATGACCACCACTGTTTGATCGCTGGCAGCGCCGCGAATAAAAACAGACGTGCTCTGACCAATGCTACCCGTCCGAAACATAGAGATCCCTGGTGTTTGCGCCAACAAATCGGCCACAGCCACCGCTTGGCTTTCTTTGATCGCCACCTCATCAAGTACCGTCACCGAGCTGCCAATTTTAAACAGCGGTTCAGGTGAGCGAGTAGCTACCACCACCACGGAGTCAAGTTCACCACTGGCGAGCGCTTCCGCCGCCACAGGGCTCACAGATAGACACAGGAAAGCCGCACTGAAGCAGCAAAAATACGCGATTTTCAATTAAAGACTCCCAAATAGCGCAGCACACAGGGCCTGCCTGATGAGAGCCACGAGTCCGCCGATTGAATAGGCGAGACAACGCTGGCCCAACCATCAGGTCGGTCCTCCTCTGTCGCCACAAGGGGTTCCTCTCGATCAGCGCTCCCCGGCTGCTCGATGGGCGACCACGACTAGCAGGTCTCCTGGCTTGCGGCTTGAAGTCCCTCTATCACCTTCCCGGATCAAATTGATCCAGTGGTCTCAGATAAAAGGCGCACCGCTTACAGTTGCGGGGGCAGCCCGGGCATTAAACCCGAGTTCCCTTTGAATCCCCTTGCGAGGAACTTGTCGTGTGGTGGGACGTTGCACTACACCAAACGGTCTGTCAAGCACGGCCAAACCAAAGTTAGTCAGCCAGTACACCAATTGGTCCAAATGAAAGTGCGATCGCGGAATCTAGCCGCGCAAAAAGTACGTGAGCTTGCCAAGCCGATGACGTTGCCAAAAACGACAAGGGTGCGCTGCAATCCATGTCGCCCTTGCCTTGCGGCAGTTGATCTTAGATCGGCAAAATTCGCTACTATGGCGTTGCATAACGCCTACCGGAGAACGCCTTGAAAAAAGTCATTAGCTTTATTTGCCTGATGGGCATCGTCTTAAGCGGCTGCTCTAAAGAAGTCAGCCCGACGACGACCAATGACCACTCGTCGCACCCGGTGATCAAGGTGGCGGTATCCCCCGTCTCCCCGCCGATGCTGTTTGAAGACAACGGCGATCTAAAGGGCGCCGATCTAGAAATCTTTAATGGCTACTGCCAATCAAGAGGCTGCACCCTCGACATCACACGCTACGATTGGCAAGGCATGCTCGGGGCAGTCTCGTCTGGTCAAGCCGATGTCGCCTTCTCCGGGATTTCCATTACAGACAAGCGCAAAGAGGCAATGGATTTCTCCGCGCCCTACTACGAAAATGTTTGGCACCTAGTCAGTTTGGCCAGTCGCAACATCAAGATTACGGATCTGAGCGAACTAAAGAAATATTCCCTCGGCTACCCACGTGGCATGGCCTACAGCGATCTCATCAAAAGCCAATTTGAACCAAAAGGCTACTACTCGCTGGCACGAGTTAAGTTGTACCCAACCTATAACGAAGTCACGGCCGATCTCCAGAACGGCAACCTTGATCTTGCCTTCATCGAAGAACCGGTGCTGCGGGACTATCAGAATAAGAAGCACTTGCCGTTCGTCAGCAGTCGCGGGTTTTCCGGTTTCGATCGCCTCGGCTTTGCGTTTGCCAAGGGCTCATCTTTGCGGGATGACTTTGATAAATACTTGTTAGAACTTGGACCAGACAAAGTAAAGGCAATTCTTGATAAGTGGATGAACTAACAGATCCACATGAGCGCCGCAGAGATCTTTTGGCAATTACTCCGAGGCGCTCCCTATACGCTTTTAGTGACCTCAGTCTGCGCAGCGACTGGTCTCTGTGTTGGTCTTTTTGTCGCTGCTTTACGCAGAGCTAGAATCCCGGGACTGCAGGTCATCATCGCTGTCTATGCCTACGTTTTTCGTGGCGTCCCGGTGCTCGTTCTTTTGTTTCTCGCCTACTTTGGCTTGCCGTCTATTGGCATCAAACTATCGCCATTGCTTGCCATGGCTCTAAGTCTCGGCCTGACAGCTGGTGCTTATTTGGCGGAGGTGTTTCGCGGCGCTCTGGCATCGGTCGACACGACTGAGATTATTGCCGCAGAAGCAATGGGCTTCAGTCGGCTACAGATCATGCGATTAGTTGAGTTTCCGCAAATGTTACGCTTTGCCGTACCAGGCATGATCAACGAATTCACGACTATCTTAAAATATTCCCCATTTGCCTATACCGTTGGCATACCTGAAATTACCAAACAAGCGACAGCGCTAACGGCGCGCACCCTACAAGGCATCGAGATCTACCTGTGTGTCGGTCTTTTATATTTCGCCATCTACCGGGTCGTTCTAAGCACTATTCGTTTGGTGGCTAGTCGCTACCAGGTGCCCGGCATCGGCAACTCATAATCCCTTGGCATTAACTCTCGGAACACAAGCATGGCACTTCTTGAAGTACGTGACCTCGTTAAGCGCTTTGGTGAGACCACCATCTTAAATGGCGTCAATCTGCGTGTTCAAAAAGGCGAAGTAAAGGTGGTCATGGGTCGCTCTGGGAGCGGCAAGTCCACCCTCCTGCGCTGCATCAATCGCCTTGAGGAACCTACCTCCGGCAGTATCCGGCTACACGATCGCGAGGTCACAGGACCCAGTGTTGACATTCGAGCACTGCGCCGCAGCGTTGGATTTGTGTTTCAGCAGTTTGCTCTGTATCGCCACCTGTCTGTACTCGACAATGTGACTTTAGCGCTCCGTCACTTAGGTGGCCTACGGCGAAACGAGGCCGAAGAAAAGGCGCGCCACGAACTGGCTCGCGTAGACATGACTGAGCACCGACACAAGTTTCCAGCAGAACTGTCCGGCGGCCAGAAGCAGCGCGTGGCCCTCGCACGAGCACTGGCGATGGACCCAGACGTCGTTTTTTTCGATGAGCCGACTTCAGCACTAGACCCGCTGATGTGTCGTGAAGTCGCGATTCTGATCAATCGCTTATTTGTAGACGGCGTCACCGTACTGTGCGTCACACACGATCTAACGCTAGCGCGCTTGATATCTGACCGAGTCATTTTCCTAGACCGTGGACGCGTGTGCGCTGAAGATGCAATCGAGAACTTATCAAGCGGGCACGCGGACCCGCGCGTGCAGGAGTTCTTCGGGCAGGAGGCCAGCGGCCGATGAGTCACTGGGCGTCATTCGTGGCGGATCTGCTAGACCAACTACCTCTGATTTTAACTGGCTTATATCAGACGCTTTTACTTGCAGCGATTGTCAGCGTGACCGGATTGGCTCTAGGGATAGTGGTGTTACACCTAGAGGGCAGTCATCGCCGGCTGGTGCGGGTCATTGTACGCGGCTACATCTCGTTCTTCGTTGGAACACCTTTGCTAGTGCTTTTGTTTTTGATGTATTACGGTTTACCCCGCATTGGCCTTGTGATGACGCCATTCGCTGTCGCGCTCATCGGGTTTACTTTGAATGTCGCGGCTTATAACGCAGCCTATCTGGGGACAGCACGCAACGCGCTAGATCCCGCAGAGCTAGAAGCCGCCAGAGCACAAGGATTTTCTGAGCGGCAAGTATTTTTTCTGATCATGCTCCCGCAAGTGCTGCGAATGTCGATCCCTGCGTTAACCAATCAAGTGATTCTTAATTTAAAAGACACCTCAATCGCTTTTCTTATTCAATACACTGAATTTTTTGCGCGCATGCAAGAACTGGCAGCAACAAATTTCCAATTCTTTAAGGCATATGCGGTCACAGCAGCCGTCTATCTAGCGCTTGTGTCGATCATTGTTTTGGTCGCGCGGGTCGTAGAAAAGCGTTTCCTGCTGCCAGGCTCATATACGCCCTCATAATGCGCGATCGGCGAAACCGACCCTAACGGTGACCGCATGACGCGGGTATGCGCCTGCTACTATACTGTGGAAACTGCGGATACCAGCGTTATTGGGGTCATGGCATGGTACCCACACGGTAACTACCCAAGGGGACACTTATGAGCGAAGAGAGCATCCACTCATTCCTAAGCGAGCTACGCAAGGTAGTGTCAGACGCCGAGGCGCTATTGGAAGCCAATACAGCCGATGTCGGCGATCAGGTGCATTCGGTGCGTGACAAGCTAATCGCGTCAATGCATGACGCTCAACAGGCGATGCAAAGAATTCAAGCGCAGCTAAGTACACAGGCAAGCAAAGCGACGGATAACGCCAATCAATACGTTCATGAGAACCCATGGACCTCCATCGGCTTAGCTGGGGCAGCTGGTCTACTCGTTGGGCTTCTCTTGCGGCGTCGTTAGGGCGTTACTATGGCGATTGATAAGCCAGGATCTTTCGTGTCGAGTCTTGCCAACACGGCCGTAGCGGGACTTGCCATCATTGAGACGCGACTGGCACTCCTTGCAGTGGAGACACAGCAGCATGCGAGATTGTTTGTCACGATGATGTGCCTCTTGATAGGCGCCGTGCTGGCGCTAGGGTTTGCCCTCTTCTTCCTGTCGGCACTGGTGATTGTTGCATTTTGGGACAGCCATCGAGTACTGGCCACCGGTCTTGTTGGCCTGTCTTTTGCCCTTCTAGCGTTGGCCCTGTTCGGCACCTCCGTGTACCTACGCCGCACCCGGCCTCGGTGGTTATCCTCTAGCATCAGTGAAATTGCCAAAGACATCGCCGCCATCCGCAATACCACGCAATGAGGCGCCGCTATAATGAACTTGATAACGCACGGCTACACTTAGTTAGTCAGAGCACTCGCTTGCGCGTCTTGCTGGCTGATGAAGCGGCAGTAGTGAGCGGCGCCGTACACGAAGCTGAGCGGGTGTGGAGAGTCGCGCGCACGATGACCCGCCTCCTGTATGCATACCATGAGATGACAAAGCGCCCTGCAACGCACAAGTCCCCGCGGCGGCCCTTACTGATCGCCGGGGCCATCGGCACCGCGTTGGCGCTTGCAGTCGCCACCTGGACGCGGGCTTCTAAACAACGCTCCTAAACTAACTCCAGAATCCTCTAAAGAGACCGGTCACTGGCCGAGCGTCCCTTTGGTTATTGACAAATAACCGCAAGTTACCGAGCGTTAGTTGCAGTCGGTGGCAGAGCACTTGTATAAGGGTTGGCTAACTTGTACACCGCCCACACTCTGGAGAGATGCTCATGCGCCTAGAAACCCTTGCTGTACACGGCGGTTATAGCCCAGACCCTACGACCAAAGCGGTCGCCGTGCCCATTTATCAGACGACGTCGTACGCATTCGACGATACCCAGCACGGCGCTGATCTGTTTGACCTGAAAGTGGCCGGGAATATCTACACTCGGATCATGAATCCCACGACCGATGTTCTCGAGAAGCGCGTGGCGGCACTTGAAGGTGGCGTTGGCGCGCTAGGCCTAGCCTCTGGACAAGCCGCTATCACGTACGCCCTACAAACCATAGTAGAGGCTGGCCAGAACATCGTCAGCTCTACGACACTGTACGGCGGCACTTACAACTTGCTGGCCCACACACTGCCGCAGTTCGGCATCACCACTCGCTTCGCGGATTCTGGCGACCCAAGCTCGTTCGCCAAGCTGATTGACAAGAACACGCGAGCGATCTTCTGTGAGTCAGTGGGTAACCCATTTGGCAACGTCACTGACATTGCGGCGCTGGCCGACATCGCTCACAACGCTGGCATCCCCCTCATTGTCGACAACACAGTCCCGAGCCCCTATCTCTGCCGACCATTCGAGCATGGCGCTGATATTGTGGTGCATTCACTGACCAAGTATCTGGGTGGGCATGGCACCAGCATCGGCGGCGCGTTAGTGGATAGCGGCAACTTCCCCTGGGCGAAGCACGCCGAGCGCTTTCCGCGACTCAATACCCCAGATGTCTCCTACCATGGCGTCGTCTACACGGACGCATTCGGCCCAGCCGCTTACATTGGACGCGCGCGTGTAGTGCCGTTAAGAAACATGGGTGCCGCGATATCTCCCTTTAATAGCTTTCTGATTTTGCAAGGCATAGAGACCTTGGCGCTCCGTATGGACCGCATTTGCGATAACACGTTGGCCGTGGCGAAGCACCTCGAGCAGCATGCCAAGGTGAAATGGATCCGATATGCAGGACTGCCCAATGACGCGGGTCATGCGCTCGCGCAGCGCTATATGGGTGGCCGCGCCTCTGGCTTACTCACGTTTGGCGTAGCCGATGGCAGTGCTGGCGGCGCGCGCTTCCAAGACGCCTTAAAGTTATTTACTCGGTTAGTGAATATCGGTGACGCCAAGTCACTCGCGTGCCATCCCGCGAGCACCACACACCGACAGCTGTCACCGGCTGAGTTGGCGCGCTCTGGCGTCACGGATGACATGGTGCGACTCTCTGTCGGCATCGAGCACATTGATGACCTACTGGAGGACCTTGATCAGGCACTGGCGGCCGTTTGATGCCGATAAGAGACCGCCCGTATAACGGGCGGGACTTCTTAACAGCTGAGCCGCTGTGCGGTCACACCGTGCGAGAGAATCGTGGCTGAGCAGTCTCGGTCGACTTGATGTGCATATACGCATCAAAAATCATGGCGACTGAGCGCAGCAATAAGCGCCCTGTACCAGTTACCTCAAGCGCCTGCGGCGACAGCACAACAAGGCCATCGTACGCAAGCGGCTCGAGCTGCTTAAGCTCGCGTTGAAAGTAATCAACAAACCGAACTTTGTGACGGCTCTCTATCTCACTGTAATTTACCCGCGATGCACACATGATGGCCTGAATTACGGTGCGACGCACACAGTCATCGTCGGTTAGGTAAACCCCTCTCTCAGTTGCAAACCCACCCAAAGCGACGCTACGCTGATAGGCGCCAACGCTCTTGTGGTTTTGCGAATAGGCGCGATCAAAACCTGAGATTGCGCTCACACCGAGACCGATCAAATCACAGTGAGCATGGGTCGAGTAGCCTTGAAAATTTCGCTGAAGGGTCGAATTTAGTTGCGCTTGCACAAGCTCGTCGTGCGGCAAAGCAAAATGATCCATGCCCACGTACACATAGCCTGCAGCCGTCAGTTTTTCCACGGTCATCTCAAGAAGAGCGAGCTTCACCTCTGGCGTGGGCAAGTCTTCAAGGCGAATTTGCCTCTGCGCTTTAAATGCGTGGGGAAGATGCGCGTAGCTGTACGCTGCGATTCGATCGGGCCGCGCTTCAATAATGCGATCGAGAGTCTGGCTAAAGCTACATAGGGTTTGCAGGGGCAATCCATAGATTAGATCGATACTGACTGAGTGAATAGCCAGACTGCGCGCTCGATCTATAAGGTTGAATGTGGTTTCTGGCGGCTGCACCCTGTTGATGGCGGATTGCACTGCGAGGTCGAGATCTTGCACGCCCAAACTGATGCGATTGAAACCAAGGCTTGCCAACACAGACAGTCGGTCTGCCGATACCGTTCGGGGGTCAATCTCAATGGAGTATTCCTGGCGCCCATCCGTGCGCATGTTGAAATTCTGACGTAGTACCCGCATCAGGTCAGCCAACTGCGTGTCGCTTAAGTAAGTAGGCGTGCCGCCGCCTAGATGCAGTTGGGTAACGATACGATCCTTGGATAGTAAAGCTGCCTGCGCTTGTATCTCAAGATACAGATGCGCCAAATAGACCCACGCACGCTCCCGATCTCGAGTAATTACTTTGTTACATCCACAGTAAAAGCAGGGGCTCTCACAAAATGGTACGTGAATGTAGAGTGAGATCGGCGGAGCGTCTGCCCGATTGCTGACGGAGAGTGTGTCCGCACCACAGCGCGCATCAAAGTGAGTACTAAATTGTAGGGCAGTCGGATAGGACGTGTAGCGCGGACCGAACTGGTCATACTTGCGTACCAAGGCGGCATCAAAATGCATGGGACTCTCGACCATGCGGCTACAGTAGACCAAGCTAAGCGGCCGTACAGTCCGTATAAATACGATTGCGCCTCACCGGTCCGCGGATCGGCGCGTCCACCCCTCGCTTCCCAGGCGCGGGGAAATGTCGCCCGACGACTCTATAAGTCACGTAGCCAGTACTGCACACGTTTACCGTTTTTTAACTGCGCGAGGCCCACCGGAGCGAAGCCCTGTCGAACGTGAAACGCCTCAGAACTGGGATTCGGTGGCGCAATATTCACTTCACAGGCTAAGTGCCTGTGGCCAGCCGTACGCGCTGCAATTGCCAGTTCCGCATACAGCCTAGCGGCGATACCCTGACGACGGGCCACGGTTGCCACGACGACTCTGTCGATATACACAAACTGGTCATAGCGCCGGCATAGCCAGTGATAATTCTCATTATCGTAGTCAGCGTCTGGCCCAAGTGCGATCAAGAAGCCTGTCGTTCCGTTGGCCACTACGCCGACGTGCAATGCTTTTCTAGTTAGAAGCTCGAACGCTTCTAATGTTAGCGATGAGGTCTCTGCTGCACTTTCCTGATTGAGACACCACATCGCATTTAAGTCGTACTGCATGTATCCATGGCTCCTCACTGAGTGAGCAAATACTCGTTTCGCATAGCATAGTACGATTAACGCATCGTTGTTAGACCTAGCCTTGATTCTACGAAAACCCGCTAAGTTTCCGGTAGCAAGCATTTACAAAGAGAAATTGAAACCAGAACGCACGACGGCGTTTTTGGTATGGTGTGTTATGCAGAAACTCAAGATAGTATTGACTCAGACAAAATGGCTTGTGATGCCAGTTGGGCTTCTGATCGTTATTCAAGGTTTACTGACTAGCCTCTGGAGTAACCAAGGCGTTCATGCGATCGCAATCGCCTCGCTGATCTCGATACCAGGTATAGCCCTGGTGATGGTGGCGCTGAGCGGCATTAGTGGGCTCCTCTCACGGGCAGCGTTAATCCTCCTGCTGTTCCTAGCCAACTACGTTCAATTCACCTTCCAGTCCTATTTCGGTCGGTTCATTGGAGGAGATGAGCTAAGGCTGGCGGCGGCTAACCCAGCACATGAATTAATCGCCAGTGCCACGCTATATTTCAGCATCACCGCGCTGATGGCCTCACTCGTGATGACTTCGGTTTACGGATATGTCATGAGTAAGCGCCGAGCAAGATCGGTGCAAGCGCGCAGCAGCATCCTTGCTGCACTCACCCTCATCGGTTGGTGCGCGCTGAGCACTACGCCGCCCGCCAACCAAGGCGCCTACTCTGCGATTGTGTCGTTCGTTGCGACTGGTCTACATGCCGGCGTGAGCCTCATTCAGTCAACCCGTACCGAACATGCGATGCGCGAAGACGCGCCGGCACCCCAACTTGATCAGCCACGCTTTGACGTGATCTATGTCATTGGCGAAAGTTTGCGAGCAGATCGATTTGACTCGCACTCTTATCGACGAGATCTCAGCGCCAACCTTAAAGCACTCAGGCGTCCACATGTTTCTTTTAGTGACGTTGCCAGCGATGGAGACTGCACTAACCGGTCTCTGCCACTCTTGATGGTCGAGCCAGATCAGCCTTTGAGCGCGGACATCTATCACGCTCCCACACTATTCGCTTATGCTAAATCTGCTGGCTTTCAAACCGCTTTCATTACGGCAAATGATAACGACTGGCGGGAGTTCATTGACAATCACATCGACGTTCTGCACCGCAATTTGCCGCGCTCAGAGGATGGCGGACAATTTACCTTCTCAAGCGACAATAAAATGCTGCCGGTGATTGCCAGCATTGCCAACTCCGCAGAGCGGCAATTTATTGTGGTGGAGTCTTACGCTGCGCACTGGCCTTACAGCGATCGCTATGAGACCTGTCCATCGTGTCGTCGTTACCTTCCGGATCTGTTAGGTAAGCCAGCAACCTTTTCAGCAGCGGCCCATCAGAAAATTGAAAACAGCTACGACAATGCAGTCATTTACTTTGATCGATTCGTTGACAGTTTAATTGCCTCACTCACTAAGCCGACTTTAATTGTCTTAACGAGCGATCATGGCGAGTCTTTGGGCGAAATGGGGAAATGGGGTCACTGCTCATCGGGCCTGCAGCAAATGCGGGTTCCGCTGATATTTATTGCCACAGATGAAGGAGTGGCGAAGCAGGTTGGGTTCCCGGCATTAGCAGAGCGGAAAGACTTCCCTGTGTCGCATGCAAATATATTCCCGACATTCCTTAAGATGTTTGGATTTGAGATGGAACTGATCAAACATCCGTACAAGCCAGACCTTTATTCACTGACACGCGAGCAAGGTAGTAAGCGACGCGTACTCGTGTCCTCATTAGACGATACGCAGAACCCGCAGGAGTTTCGGTATATTCAAAACGATCACTTACTAGAGAGCGACGACACGGAGTCGGCCAAGTGATCGCATCGTCGCGCCCCAGTCGCTTGGTTAGACAGCGGGGCTGCGGACGCGTTATTTCGCCGATATTGCTAATGGGAGTAGATGATGCGCCGCTATGTCACCGTAGATGTTTTTACAGACGAACGCTTCCGCGGCAATCCGCTCGCAGTCGTATTAGATGCAGTTGGAATGCAGGCGATCGAGATGCAGCAGATCGCTGCCGAATTCGGGTATTCCGAGACGACATTCGTGCTGCCACCGACGACGGCAGCACATACGGCAGAGGTGCGTATATTCACGCCCACCGGCGAGGTACCGTTTGCGGGACATCCGAACGTTGGCACTGCGGTCGTGCTAGCGAGAGAGTGGCATGCAGCGGGTCGCGAGCTGCCTGCGACATTCCTGTTTGAGCAAAAAGCAGGCCTCGTGCCTGTTCGGATTGGTCAAATCAACGGTGTGCCAACCAGCGCAGAGCTCACAGCGCCGGAAGCACTGTCTATGGGACCGACGGTCTCGACGGAGGATGCAGCGCTGTCGCTGGGCATTGACCCAAGTGAAGTGGTCGTACATACCCACGCGCCCACCGTTGCATCCGTGGGACTGCCCTTTCTAGTGGTAGAGATTAACTCCATCGAGACTTTAAGCCGAGCAAGCGGCGATCTCGCTGCTCACCGTCAAGTACTGCAGCCGATCGGTACCGATGGCGTGTATGGCTATGTTCGGCGGCAGGGGACTACTGAGCTGTCAGCGCGCATGTTCGCGCCACTCGATAAAGTGCCGGAGGATCCTGCGACCGGAAGTGCCACGGCAGCCACACTGGCACTTTTAGCGACCGTCGAGGGGATGGCCGGCGAACACTCATGGCGGGTGATTCAAGGCGAACACATGGGGCGTCGATCCATCTTGCGCGGGCGCACCCTACATGCAGCCGGGAAATTGGTGTCCGTGCATGTCGGCGGCCACGTGGTAGAGGTGATGCGCGGAACACTCTGCTTTTAGACGATAAACCCATAGACATGTTACGCACGGCAGATACATGAACTACGCGGATCAAACGTGGATAGCCACGGCGCGCCATGGATCACAACCAGCTGATAAAGATAGCTAAATTCTTAAATGTGGCAGGCCTACAACACACCAATAGGGCTGACGGACTAATCACACCGTAGGGATTGCGCATGCCTAAGGCTATATGTTGAAATTCTGCTCAAAGACGTACGGTAATGTGTCATACATGCACAATATACTGGCATGATTCAATAATTGAGAGGAAGAACAAAAGCCATGAAAGTATTCCAGATTGCCGCTGTCAGCCTGCTCACCCTACCCGCCGTGACACTGGCATCATCCGGCCCACCGCATCATGCCAAACCACCAAGCCCGCCGGCAGTGTCGCCTGGCCCGATCAACGGCACCGTGATCCATCCTCGCATTGTGGGCACCGCGATTAACCCAGGCCCAATCAACGGCACCGTGATTAACCCAGGCACCATCCCAGGCCCAATCAACGGCACTGGCATTAACCCTGGCGACTCCCATTAGCCCCTCACGTTAAGCTGCGGCAAGGGAGCCCCCCGTGCCCGATCCAATAGCGGAACCTGACATCACCTCGCCCGAATGGGCTGCCTTATTTGGACCACTCGGACTAAAAGGTCTGCTCGATGCATTTAGCGGCGGCGAGCCACTGGTGGCGCACGGTAGCCGCAATCGCCTCCCAGACTGGATGTCCGCGCCCGTTTTATCGACCGCTGACACACTCACCGAAAGCTATCGCGGCAGAGTGCTGTTTAGTCGACTCAGTGCAGGCCCACAAGCCGGATTAAGCGCAGATGCTCGTGCCGCCGATGTATTTCGTGTTGGATGCGCCCTGTACCTTCCGGATGTCGCCGCGCACTTACCGGATGCCGCGGCCTGGGTAGCCACCCTTGAGACATGCCTTGGCATTCCGGCCGGATCAGCGCGCATCACGGCATGGGTTGCGCCCGCCGGCGAAGGGACGTCTGTCCACCTAGATGCTGAAGACGTGATTTCCATTCAACTGTCAGGCACAAAACTTTTCGAAATTGCTGAACCCGCAGCGTTGCTATTCGCAGCCGGCTATCAGTACTGTCCAGACGCACCAGCCGTCGCTGATTTATACCCACAGGTACCCGATGGTTTCCCTGACGTAACGACAGCCACGTTTCAATCCATCGAGATGAAGCCAGGGTCCGTGCTCGTTCTACCACGCGGACACTGGCATAGGACACGGTGCTCTGAACCTTCACTCGCTCTGAGCATTGTCTTAAGCCCTCCGACGCGGCTTGACTGGGTGCTTAGCACGCTGCGACAAAAGCTACTCAGTTATCCTAAATGGCGACAGCCCATCTACACATCATCCGACGACGGCAGCGCCTTACTCAATCTCATTGACACACTGCCTAACCTGCTAACAGGCATACCCTTTGCCACTGCATTAGACACACGGGCTCATTTGACACCATTGCCCTCACAAACCACCTTGCAGCGAGTGCCACACATATCGATCGAACGCGTCAATGGATCGTGGGCAGTCACTGACCGCACTAGCGGGCACCAAACCCTAATCGACGCGCCAATCGAACCCACACTTGAGTGGCTCACGCATCAGAGCGGCGCGTTTACTATAGCCGACTGTGAAGCCGCGACACCGCAGGTATCTGCACACGACATACAGCAACACATTATTAGTCTCATCCAGATGAACGCGCTGTATCAGTGGCCACTACCGCGCGCCAAATCAAACGAAAGCTACCTGTAGCGACTGAATCAGTGGCAGTTGCGTCTGCGCAAAATTCTCTGCGATCGCCCTCCGCTCCTTCTGTGCCTCCTGGTCATCTAGTAAGACTCCGTCTTTCGCAAGATGCTCTCCTCGCTCAGCCAAAACAGTAGCAAGCACGCGCTCATACTCATCAACGCTGCGGGCACCCTTATCGCGAGCGTGCAACAAAATCTGTGAAAACCGCCCTACAGACAAGCCGCTTCCCGTCACTGGACTGACCAGTGCGCGCGCATCCTCTCTGAACAACGCATGCTCACACAGTGTCGAATTTAAACGCTTACATTGAGACGCCACACGCTCATCGACGATGTCATCGCCACATGGCACGATAATTCCTTGAGACATGAGCCGCATGGTCGCCTCGATCACATCATCAAACGTCACACCGGTCATATGAGCCATCAACGTCGCGAGTGTCGCGACATGCCCCTCACTGATGGCCAGCGCTTGGCATAGCTGCGCGTCGACATCAACGCTCGATACTTTAGGGCTAAGCGCCTCAGGCGACACACGCTCAGCTGGACTCACTAGCTTGATTAAGGCAACGCGATACGCTAACAGCCTTTCTTGCCTTTCCTCGTCGGACAGTCTCTGTGGCGCCCGCAGATATACATCCTGTCGAAACGAGCGATTTATCAGCAGGTCGTATAACTGATCTCTGTCACTAACGGAATCGACAGATGCCAGTAGCTTGCGAGCGTCCTCAGCAAGCTTACTGCCATCGACTAGATCGCTTACGCTTCCTGTACCAATGTACTCGAGGTCCGCGCTTTTCATCCTATACGCGACGTCCGTTAGCGAAAAGCATTTCCAGTTTTTATTCTGATAGAGATGCGCGCGCGTATGTCGATCTGCACTTTTCATCCAAGCAAAGAAATTGCGCATCGCATCCAACGTAGCTGCAGTCTGCGCGGTCGTTGCGAAAAACTCTGAGAGAAACCGAGTGATGGCCCCCTCTCTTTGCACAGCATCAGCGCTAGCCGGTGCGGATCGATCAAAGATAGCCAGCAGCGTTCTGAAGTGCCGTATGGGGTCCCAAGCGGGACTGCATTGGTAGCTCACGTAAAATGAACCACCCGGCTTCAAATGACGCTTGACGAATTCTATGACCGCAGCGCGACTCGGATCATCGATCCAAGACCACACGTACTGTGCGCTAATGGTGTCAAACATCGGCAAATCATGCCGCCCTAATAAGTCCGAAAAACTGGACGTGACAACGCGAACACGAGCCTGACTGACCTCAGCAAGCTGTATTGACGTACGCGTAAGCGTCGGATTGAAGTCAACGCCGACATAGGCGTCATGACTGGCTGCCGCGTGTATGTTCAGTGATATGCCATGCCCACAGCCTAGCTCACAATGAGTGCGTGGCTCAGGCGCAACCGGGAGGTCATATCCGCGGAGCAGCAGATTGAATCGCTGCAGAACCGGACTCAAATCTATACTGTAGTCATATAGATAGTCCGATGAGTCACCATACCCGCTAGTTGACGCGTCAGAGCAGAATGGAGCAGTGTTGTTGGCGGCCATAGTCTATTGATGTTAATCGCAAATGGGATCAAGTAGGGACGAATTCAAAACAGGTGTCAAATCGAGAACAAAGCACTAGGCCGGTTAGAGTGATCACCACAACACAAACGGCGATAGCACTCAAGACCCGCTGCTATGCCTACAGGATGACAACACATACTTGCTGATGCCGTGACACGAAGGAGTCATATCGATACCGGATGTTGCGTCGCTCGGCGAATTCTTGGAATGCCTTAAACTCGTGCTGCTGCCACCCAGGGTAATTAAAGTATTCATCAAATACAATTACCGTACCCGGCTGAATTAAATGGCCTAGCTTCGCAAATACGGTACTGGTTGCGCTATACAAGTCACAGTCAATATGAAGCAGAGAGACGACGTCCGTATGCGTTCTCAGAAAGTCCTCTAGGGTGTCCTCAAATAGGCCAACCACGAGTGACACATTGGGATTCACACTTGGCAGCGTGTCAGTCTTAAATTCGCCTTGAGCGAATCCGGTACGCCATGTTTCCGGTAGCCCCGTGAAAACGTCAAACCCATACACCTGCCCCGTAACCAAAGAGGATATGTGGTTAATGGTTCGGCCTGAAGCCACGCCGAATTCTAATATCTGACCATGGACCGGTCTGATGCCTACAGCATGCGTCAGCAATGCCAAATCGTTATCAAGGTTCTTGGCTTTATGCATATGTGCGTTGTAATACTGAGCCGAGCTGAATGCCGCTTGGAGGTTGGCCATGTTGAGTATGTCGTAGGAATCAGTGGTCTTACCTAACACGTGGGTATGAATGCCCGCGAGTAGGCGCGTATATAGAGCATCGAAGTTAGGGTCCATGGTCGTATGCTCGCTGATTGACTACTAAGATTCGCCAGTAGACGTCGTTGTGCAGAATATAGCGCGTTCTCAATGCATATGGGGGCGCGAACAGTGACTGTAGCGGATGCG
>CAIYVA010000206.1 GCA_903929455.1 uncultured Pseudomonadota bacterium | reverse complement strand
GGCGTCGATTCGGATAGCTGGCCAGTGTTTGCTCAAAAGCGGCGGCAGCCTCCGCGTACTGACTGGCGTGGAGTAATAGCTCTCCTAAAAGCTCATCTAATGGTTTGACTGACCACGGTGGGCCATATTCAAACACCATGTCTTGTGAGGTACTGATCGCTTGGCGTAGCTGTGAGAGGCCCTCGGCATCACCTGTATAAAATCGTATGGTGCCCTCTAATGCGAGCGCCATGAGTTTGGCTTGCTTTAATTCTTCCGGTGTCACAGTGTCGTGCCAATTGACGGTGACCCCTTTGATGTTTTGTGGTGCGCTTAGAATGCGCGCATTGATATCAGCCAGAGCCTGTTTGGCCTCACTTAAATGACCGGCTCCAGCATAGGTTATGCCGTTAGCAAAATCATACGCGGCAAAGTAGCTAATGGAGGCAATCCCTGTCGCATCCACGGGCTGCCGCGCATCGACACCCGGTGCGCCATTGGTTTCGACTAGCCACATGGCGCGCGCATACGCTAAGCGCACACGATTATCTTTATCAGCATGCTGTGCCACATCCTGAGCGACTAGATTAACTAATGAGGCCGCCGCATCCACTTGATTGAGCTGCAGACGTGCATAGGTGAGCCATAGTAATGAATGGTAGCCGCCGTCGCCTTGTTTTCGAGCGGTGTCTAGGGAAGCCGCGTTCGCCTGGATGGCGTCTTCCCACATGCCGAGTGAAAAGAAAATATGCGAGGGCATGTGCTGCGCATGTGAAGCAGCCGGTGCCACTTGGCCATATAAGCGAGCCGCGTGCAGCCCGAGGGGAGCATGCAAAGGGTCATCAAAGGCATGGATCAAGTAATGTAATGCACCTGGATGACGGGGTGCGCGATCGAGTACAGATTGCGCTTCAGCTGCCGCCCGCATGTAGTTCTTGATATCACGCTGTGAGCCGCTTAAGCCTAACAGCGCAAGTGAGTAAAATGCTCTGGCATCCAGATCATTCGGATAGCGATCAGCGAGCGCGTGTAGTTCTGCGCAAAAACGTGCGTCACGACTAACTTTATCGCCTGGGCCGTACAGGCTATCAACTGCGCTCATGTAAGCTTTCTCACGTGGTGTGGGGGCGAGGGCAGCGCGTGCATTAGGTGTGGGGGCTAATTTGTTGAGTGCCGCGCGGGCACTCTCCAAATCCTGTTCGCCCCAGATCGGTTGGTTGTGTGTGAGTGCCTCACCCCAGTAGGCCATCGCAAAGTGAGGGTCTTTTTGCTCCGCCATTTGAAAAGCGTGACGGGCTGATGTGAATTCGAAACTGTGGAGTAGTAGCACACCGCGTAAAAAGTCTGCTTGGGCAGTGGGTGCGCCGGAGTTTGCGAAGTGGATTTCGCCTAGGTCACCGGTCACGGCGGCGGTATGCGGTGAGGTTTCGTGCGCGAAACCAGAGAGGCAACTCATGCCATACAATAGGATCACACAAGTGAATCGATGAAGGCCTGTCATGGTACGTCCCCGGTCAAGCGTGGATGCTCAGAGTGTACTTCACCTCGCCCGATTCGACACCTAGCGTAGGAAGGGAGCGGTGTACACTGGCGATGACCTAGGGATTGCAGCCGTTGAGGGTGTTTCATGGGCGTAGTGACGCGTCGGGCGTTGTTGGATGGGATGTGGCGCGCTGGTGCGCTGTGTCTGTCGAGTACAGCATTGGCTAGGTCTGTAGACAGTCAGGCAGAATCGCTCCCGTCGCTGCCCTCGTTGCTATCGGTAGCTCAGCGCTGGCTCATAGGGCTCAATGAACCCCTCGTGTCCGAGTTCATGACGGACTGGCCGGATGGGTCGGCCTTACGGGAGGTGCTACCCAGTCAAGTCCCGGTGGTGAGGCACCTAGGGCTAATGCCTGCACTGGCGCCCAGCTCAATCGCCCCCTTGGTTCAGCACCTTGTCATGCAGTCCAATCATTTGGAATGGCGGCGGAGTTATCAACCACCTGCGGTCAGCACACAGTTTATGGAGAACTATGGCTGGACGGAGTGGGTGGGACTGAAAGGGCCCCTGCCGTCACTTCATCTCGCCTGTGGCGTGTTGCTCCTAGGGCCAGAGACCGATTATCCATGGCACCGGCATGCGGCGGAGGAGATCTACCTGCCGCTGGCGGGGCGCGGTCTTTGGAGACAAGGGGATGAGCCGTGGCAGGAGCGGTTACCGGGTGCCGTGATCCATCACCGATCCTGGGAGCGCCATGCGATGCGTACGTCCAAAGAGCCCATGCTGGCTCTTTATTTGTGGCGTGCGGCTGATCTGCGTCAGGGGTCAACCCTAGATGGTGAACGCGAGTCAGCAGACTAACTAGCGACTGGTTTTCGGGCTACAGGCGGCCAGCGCATCTTGGAATTCGGCGAAGTAATTATCTGGCCCTACCGCATTGAGTAGATGATTACGAACAAGCTTGGCATAAACGCGTGCATTGGCGCCGGTTAGGATCACCCGCACCTGCCGGCGTTGTAGATTAACGATCGCGCTTTCCAAGGCCTGTAAGCCCGTGAGGTCAATAAAGGGGACCCACTTCAGACGAATGATGATGACTTTAGGATCAGTGTGCGTGCCTCGTAGAGCATGTTCAAGCGCTTCGACTGCAGCGAAAAACACAGGCCCTTGCACGGTGTACACCAGTACCCCCGGTGGCGCCGCTACCAGGTTCAGCGCAGCCAACTCAGGCGCTAAGTCGGCTGCGGTCGATTCACTGACCTCAACACTGCCGGCCATGCGCTTTAAGAAGTGCAGGGTCGCTAAGATCACGCCGATGTTGACGGCAACGACGATGTCAGCAAAGACCGTCAAAGTAAAAGTGACTAAGAGGACAATTACATCGGCGCGTGGTGCACGCCTGAGTATTTTCCAAAAGTGGGGGATCTCGCTCATGTTCCACGCAACCACAAATAAAATAGCTGCCAGTACCGCAAGCGGAATGTGGATGGCCAGTGGCGCAAGCGCCACGATAATCAGTACAAGTGTGAGGGAATGCACGATGCCGGAGAGTGGACTGGTGGCGCCATTGCGTATGTTGGTGGCGGTGCGAGCGATGGCTCCGGTGGCTGCAAAACCACCGAATAATGGCGCCAGCAGGTTGGCAATACCTTGACCTATGAGTTCCTGATTGGAGTGGTGTTGTGTACCCGCCATACCATCGGCAATCACTGCGGAGAGCAGTGATTCAATGGCGCCTAACAGGGCGATCGCAAAAGCGGGTCCTATTAACTCGACGAGTCGACTCATCGTCACAACGGGCAGATGAAAAGCGGGTAGGCCGCTTGGTATGCCGCCAAAGGCAGATCCAATGGTTTGTACGGTCGGGAACTGGTATTCGGCTTGAATGATCGTCGCCACGACCAACGCGATCAACGGCCCTGGAATTCGTTTTAGGAAAGGCAGCTTCGGTCCCATGACAAGAGCGATTAACGACAACACAGAAAGCCCAGTGGTTGTCAGATCAAGGGAGGGTAGTGATGCAACGGTGTGCCACAGCTTGAGATGAAAGTGCTCATCGTGCGGCGTCGGCAGGCCAAGAAAAGCAGGCCACTGTCCCACCCAGATGATGACACCGATCCCAGCAGTGAAGCCTAGGATGACCGAGTAGGGGATGAAACGAATGATATTGCCTAAGCGAGCGACCCCTAAGGCGATCAGCATGACGCCAGCCATCAGGGTAGCAATCTGTAAGCCATCGATGCCATGGCGGGCGGTAATGGTCGCAAGCACTGCGATGAACGCACCCGTGGGGCCTGCGATCTGTAGTCGGCTACCACCAAAGATGGACACCGCGAGACCCGCGATAATAGAGGTGTAAATGCCTTGCTCTGGTTTGGCGCCCGAGGCAATCGCGAAGGCCATGGCCAATGGCAGCGCAACGATGGCGACGATGACCCCGGACAGTAGATTGGGTAGCCACTGGCCTTTGTGGAGGAGGCCTGCGCGATAGGCCTCTGTGAGTGCCGGCGCCCAACTGCGTGAGGGGTTCATCGAGTGAGTGTGCGCGGTTGACGGCGTTTGTACTATGGGGCTGCGGTGACTACGTAGGCAGCGGCTAAACCGTGACCCGTGAGCGCCTGTGGGGATTTGCGCTGTGTAAAGCGGCCTCAAAATGGCAAGCCGAGGTCGTTTTTTGCCGATAAATGCCGCTCTGAAACATGCCGTTATGGGGTCATAACGTTTAGGCACTTTCTCGGGTCTTTGGCAGGCCCTAGCATGCCTGTCCTATGTCTAATCATCTTGCCTCCGTCGCCACGCCATTAGATCTGGATGCTAGTCAATGGCTTGAAGAATGGGCCGCCGGGCAGCCCCAGGCTGTTCTGTGGTGGGCATCCGGCTATCTGGCCGCCCGCGCTCAGGGTGCGCCGCCCGCGTTGAGTGCGGTCGCTGCGCCGGCGGCAGATGCCATGCTGATTTTAACCGCCTCTCAGACTGGCAATTCCCGCCGTCTCGGTGAGCGCTTGCGCGAGCGCTTGGTGAGTGTCGGTCATACGGTCCGTCTGGTGTCGGCTGCTGATGTCACGGGTAAGCAGTTGGCTGCCGCGACGTCGCTGTGGGCTGTCGTGAGTACACAAGGCGAGGGCGACCCGCCCGATGAGGCGCGTGGTCTGTGGGAATTATTGAGCGGTCGTAAGGCGCCTAAGCTTTCGCAGGCGACCTTCGCAGTCTTCGGGCTTGGGGATTCGAGCTATCCAAAGTTCTGCGAGGCAGGAAAATTTTTAGACGAGCGTCTGGCGACGTTGGGCGGTACGCGGTTGCTCGCACGAGTAGATGCGGACGTTGAATATGCCGATGAGGCAGATGCTTGGTTAGAGGCCATCGTCAAGGCGGCACCCGCGCCAATCGCAGCCAACGCGTCGCGCCAGTCGCCGCTTAGAAGTGTCGCGCCACTGGCGGCGCGTCAGGCAGAACGCGATACGCCACGCGAGGTGCCAGTACTTGCGGCGCAATCGATTGTTGGCAAGAAAGCGGGTCGTGCCGTGTGGCATTACGAACTCGAAGGCGGCGCTGACTTTGCCTACGAGCCAGGGGATTCGCTGGGTATTTGGCCTGTTAATCCGCCAACGGTGGTGGCGCGTGTGAAAGCGCAGTTGGCTGACGCACCTGCACAGGTGACGCGCGGCAAGCTTGAACGACCGTTAGAAGATTGGCTGACTGAGCACCTAGAAATCACGCGGGTGGCGCGCCCCTTCCTAGAGGCTCAGGCCGTGCGTTCTGATTCCTCCGAGCTTAAGGGCTTGCTAGACAAGACTCCGGAAGCGGCTGTCCGTCTGCAGTCGTTTATGCTGGGTGTTAATGCGGCTGACGTGCTTGAACGCTTTCCGGTGCTTACTGGACAGGCATGGAGTGCAGCTGACTTATTGGCGGTGCTAAGGCCATTGACGCCGCGCCTCTATTCCATTGCGTCGAGTCGTAAGACAGTCGGTGATGAAGTTCATCTGACGGTAGCTGGCGTGACGGATGGCGCCGCCTCCACGCATCTGTGGCGTCGTGGGACGGACGGTGGTGTGGTGCGTGCCTATATAGAGCGCAATGAGCATTTTCGTTTGCCGGCAGACCCCTCGCGCGATGTCATCATGATTGGGCCTGGCACCGGCGTCGCTCCGTTTAGAGCCTTTGTTCAGGAACGCGCTGAAATCGGCGCCAGTGGCCGTCATTGGCTATTTTTTGGCGCTCGCCACTTTGATAGCGAATTTCTCTATCAACTGGAATGGCAGCAGGCATTGAAAGAGGGTCGTCTGAACCGTCTGGATCTGGCTTTTTCGCGTGATCAATCCACCAAGATTTATGTACAGCAGCGGTTACGCGAGCGTGCGGCGGACTTGTGGCAGTGGCTGGAGGGTGGTGCGAGTGTCTATGTGTGTGGTGATGCTACGCATATGGCCGCTGATGTGCATGCTGCCTTACGTGATGTCGCCCAGTCTGCTGGCCGACTTGATGCGGCAGCGGCAGATGCTTGGTTGTCTGATCTTGCAGCCAACAAGCGTTACCTACGTGATGTTTATTAAAGGATCGCCCCGTGGCTGAGCTGTCTCCGGTTGAAGGTATCAAGACGCGTAGCCGTGGGCTACGTGGATCGTTGGTCGAGAGTCTGGCCAATCCCGTCACGGGCGCCATCGCAGAAGACGATACCCAGCTCATTAAGTTTCATGGCAGCTACCAGCAAGACGATCGCGACCAGCGCGATGAGCGTCGTCAGCAAAAGTTAGAGCCTGCCTATAGTTTTATGATCCGCACTCGCTTGCCGGGTGGTGTGGCAACGCCTACCCAGTGGTTGGCATTAGATGCGCTGACGCGTGAGTTTGGTAACGGCACGCTAAAGCTCACCACTCGACAGGCTTTCCAGGTGCACGGCGTGGTCAAGCGCCATTTGAAGGATAGTTTCCAAGCGTTAAACCAAGTCGCTATCGATTGTATTGCCGCCTGCGGTGATGTTAATCGCAATGTGATGGCAGGCATCAATCCAGCTGAGAGTGCTTTGCATGCTGAGGTGCACGCCTTCGCTCGTGGGTTATCTGAGCATCTGTTGCCGCGCACGCGGGCGTACCATGAGGTGTGGCTCGACGGTGAGAAGCTCACAGGCGAGGCGGAGCGCGAGCCCCTATATGGCCCCACTTATCTGCCGCGAAAATTTAAGGCGGCGGTGGTGCTACCGCCGCACAATGATGTGGATATCTTCACGCAGGACTTGGGCTTTATTGCCATTGTGGAAAAGGGCGCGCTCATTGGCTTTAACTTGACTGCCGGTGGTGGTCTGGGTGCGACCCATGGTGAGTCAGCTACCTTCCCGCGTTTGGCTGATGTCATTGGGTATTTACCGAAGGAACGGCTGAACGAGGTCGCGGCCGCTGTGATGACCACGCAGCGTGACTTTGGTGACCGCACCAATCGTAAGCACGCGCGTTTGAAATACACCATTCACGAGTTAGGTTTACCTTGGTTTAAAGAAGAATTGGCGCGTCGTCTCGGCGGGCCCCTAGCGGCGCCGAAGCCCGTTTCCTTCAAAACGCGCGGCGATCGTTTTGGATGGATTAAGGGCACTAACGATCGCTGGAACCTGACTTTGCGTGTGCCGGGTGGGCGTGTGCTTGATGGGCCAGAGCAGCGCTGGTGTTCTGGCTTACGAGCCTACGCTGAGCGCAATTTAGGTGAGTTACGGCTAACGCCGAATCAGAATTTAGTGCTGGCGGACATACCAGAGTCCGAGAAGGCTGCAGTGGCAGCGCTCGTAGCGAGCTACGGCTTAGGCATTCATGAGACGGCAACACGCGTGTCGCGCGATGCGTTGGCGTGCGTAGCCTTGCCGACTTGCCCGTTGGCGATGGCGGAAGCCGAACGCTACGTAGTGGCCTTTAGTGCGCGTGTTGACGAATTATTAGTACGGCATGGAGTGGCTGGTGAGGCGGTAAGTGTTCGTATCACCGGATGTCCCAACGGCTGCGCACGACCTTATGTGGCGGAGATCGCGCTGATTGGTAAAGCGCCTGGGCGTTATAACTTGATGCTCGGCAGTGACGCGCTCGGTACGCGCTTAAATGTCTTGTATCGCGAGAATATTGATGAGGCCGCCATCGTGGCGGCCTTGGATCCTCTAATTGCCGGTTGGGCAGCGGGGCGCCAAGAGGCTGAAAGTTTTGGTGATTGGTGTGTACGCAGTGAAGTCGTGCCGTCGTCAGCGGCATCTGTTGTCTGATTTTTCTCTAACGGATGGGTGTGCGGTCCGCGCACTCCCTCACACCACCCGTTGCTAGCTGTCGGAGAAACCTGATGCGTTACTTCCCGTTATTCCTCGATTTGCACGGACGCAGCGTGGTAGTGGTTGGCGGAGGCGAAGTGGCCCTGCGCAAAGTGCGTGCGTTGCTTGAGGCGGGAGCGATGGTCACCGTCGTGGCTCCGCATGTGCATCCGGCGTTAGCGGATGCCTGTGTCGCCTCTCGTGATGACGCATCAAAGACGATCGGCTCAGTACAGCACGTGCGGGCGACCTTGCCGGCCAACGCGCATGGATTGACGAGTGCGTCATGGTTTCAGGATGCATGGTTTGTTGTTGCTGCAACGGATGATGCCAATGTCAATGCAGCTGTGGCGGCTGCCGGTGAGCAGGCGCATAAGTTTGTCAATGTAGTGGATGATGCGGCTCACTGCAGTGCGATCGTGCCGGCGATTATCGATCGTTCGCCACTGCTCGTGGCGGTGTCTACCGGTGGTACGGCGCCGATGCTCGCCAGGCGCGTGCGTCGTGACGTCGAACTCTTGCTCGATGCGGGCCTTGGGCGGCTGGCGCAGTTCTTTGCGCGCTGGCGCGTGCGAGTGACCGCTGCGGTTGCGGCACCTGCGCGTCGTCGCGAGCTCTATGATCAATGGATGGATGGTGACGTGGCGCGCTTGGTGCGCGACGGTCGTGAGGACGCGGCGGGTGAGGCCTTGGCCGCGTCTCTTATATCGGCGCCTCTAGTAACCAGTGCAGCGCGTGGGCATGTGACCTTGGTGGGCGCAGGCCCCGGTGGCGCTGGACTGCTGACGCTGGCAGGCCTTCAGGCACTGCAGCGGGCTGATGTGATTCTCGTTGATCGTTTGGTGAGTGCTGAAGTGCGTGCGTTAGCGCGCCGTGACGCACTGCAAATCGAGGTCGGTAAGGAGGGTGGCGGGCACTCCGTTACGCAGGAAGAAATTCATCGACTGTTGGTGCATCACGCAACGCTGGGTCTCAATGTCGTTCGCTTGAAAGGCGGTGATCCGTTTATTTTCGGGCGCGGTGGTGAGGAGCTGCTGTGTCTGCGTGCCGCGGGGATTCCTTATTCGGTGGTGCCAGGGATCACGGCCGCTTTGGCATGCGCTGCGCAAGCGGGGCTCCCGCTGACACATCGCAATGTGGCGCGTAGCATCCGTTTTGCGACGGCTCATTGTCGCGGCTCTGCTGATGAGACCGATTGGGAAGCACTGGCCGCTGAGACGGATACGCTGGTGTTGTACATGGCGGTCGCGCAGAGTGCGCGCGTGCAGCGAGAGTTGTTAGTTCGTGGACGCTCGGCTCGTACGCCGGTTGCTATTATTGAGAATGGAGGACGACCCGAGCAGCGGGTCGTTTTGACCGCACTGGGTCAATTGACCGAGGCGGTCCGTGAGCACGTTGTGCGTGCGCCCGCTTTGCTAGTCATCGGTGAAGTGGCGTCGCTTGCCGGCGAGTTGCATTGGTTTGGAGCCGTGCCGGTCACGCATCCATCAGAGGCCACCCGGTTAAGCGCATCAGCCTGACTCACGCACACTAAATAGGTGTGCGGCGTAGCGCTGCTTGTTGGTATTCGCTTAGATAGAAAAGCGGGCAAACCCAACGCGCGATGACGATCGGCTTACTCAGCAACTAATGTGATCACGCCGCTGTAAATGACGGCGAGGGTTATGCTCATCACGATCAGCCACAAGACAAGCCCTTGTATAAAAGGCCTTGCACCGACTGCTCTTACCGTAGCCGGTGTAAATTGTGCGCCGATTAAAAAAAGTGCAACGATTAAGCCGTGATGTGCGAGAGCCTCTACTTGATCGCCGGCCGCCTGAAGTTGAGGCACCCAGGTGACCACAGCGGCGGTCACTAAAAATCCGATAATGAACCAGGGCACACGGATTTTATTTTTGTGCTCGCCACCAATCGGTGGATGATAGTGGCTGATCGCAATGGTCAATGGCACGATCCAAAGCGCGCGCGCCAATTTGACGGTGGTGGCGGTATGTAGTGCGCTGCGGCCGAATTGCAGACCAGCACCGATCACGCTGCTGGTGTCATGAATGGCGAGTGCGCTCCACCAACCAAACTGGGTCTGCGTGAGACCCAGCGCATGACCAATGTGCGGAAACACAAATAGGGCGACCGCGTTTAATACGAAGACGGTGCCTAATGAGGCGCTGATGGCATCGGGTCGCGCTTTGATCACAGGTGCGATCGCAGCAATGGCGCTACCCCCACAAATGGCAGTGCCCACCGAAATCAGTAAGGAGGTCTGCGCGTCTGACTTCAATAGCGTGCCGAGTGCGAGTCCCGCGGCTAGGGTAAGCCCGATGCTGATGATCGTGATGCCTAAGCCTGTGATACCTGCTTGGCCCACGATCATTAAGTTCATGCCAGCCCCTAGACCTAGGATGCTGTAGCCGAGAATCTTGTGAGTGTAGGCGCCCGTGCGCACGGCCTCCGGATTGCCGCAGATCAGTGCTAACAGTGCGCCCAGTGCGAGCGCTTTGGGTGCACTGCTCCATGGTGTGAGACAAAAAATGACGCCGGCGATTAGAGCGGTGCGTGCCACCCAAGGATGCTGTAGGCGCGCAACCACTGCGCTGATCACCGTGATTCTGACCGTGGCGTTTGGATACCGGGCCAACGTGCTAGATGCGACCTATCATCTACGTATCGTTTGTGTGTGGTGTGCATCGCGTGACGCTAGTAGTTCATGTCCGGGAATGAATTCTTGCGCTGCGTCATATAGGCCACGAGTGCTTCATCAATGGCGGGATCTAGATACGGCGCCTCGTATTCCATGAGCTGCCTCTTCCATTGGAGATTGGCGCGCTTAGCCATATCCGATGCACCTTCTGCTTCCCACTGCTCAAAGCTGTTGTTGTCCATCAGTGGTGAGCGATAGAAAGCCGTCTCGAAATTGGCTTGCGTGTGTGCGCAACCTAAGAAGTGTTTGCCTGGGCCTACTTCACGCAGTGCATCCATCGCCTGACCGTTTGGTGACATATCGACACCGGCCAGTAAGGTTTGCATCATGCCTGCTTGATCGGCATCCATCACGAACTTTTCATAGCCCATGGTAAGCCCGCCCTCAAGCCAGCCGGCGGTGTGTAGCATAAAGTTGACACCAGCCAGGCAGGCCGGTAACAAGGTCTGCGCGGATTCAAAAGCCGCCTGGGCATCTGGAATCTTCGAACCGCATAATCCGCCACCGGAACGGAAGGGAACGCCTAAGCGGCGCGCAAGCGCGGCCATCACATACAACACCAAAGCGGGTTCCGGTGTGCCAAAGGTAGGGGCACCCGATTGCATGGAGACAGACGCTGCGAAGCTGCCAAAAATCACAGGGGCGCCTGGGCTGACCAGTTGAGCGAAGGCCATACCGGCCAATGACTCGGCAAGGGTTTGTGCTGCCGTGCCTGCCACCGTGACGGGCGACATGGCGCCGGCCAGAATAAACGGCGTGACGATGGTCGCTTGGTTGGCGCGTGCGTAGACTTTGAGCGCTCCTAACATGGTGGCGTCAAAGGTCATGGGCGAGTTGGCGTTGATCAGACTCACCACCATTGTCTTAGGGCGACCGGTGATGGGGTCTAAGTGATCGTCTCCAAAGGCGATCTTGGCCATGGCCACCGTGTCTTCGGCGCGCTCCGGCGCGGTGACTGATCCCATGAAAGCCTTGTCGCTGTATTTGATGTGGCTATAGACCATGTCAAAGTGGCGTTTGTTTACTGGCAGATCGACTGGCTCGCAGATGGTGCCGCCAGAGTGATGGATGGCAGGCGCCATGTAGGCCAGTTTTACGAAGTTCTGGAAGTCTTCAATGCGTCCATACCGACGGCCTTCATCGAGACTTCTAATAAAGGGTGAACCGTAGGCGGGGGCGAACACTGTATTCTTGCCGCCGATTTGTACGGAGCGCGCTGGGTTTCGCGCGTGTTGGGTAAACTCTCGAGGCGCATTGTTTTGTACCAGTTGGCGGCACATGCCTTTAGGGAAGTGCACACGCTCGCCTTTGACATCAGCACCGGCGCCTTTCCATAGTTCCAGCGCTTCAGGATCGTCGCGGAAGTCGATACCGATCTCTTCCAAAATGGTTTCGGCGTTGTTTTCGATGGTGGTCAGACCTTCCTCATCGAGTACTTCGTAATAGGGCACCTTACGGGTGATGTAGGGAATAGTGACCGACGAGCGGGCGGCACGCGCGGCGCGCTTAGCCTCACGTCCGCCGCCGCGATTGCTACGGTGGCTGTTGGGGGTGTCATCCATGGGTCAACTCCTACTGATGAGCCAGTATGGTCAGGTGGCCTAGTCCGCACTAATCAGTTTGCGTCATTCGCTTGTTTCGGCGCGCCATTGGGCTCGGCTAACGCCCGAGTATCCCCCAAAGGCGTACGGGCGTCTGCCACCATGGCCTTTGGAGGACGCGCTGCCGGCGGGCCTTCCGCTCTGCGGGAGGCAGATCTATGGCCGTTCCGGTCCCGTAGCGGGGAAGTGGCTATGCTAAGGTTGTTTGTTGGGCGCACCTTTGTGCGCTACGCGTATCGGATAGCCGATGGGCGCTTCATTTTGCGAGGGTAGAGGCATGTCCAAGAACGCATCATCCGGACGTACCGACAGCGGTATGGAGCACTTTGGCTATCGCCAGTCGCTTGATCGCAGTATTGGCGCCTTTGGGAGCTTCGCTGCCGGGGTCAGTTACATCTCGATCCTAACGGGTACGTTTCAGTTGTTTTACTTTGGTTATCACACCGCAGGCCCTGCCTATCTGTGGTCATGGCCGCTGGTGTTGGTCGGGCAGTTGGCCGTTGCTTTGTGTTTTATGGAGCTGGCGGCTAAGTATCCCTTGGCCGGGTCGGTTTATAACTGGTCGAAGCTATTGGGTAGTCGCTTCGTTGGGTGGTCATCAGGTTGGCTGATGCTGACCGCCTCCGTGGTGAGCTTGTCTGCCACGGTGCTTGCTTTGCAACTGAATTTGCCGCGTCTCTGGAGTGGCTTTCAGATCATCGGTGATGGCAGTGGTCCGTATGATCTGGCTGCGAACGCCGTCATCTTAGGGTCTGCCCTGATTTTAGTGACGACGGTGATTAACGCATTGGGTGTGCAGTTAATGGCGATGATCAATAGTTCAGGTGTCTTTATTGAGTTGATCGCTGCCTGTTTGATTCTAATTATTTTAGCCGCGCACAGTGTGCGAGGCCCTGAGGTATTTTTGTCGACGCACGGCTATGGCGGTGGCACCGGTAGTGGGTTTCTCAGCGTGTTTTTAGTGGCCTCATTGGCCTCCGGTTACGTGATGTACGGCTTTGATACCGCGAGCTCGCTTGGCGAAGAGACGTTAGAGCCTAGACGGACGGCGCCTAGAGCGATTTTGCGTGCTGTGCTGGCGTCTTTTGTTATCGGTGGCGGTATTTTGATGTTTGCGATTTTGGCAGTGCCTGATCTGCATGATCCGAAGATCGGCAGCAATGACGGCGGTCTGCAGTACATCGTGGAGTCGGTGATGTGGGGGCCACTGGCTAAAGTGTTTCTGGTGTGTATTGTCGTGGCGGTGAGCGTTTGTGCGTTGGCCGTTCATACGGCAGCCATTCGTATGACTTTCGCGATGGCGCGTGACAATGCCTTGCCGTTTGGCGAGAAGCTAGCGCGGGTGAATCCTAAAACCCAGACGCCGTTGGTGCCTGCTATTTTGGTTGGTGTGATTGCCATCCTGATTTTAGTGATCAACGTTGGGCAGCCACAAATTTTTACGGTCTTAACGTCCATCGCGGTGATCATGATTTATTTGGCTTACTTGATGGTGACCTGGCCTATGTTGAGGAAACGACTGAAGGGCGAATGGCCGCCAAAGGATTTGGCAGCGGGGGGTTACTTCTCCATGGGTCGGTGGGGTTTGATCGTTAATGTCGTCGCCGTACTGTGGGGTGCAGGAATGGCGCTTAATCTCGCGTGGCCACGCGAGGCGATTTATGGCACGCCATGGTTCAACACGTGGGGTGCCTTTGTCTATATTGGCGCGATTCTAGGGACTGGACTGTTATGGTTTGGTTTAAAAGGTCGTCATCACATTGGGACCTTGGCATCCCATGCAGTCATTGAGGGCAGTCAGGTAGCGGAGGGCGCTCGCCATGAGTAGCCATTCCCGTCGCACGTTTAAAACCTTTAATCCGGCCACTGGCGAGTTGCTGGCTGAGCTTGCGATCGATGGAGCGGCTGAAGTCGATGCGGCCGTCACGCGTGCCACTGTGGGACAACGGCGCTGGGCTGCCATGACGGGTGCGGAGCGGGGTCGCATACTAAGAAAGACGGCCGATATTTTGCGCGCGCGCAATGCAGACATTGCAGAACTCGAAAGCCGTGACACCGGTAAGCCGATTCAGGAAACCCGCGCAGTCGATGTGCTGTCAGGGGCTGACTGTCTCGAGTACTACGGTGGTCTTGCGGCGTCGATTGCGGGCGAGCATCTAGACTTGGGTCCCGCTGCCTTCGGGTACACGCGGCGTGAGCCACTCGGTGTGGTTGCCGGTATCGGTGCGTGGAATTACCCGATCCAGATTGCTTGTTGGAAGTCAGCGCCTGCCTTGGCCTGTGGCAATGCGATGCTATTTAAACCTGCTGATCTCACGCCACTGACCGCCATCGAGTTGGCCAAAGCCTATGCGGATGCGGGGTTGCCGGAAGGGGTATTTCAGGTCATTCAGGGCGATCGCGACACCGGTCGACTCCTCACCAAACATCCCTTGATTCGCAAAATCTCGCTCACCGGTGCGGTGAGTACCGGTAAGGCAGTGATGGCGGATGCCGCCGACACCCTGAAGTACGTGACGTTGGAGTTAGGGGGTAAGTCACCGCTGATTATTTTTGAGGATGCGAAGATCGATAATGCGGTCAGTGGTGCATTGCTCGCCAATTTCTACTCGGCCGGCGAAGTCTGCTCGAATGGCACCCGAGTCTTTGTGCACAAGAGTATCAAAGCTGAGTTTGTTAAGCGCTTACAGGCGCGCGTGTCGGTGATGACGGTGGGCGACCCGCTAGATCCAGCCACACAAGTAGGTGCGCTGATCTCGGAGGGGCACATGAACAAAGTGCTGTCGTATATTGCTCAAGGCCGTGCTGAGGGTGCGCGCGTGCTGATTGGCGGTGAGCGGCTGACGGCAGGCGATCTGGCTAAGGGCTACTTTGTGTCGCCGACTATATTTGATGAGTGTCGTGACGACATGAGTATTGTGCAGGACGAGATATTTGGTCCCGTGATGTCGATACTTGAGTTTGATACCGAAGAAGAAGTCATCCGTCGGGCCAATGCCACCGAGTTTGGCTTATCTGCCGGCGTATTTACCAACGACTTAAATCGTGGTCATCGGGTGATTGCTCAGCTTGAAGCCGGTACCTGCTGGCTTAACACCTATAACATCACGCCGGTTGAGTTGCCGTTTGGTGGCCACAAGCGCTCGGGCTTGGGGCGCGAAAATGGCCGTGCCGCCATTGAGCACTACACGCAGCTAAAAAGCGTCTACGTCGCCTTAGGTGATGTGGATGCGCCTTATTAGTCGGAAAGCGTTTCGTAGGAAAGGGTCATGACAGAGCAATCGTTTGATTACATTGTGGTGGGTGCAGGATCAGCGGGCTGTGTGCTTGCCAATCGTTTGACTGAAGATGGTCAGCGCTCGGTGCTGCTGTTGGAGTACGGCGGCTCGGATCGATCGATTTATATTCAAATGCCTTCGGCACTGGCGATTCCGATGAATCGTGAGCAATTTAACTGGTTCTATCACACGGAGCCTGAGCCGGGTCTCAATAACAGGCGTATGCATACACCGCGCGGTAAGGTGCTGGG
>CAIYVA010000205.1 GCA_903929455.1 uncultured Pseudomonadota bacterium | reverse complement strand
CTTAAACGCGCCATCGCATCATCGAAACCACTGGCCATAGCACCTGATCTCCCTGACCTTTCAACACCTACAGTGCCACCCCGCGTGTGGCCTTTCAACACCCCACCGTGGCTGCTCTCGCTTGCTACTTATGCCGATTGAGCGAGGGACACAGGATGAGTCGGGGCCCATGATGCGCCCGTCTAGTCGATTAGCAGCAGCGCGAGCGCCCTGATCCATACCGCTGCTCAATCGCCTTGGTATGAAACTCGCGTTTTGACAGCACAGGCGCTTGAGGGTGATGTGCCATCAGATGCCGCCGATAACGGTCATAGTCAGGCACGCCAAAAATCTGTCGGCAAGCCTGTCGCAGCCAGCGACATCTCGCTTTAAAAAGATCTACCAGCCGCTTGTCATCGTGCACATCCGCGCTCATGCGACGCCCCGCACCGACCCGCTCGACGTTTCAGACACAGTAGGCTCTTGATTTTTCAAAGCAAGCAAACAGGATTTAATAGTAAAAAAAGCCATGGCTAGAACCAAAATAATAAAGAGGGCACATACGCCCGCATCTAAATAATTATTAAAGACAATGCGCCGCATCTCAATCAGTGACTTCGCAGGCATCAGAATCACATGAGCAGTGGCTGCCACATCAAATTGATTCGCTAGCGCCAAAAAACCAATTTTCGGGTTGGTTGAAAATATCTTCTGCGTACCCGCTGTTAGAGTGATGACTAACAAAAACACAGCCGGTATCAACGTTATCCAAACGTAACGCTCACGCTTCATCTTAATCAACAATGTGGTGCAAAATAGAAACGCAATGCCGGCCAGCATCTGATTGCCGACGCCAAATAACTGCCAAAGACTATTGATGCCGCCCAACGGATCAAGCACGCCTTGATAAAGGAAGTAGCCCCACGCAGACACCGCAAGCACAGTGGCCAGCAAATTGGCGACGACTGAGCGAGTATTCCCTAATGGCGCATAGATGTGCCCCAACATATCCTGAATCATAAAGCGCGCCGCTCGCGTACCAGCATCCACCGCGGTCAAAATGAACAGCGCCTCGAATAAAATCGCAAAGTGGTACCAAATAGCCATCATCGCTTTGCCGCCCACGACACTTGAAAGTATATGAGCCATGCCGACTGCCAAAGTCGGGGCGCCTCCCGCGCGCGACAAAATAGAGTGCTCGCCAATGTCTGAAGCCGCTTGGCTAATCGCGTCAGGCGTAATGGCAAATCCCCAACCAGAGATCACGTGCGCTGCTTGCACCACGGTAGTACCGATCGCAGCAGCTGGCGCATTCATCGCAAAGTAAATACCAGGATCCAAGATGCACGCAGCAATCAATGCCATCATGGCCACGAAAGACTCGGTCAGCATACCGCCGAATGCGACCATGCGAATATCAGACTCACGCGCTATTAACTTGGGCGTAGTGCCTGACGAAATGAGCGCATGGAAACCTGACACGGCACCACAGGCGATGGTAATGAACAGGAAGGGGAAAAGCTTGCCCGAGAATACCGGCCCGGTACCATCAATGAATAAAGTGGTACGCGGCATCTGCAGTACGGGGGCCACAACACATATACCGATGGCGAGCGCCACCAAGGTACCTAGCTTCATGAACGTACTGAGATAGTCACGCGGTGCCAACATCAGCCACACGGGTAAACTAGCAGCCACCGCACCGTAGATGATGAGCGCCCATGCGAGGCTTGTGCCGCTCAGAGAAAAAAACGGCCCCCAAACAGGATCTGCGGCCACATCACGGCCAAAGACCAGCGCAAGCAGCAATAAAGCCACACCAATGACAGTCGCTTCCAGCACTTTTCCGGGACGGAGCAGGTGCATGTAGACACCCATTAACACCGCAATCGGAATGGTCGCTGCAATGGTGAAGACGCCCCAGGCACTGACTGTCAGGGCCTTCACCACAACCAACGCGAGAACAGCCAAAATGATAATCATGATGGCCAATACGCCTACCAGCGCGAAGGTGCCCGCGACCGGCCCTAACTCGGTTTTAATCATGTCGCCCAGTGATTTACCGTCGCGACGCACGGAGGCAAACAAGACGATGAAATCCTGTACCGCACCGGCCATCACGACGCCCGCCAAGATCCACAAGGTGCCCGGCAAAAAGCCCATTTGGGCAGCGAGTACCGGCCCAACGAGCGGCCCGGCGCCGGCAATCGCCGCGAAGTGATGTCCGTACACCACCCACCGATGGGTCGGGACAAAATCGAGGCCATCGTTGTGGCGATTAGCCGGCGTCAGACGACTA
Source organism: uncultured Pseudomonadota bacterium (assembly GCA_903929455.1). Classification (GTDB taxonomy): domain Bacteria; phylum Pseudomonadota; class Gammaproteobacteria; order Steroidobacterales; family Steroidobacteraceae; genus CAIKZZ01. The sequence continues at coordinate 5,884 of CAIYVA010000205.1, read as the reverse complement.
TCATCTAAGCCAAGCGCTCGGCGGCCGATGAATTTGCCGTAAAACCGATAGGCGATGGCATAGACGCTTAAAGCTGCGGCCAAAATCCACAGGGCGTTGACCGCTTCGCCACGGCCAAACGCAACTACGCCGAGAGAAACCGCCCCTAATAGCGAAACGGCGATCCACAGAGTCAAAGCGAGCAATTTAGTCATGGGAAACCCCCACCCTTTGCGTGGTGATTGATGATGGCCGGTAGCACCATCGACTTGATCGCCTCTTAGGCCTCTCGCGCTGAAACCACGCCAAAGCAAGGCAAATGTTGGTGCGCCCGGAGAGATTCGAACTCCCGACCACCTGGTTCGAAGCCAGGTACTCTATCCAGCTGAGCTACGGGCGCATGACGTCACTGTAATCTTTTTTTGGGGTATTACACGAACCCCCGCCCAAAATAGTTTTGCACTTTTTGCGATACGAGACGTGACGGCGCGCACAGAAGCATTTAATCTATGGCCTAGTGGATGCCTTATCATCATGGGGCATTCGAGCAAACACGTGAACGACCTTTGACTAGCGGAATCTTCCTATGACCACAATCCGCCACGCCAAACACACCGCCCGCGCCATTGTCAGCTGTTTTGCCCTGTTTATTAGTATCACAGCCCCTGCCATTGCTGCCAAATCGGCTACGCCAGCACCCGCACTGCAGTCACATTCGGTCTATGTACTCAATGAGACGGATGCCTCGGTGGTTCTCTCTCGACACGCCGATATTGCCAAGCCCATTGCATCGATCACTAAATTAATGACCACGCTGGTGGTACTCGAAGCCAAGCAGCCAATGGATGAGGTGCTAGAGGTCGCTGCCGACGATGCGATCGGCGCCAAGACGGTCACCTCCCGCCTTCAAATAGGCACCCGATTAACGCGCGCTGATTTGATGCATTTGGCGCTGATGTCCTCTGAAAACAGGGCTGCCCACGCCTTAGCCAGACACTATCCCGGTGGCCTAGCCGCCTGCATTCGCGAGATGAATGCCAAGGCGAAAGCCCTAGGGATGACGAGCGCTCATTTCGAGGACCCCACGGGTTTATCGAGCGAAAACGTCGCAAGCTCTGAGGACCTAGTAAAACTGGTCCAAGCCGCGGCAGAGAACAAGAAAATTCAAGAGTATTCGACCGACGAGCGCTATACCGTCAAAGTGGGCCGTCGCGACGTTGAATTTAGGAACACGGATTCGCTCGTCCACAACCCCTCGTGGAATATCGTGATCCAGAAAACGGGATACATCGCTGAGGCAGGTCGCTGCTTAGTGATGAAGACGGTATTTTCTGGCAAATCCATCGTTATCGTTTTGCTGGATTCGACAGGTAAATACACCCGCGTTGCCGATGCCAAGCGTATTCGTAAGTGGCTTGAGGCACGACTCGTAGCCGAAGCAGGACACAGTAACGCGCGTCGCAGCTAATCCTTAGAAGCGCCGCCACTCAGAGCGGCGCGCACAGTCACGATCGCAGCGCGCTGCCTAGGAATCGGAAAGTCCTGTCCCAGGCAGCCTGCGACGCACTCTCATCGTAAATGGTCTCAGGCAGCAATTGCGTAGCGCCCCGAGCGGTCTCATTGGCAAACGCGTGATTGGCCGGGTATCGATGACCTTGATACGTCACTGCGGCTACGCGCAACTTTTCCTCTAGCGCATCAACACCGGCAATAGGGAAAAACGCATCTTGTAGCGCCCAGTGCGCCAACACTGGTGCCTTAATCTGCTTGGCATCGACATACTCTAGTGGTGGCATGCCGTACCAAATCACGCCTGCGTCCACCTCAGGCACCAAACACAGGGACAGCACCGTCAGGGCACCGCCCATGCAAAATCCAGTCACTCCCACCGCCGGTGCGCCACGAGCCTTCAATACTTGCACGGCGCCCCGAATATCCTGAGACGCTGCATCCGCAAAATTAAGGCCCTCCATCAAATGGTGAGCTTCCTCTGCTTCAACCGTCGCCTTGCCACCATACAGATCTGGCACAAGCGCGTGATAGCCCGCCCGGGCGAAGCGATCCGCCACGCCGCGGATTTGATTATTAAGACCCCACCACTCCTGTAGCACGACCATCGCGGGTGCTTGTGGATTGCTGGCCTCTGCAAGATAGCCTCGACGCGGCTGACCGTCCGGTCGCACAAAATCAATCATCGATCCCATGTTCGCTACCCCTATGTCATCACGCCATTAGTCTATCGCCACCACACTCTACCACCATACCCATGGTGGCTAACCAGCAACACGAACGTAATGCACGAGTCAGGCGCCGATAACGGCGAGCGCAGTCACATAGCCCCTCGCAGCATTCACTTTAGTTCACGCGTTTAGCAATGCCGGCCCAGTAGGGCTCACGCAGACGAAATTTCTGCATCTTGCCGGTAGCGGTTCGTGGCAGCACATCCCTGATCTCGACTGACGTTGGACATTTGAAGTGCGTCAGCCGACCCCTGCAGAAGGCAATCACCTCGGTACTGGTCAAGGCATGGCCAGGCCTACAAACAACCAACGCCTTAATGGTCTCTCCCCACTTGTCATCAGGAACACCGATCACAGCGGCCTCAATAATCGCTGGATGTTGAAAGAGGCAGTCTTCAACCTCGATCGATGACACGTTTTCTCCACCGGTAATAATCACGTCTTTTTTACGATCAGCAATCACTAAATACTGATCTTGCCAATAACCACCGTCCCCGGTACGGAACCATCCATCACTCAAAGCCTTATCCGTCTCCGCCGGCTGCTCCCAGTATCCTGTGAATACGTGGTTACTGCGAGCCATGACTTCCCCTTGCTCATCGATCCGGACGCGCACACCGATAGCGGGTGTCCCTGCCTGAGATAGCCGAGTCGCACGCTCGTCTGGCGCCAAACTATCCCACTCCGAGGGTGCGCGGTTAATCGTGAGCAGCGGTGACGTCTCGGTCAGCCCGTAGATCTGGATGACTTCCCAATGCAATTCCGTATGAACACGTTCGATGGTTTTAGAGGGAGGCGCGGCACCCGCCACAATAAGACGCACTTGATTAGGTCGTGGCAAAGGCTGTCCCAAACGCACGCGCTGACTGGCTGCCTCCAAAACGGCACTCAAGACGGTCGGCGCGGCACAAAACAGAGTTACACCCTCAGTCTCAATGCGGCGCAATATTTCTTCACCATCAATTTTTCGCAAAATCACTTGCCGCACCCCCATACCTGTCAAGGCATAAGGCATACCCCATCCATTGCAGTGAAAAGTTGGCAAAGTATGTAAGTACACGTCACGATCGGACACGCCTGTGTGCCACCCGAAAGTCACTGCATTCAACCAACAGCCGCGATGCGTGAGCTCGACACCCTTTGGGCGGCCTGTCGTACCGGAGGTATAATTGATAGAAACGGCAGCGTTCTCATCGGTGACGGTGAATTTCGGTAGCACACTCTCTTTAAGAAATAATTGCGCATCTGTTTTGTGACCGAGAATAAATCGATGCTGGATAGGGATGTCAGCTAAAGCATCTTCTAGATCCGCATCAATGAGTGCCACGGTCGCGCCAGAGTGCTCAATGATATAAGCCACTTCGGTAGCCAACAGGCGAAAGTTGATCGGCACTAGCACCCGACCAAACACACTGACCCCGAAAAGCGAAATCAGAAAGCGCGACGCATTGGGTGACACGATGGCAACACGCTCACCTGCACCTATTCCCAAGTCATCTAACGCGGCAGCCAGACTGCGCGCCATCGCTGCGAGTTGCCGGTAGGTAATTTGACCAAGACCCCCACCGGGCGGAGACAACTCATCGACCACCGCGATTCGATCGCCATATACCTGCTCGGCGCGATCGAGAAAATCACTCAGTGTTAACGGCACAATCATCGTGGCATCCTCTACTTACTCACGACACGCGGACCTCAGACAATACGCGAGTTTGCTACGTGTCGCCGCGTGCATCCGTGTGTCATTGACGCGCCAAGACAGGCTGATGACGCAGTTCAACAGGCCGTCATCCAAGCAGGGACAGCCGGACCCAGCGCAGCCATGCCCCGAGCCCAAGAGTGGCATAAAAAAACTCATAAAAACAAGTGCTTATAAAATATCGCCCTACAAAATCGACACGCCCTGCATCAGGCATAAGACAGGGGCTCTACGAGACATCACCCGTAACCCGCAGCACAGAGGGACACCCCACGCTTGGGTGTGGCGCGACACGTGGCTCTTAGGTTACGGTCTCGTCACGATAGCTTCCGTGCAACCGATCCCTGTGAACCCCATTGAGCGCCGAAACACATGATCAAATTACGACCGCTTCTTTTTCTAGCGTTGCTTGCAGGCACGCTATCAGCCAACGTCGCCAACGCCCGTGTAGAGCCCACCTGTGTTAGCGCGATCAAAGGCGCCTACCTCACTGACACATCGAGCGCCGGAACGGGTGGATCAGCTGGCATGCTACTCATCACCAGCGATGCGCTCATGCACTACACAGACTCACATCAAGACGGCAACAATCGCGCTTTCCCGCCTTTCTCTGATGCCGCCGGCATCATCACCGAATGCGAAGAGCGCCGAAATGGCTCGCGTGCGTTTAAAGGCTATGTCATCGACTTCAATCTAAAGGCACTGGTCGGTGGCACTAGCCAAGGGGTCACCGATCCTGGCATGGCGCGCCTTGAATACACAGGCACGATCGATCGAAGCGGCAACTTGGTAGGAACGTTTATACTGGTACTTGGCTTGATTCCAGCCAATGGCCCGACCGCATCGGGCGTCTCATTCAACGGACCCATTCAAGGGGTACGCCTGCGCTGAAGCAAAGGCGTCACCTGATCGCCATCAGGGCCGTCCGTTGCACTCGATAATCCATATAAGATATTGATTTGTAGTTTTTTTTATTAAATTTTTCGATACGTGCTCTGAGCGCCCCCGACCGCCCGATGACCCTAGCCGCACGAGAGTGCACTGGTCTTAACCTCTCAACTGGACCCATCCTGACGTCAGTCAGCACTTGGATCGGCCTGTGTGCCTCCCGAGTGCAGTACGATTGCACTCCGTATCGCGTTCTAGGGGCCGACAGGCGTAACCTCTTGGTTTTGACGCGTCAAGATAGGACTTTAGCTATGGGTCAGGTCATTTTTGGACAACCCGACAATGGCATCATTCAGATGTCTTATGTGGTGAAGGACATTCAGGCAGCGATGCGTCAGTGGAGCGCTAACGCCCGAGTCGGCCCTTGGTTCCTGCTCGACCACTTTACTGGCACGAATCCTATCTACCGAGGACAGCCATCGACTGCTGATGTGTCGATTGCTATGGGCTTTGCGGGCCACATGAATATTGAATTGATCCAACCCAACGACAATGAGCCTTCCGTTTACAAGGAATGGATCGATCAAAAGGGCTATGGTTTTCACCATTGGGGAATCGCCACACGCAACCTGCAGGCGGATGTGTCCGCCTATCAAGCACGTGGCCACGCACTCGCCTTTTTAGCGGGCGTCCCCAGTGGCGGCAGTGTCGCTTATATGGACACCACGGCCGAGATGCCCGGCTATGTGGAGTTCATCGAACTGGGTGAAGGCTTCGATGCAGTGTTTGGGCGTTTTTACCGTGAGAGCCAAAACTGGGACGGGAAAGACCCGATTCGATCATTCATCTGAGATCGAACCACACGACCCGCCGCGCACGAGGCTTACCTCCTGAGCGGCGCTTGGTCTTTTTAGACCACACCACCACCGATGACAGCGAGGCTCCCATTGGCAGCACCCACCCTAAATGACTGGACAGAAATGTACCGAATGCTCTGGCGCATTCGCCTGTTCGAAGGGCAGGTACAGCGTTTAGCCGCCGCAGGCGAGGTACCAGGCTTTCCTCACCTATCCACCGG